>JAWCPE010000001.1:0-72354 GCA_038870415.1 Bathyarchaeia archaeon
CTGAGGGGCCGGGCTGAGGCGTTCGACGACCGCTCCCCGCCTGCTTCCGCGAGGACTGCGACCTGAGCCAGGTCCGTAGCTGGCTGAGCCTCTACAGGTTCTACCACAGCTACGCCAGGGTGAACGAGGACCTGGGAAGGAGCACCGCTGCAGACTGACCGCCTACCCGAGTACCGGAGGTTCATCCAACTCCTCCAAAGGGTGATCTTAAGTCAAAGGAGCCGATCAGCTCCATGCTGCAACGTTAAGGTTTAGGGGCCCTCCACCAATAGCTAGAATACTCTAGCCTCATAACCTCAGCCAAGGAAGCGACCGGCTTAAAGCATCAGAGAATGCATCTTCTCGTGAAGCTTCTTATACCGCGCGTAGAGTTGCTCGTAGAACCGGACTGACTCTTGCCTGGGGGAGAAGGCCTCCTTCACAGCATACACGTGTTCCGCCGCGTCCTCGAAGCTCTTGTAGACGCCCGCCCCGACGCCTGCAAGCATCGCGGCTCCGAGGGCGGCTGCCTCCTGCACCTCAGGCAGGACGATGGGTCGGCCAGTCACGTCCGCTTTCAGCTGAAGCCAGAACCTCGACTTCGCCGCGCCGCCGATCGCCCTCAGCTCTCTTGCCTCAGCCACATGGGCCTCTAACGCTTCTACGATGTTCCGCAGCTCGAGAGTTACGCCTTCCAGGATTGACCTAATGACTTCCCCTCTTCCTTGAGCGAGCGTCAGTCCGACGAGGACGCCTGAAACGTCGCGTCTGAAACGCGGGCTTCCGCTTCCCTCGAAGAACGGAAACATCATCAGGCCTAGTGAGCCTGGAGGAGCCCTCTCCGCCTGCTGGATCAGGAGATCGTAGGCGTCGACCTTCTTCATCTCAGCCTCCGTCTTCTCGAGTTGGCCGAAGTTGTCTCGGAACCAGCGTAGTATCACGCCAGCGCTGGGGTTGAAACCGAAGACCAGATACCGATCGCCTTCTACGTAACATTGGACGGAGAAACTTTGCAGCCGCATCTCCTCGGTCAGCTTCAGTTCCTCCTGGACTGCCGCGACACACTCGACGGTGCCCGTGGCGTCCATCACCGGGCCGGGCTGCAGCAGCCCAACTCCTAGCGCGCCGCAGGGTTGGTCGTGGCCGCCTGCTACCACCAGCGATCCACGCGGGAGACCTGTCTCCGAGGCGCCTGAAGAGGAGACCTCGCCTACAATAGTGCCTGAGGGAGCAACGTCTGAGAGTAGACACTCGTCGAGCCCTGCCATCCTCAGTATCTCAGCATCCCACTTCCGCCTCCGGATGTTGAACATCATCGTCCGCGAGGCGAGCGAGTAGTCCATCACGGGGACGCCGCACAGCTTCAGGTTGACGTAATCCTGCCAGCAGACAAGCCTCTTCGCCTTAGCCCACGTTGACAGCTCGTTCTCCCTCAGCCACTGAGCTTTCTGCAACGTGTAGATCGGCATATCTCCGGATAACGGCTGTCCGGTCCGTGAGTACATCTCGCGACTGCCGAGGTTCTCCTCCCACCAGCGGACCTGGGCGGCGGCGCGAGCGTCGAACGTAGTCATACTCCAACAGAGCGGCTGAGCCTCTTCGTCTACGAGGAAGAAGGCTTCGCCCAGCACAGAGGTTGATACTGCTTGGATCGCTCGGGCATTCTCACCGAGGCTTCCGACAGCGCCCCTCAGAACTCGAAGGATAGCCTGCCACACCTCGTTTGGATCTAGCTCCGACCAGCTCGGCCGCCTATGGTAGAGCCGGTACTCCGCGTAGGCAGAGGAGACAACCCTGCCGTCCTTAGTGAAGACTAGGCATTTGCAGCCAGTCGTCCCTACGTCAAGGCCTACAAGGAGCGGCTCCGAAGCCGTCCTTGATGTTGCCCAGCTCATCGTCGCAGGCTAATTGCCCCGGCTGTTTAAGACTTTCCTAAAGCAGGGGCCTCGCATGCTGCGCGGTTAATCTCTCCCAGCCCTAGACCTAGGTATAAGGCGGGTGAGAAGTCAGGGAGCAGCTTCTCTCCGAGGACCAACCCTGCTTTCAGGTCGCGCTCCGTCGCCTATCGCGTGACCATCGATCTTCCGAGTGGCTAAGGGCATCCACTTACACCCTGAGCATCATGAGTACTCGGATGTGAGTAGCGGCTTGGGGCCTCCTATTGAGTAGATATGACACAGGCTAAGTGAATGAGCTTCTTACCGTCACGGCTATAAATCCCGGTGAATGGTATTCTTCACAGGTCTCCGCTGTCAGAGTCCTTAAACCGATTGAAATGGACTTGTATGTTGCTCGCCTCGGTGGCGCCCTCTAGTTCCTACTGTCTGCCCCTCCGCCCTCGTGACCTGGCCGGGATGGAGGAGGGCTGTGTTTATGGATGGACAGGGTTTAAGAAGCGGAAGTGAAAGGAAAGCTTCAGTGCAGCGGTCTCTCTTGGAGTGCACTCCTATGGCTCAGAGAAGGCTAGTGGAGCTTAAGAACGTGTCGAAGTCCTATTTGCTGGCAGGTGGGACCGAGTACTGGGCCTTGAGGGATATCGACTTGGAAGTTCGGGAGCAGGAATTCGTTGCGATCATGGGCCCCTCAGGCCATGGTAAGACCACTCTAATGAATATCATAGGGTTACTTGATAAGCCCACCACCGGGAACGTCATCGTTGATGGCGTAGATACATCTAGGCTTGGCGACGTGGAGCTTTCGAGGTTGAGGAATGAGAAGCTAGGCTTCGTTTTCCAACAGTACAACTTGATCAACAGGATGAGCGTGCTCGAGAATATAGAGATCGCCTTGATGCTCCGGGGGATACCGCGCGATGAACGGGTAAAGATGGTTGGAAAAGCCTTAGAGATGATCGGCGGTGAGAAGATGTGGCTTCGCAAGAAGCCTAACCAACTCTCCGGAGGTCAACAGCAGAGAGTAGCTATAGCTAGAGCTATCATAGGAGACCCGGAGATCATCCTCGCCGATGAGCCGACAGGCAACCTTGACACAGCCTCCTCGAAGGTCATAATTCAAACCTTCGTAGAACTGAACGCAGCGGGTAAGACGATTATCATGGTCACACATAACCCGGAGGTCGCAGCGTACGCCAAGAGGAGGCTGTTCATAAGGGACGGAAGAATCATAGGCGAAGAGCTACACGACGGAAGAACGTCGGAGAGCCTCTTTGTCAGCATCCCTCACCCGCAACCAACAGCCGGCGCAAACACAAGCCTTAACGAGGCTGCGGCTGAAGCCCGTTCAACGCATAAGGCGTGAAGAGGAAGCCGGGTAGGAGAGGAGGAAAGAGGAGAAACGGTGACGATTCATGAATACTAGAGCAAGAGCCCCCCCGTGCACCATGCTCCTCATCCTGCTCCTCACGCTCTACGCGAACAGCTGGGCTCTCACCGTTAGAGCTCAGGGAGGCTTCACCTTCATAAATTCCTATTGGGGAAGCCAGAACAATCCGTTGAAGGTCTACCCTGGAAGCTCAAACGTTATGCTCATCGTGCTTGTCAGAAACGACTTGGGAAGAGACCTCGTCAGCGTCACAGGGACGATATACCTGCCCAGCGGGGTACAGAGCTACGACGGGAAGGGTGACGCGTCTTCGGTGGGCTTCACGCAACGCAACGGCACTATAAGCTACGATGTGAAGGCTGGCGAAGTATTCCAGCTGGGCTTCCCGCTTACAGTCCTGAAAAGCGCCCTGCCCGGAGATTATCAGGCGGTGATGAACCTCTCATACGTGTTCTTCGCTGACTCGTACGCTCAGGGAAGCGGAGAGGTAACCGTCAGCTTCACCGTCAGCCCCTACCCGAGCTACAGTTTCCAGACCGACGAGGTCTACTGGACTGCCGCCGGAGGTACCCGGCTGAACGCATCCCCCGGCTCGCGCAACCTGAACCTTAACATCGCGGTAATAAACCTAGGGCCGGACGCGATCAGCAGCGTCGATGCTGCTCTTAACCTCGCAGGAATCCTCTCCCCATCTTTGGCCACAAGCAGCGTCATTAACATCGCGGCAGGGCAGAGCTTCACCCTGACCTTCACCGGGATCTCCGTACCGTTTTCAACCGGACCAGGCCGCTACACGGTACAACTGCAACTTAACACCACCTTCACAGGTTACGGCAACGCCGTGGCGACCTCCTCCTACACGATACCGGTCACAGTCACTGTTTCAGGGATGCCCACCGCGGGTCTGCAAGTCGTCCGGGTTTCATGGCAGAATTTCGACAAGACCTACACGGGCGCTAGGAAGGTCTCTCTGAACGTTGAGTTTCAAAACTTGGGAGACTCCACGCTGAACGACGTTCTTGCCACCGTCCGCTTGCCCTCCGGTTTCACAGACCCCTACGGCAATCCGGTCATCAATCAAACCCTCTCTCCAAACCTCGGCTACGGAGGCTTTGCAGCCCTGACTATTGGGCCCATCTACGTGGGCTCCGCGATCGCGCCAGGCGTCTATTATTGCCAGGCCACGTTCCTCAGCACCGGTTCCAAGGATGGCTCTCAGATCATGTTAAGCCAAGACGTCAGCCTGCCCATTACTGTAAGCGGAGTCTCACTCTATCTGGACGTGGCAAGCGTAGAATGGGTCTTCAGCGGTGGGCCGGCAGTGGCTCTTCCTGGCGCAAGAGGCCTAGACTTGTCCATTACGCTCGTCAACAGGGGCGAGGATACGCTCTCTGGGTTGGGGGTATCCATACAGGCGCCTTCAGGCTTCAAGCTTATTGGAGCCAGCCATGCCACCGGGCCCATACCTTCAGCCTCGTCCTTCACCCTGACCTTCAGCTTCAACATAAGCCAGAACGTCACGCCGGGAGCATACGTCTTACCCCTAAACCTGACGTTCAACGTTAACCCCTCCTCAGGCAACAGCATAGTCTCAACGAGCGTCTTAATCCCGATCACCGTCGAAGACGCGGAGAGGTTTGATTCAGCCCTCACGTTGGTAAACGCATATTGGGGCAGACCGGGCAACCCAACGCCTGTCTACCCGGGTTCAAGGTTCGCACCCTTAACCCTAGAGTTTGGGAATAACGGCATCTACGCTATTCAAGGCGCCCATGTTGAAATAGCCGTAGGAAACAACTTTGACGCAGTAATCTCCCAGGTAGATTTGGGGGCAACGATCGCTGGCGGAGGCTTCTCTTCAGCCATCTTCTACGTAAACGTAGACCCCAACACGCGGCCGGGGATGCACAGCTTCGCGGTCACCCAGAACTACTTCATCGACGTATACGGGGCGCGCCTTTACAGGACGCGTAGCCTCACGTTTCACGCGGAAGTGTTCAGGACACCGGTTGAGAGACCGTACGTGCGTATATACAGCAGCGGTTGGCAGAACGGTTACCCCGCGTATCCTGGGACGGAGAACGCCACCTTCAACATCGTCGTGGCGAATGAGGCCCCGTACCCCATAGCCGGCGTATCCGCGAAGCTTACGCTTCCAGAGGGTTTCTCGGAGGGAAGCCTTAACGGCCTTCAAGCCTATGCGTCGGGGACCATAGCCTCATGGCAGACGACGACCTTGTCCTTCAGGGTCAATGTGGCTGGCGGAGTCACGCCTGGGAATTACGGTGGAGAAGTCCTAATCGAGTATACGCTTCTCAGCGGAGGCGACAACCTTAGGCTTAGAGAGGTGAGTAACGTCACCGTAACGGTGAACAGCCTCGGCGGGTTCGAGCCGGTATACTCAGACTGGCAAGGGTACAGTCCGGGTCCTGGTAACACCGGGGCAACGCTCCTCGTTCTGGTTAGGAATAACGAGGTACCCCAGTTGAGAGGAGTCTACGCCACTGTCCGGTTGCCGGAAGGTTTCATCTCGACGATCACCGGTACAAACGAGGTGAACATCACGCCTACATCGTTCTCTTCGACAGTGCAGGTTCAGGACGTTATTAGCGTTCTTTCAGGCCAGAATCTGGCGGCGGGAAGGGCGCCGGCAGCGCAGACGGAGGCTGCACTAGGCGATATCCTCGCGTTGCCCATAAAGACGGACATAGGTAACGAGGCCCAGTTAGGGTACCATAACCTTAGCGTGGGGCTCAACTTCGTTGACCAGTGGGGAGGCGTGCAGAAGGCTCTTGTGAAGTTAACCTTTCGGCTTCCAGGCTCAACGCGGACTGTAGACGTGGTTGAAGGCACGTCGAAGCTCCTGATCGGGTCGAAGGCGGCTTCCATAGAGCTCTTCATAAGGAACAATGGGACCGCACCGATGAAGGATGTCTACGTCGCGATAACAGGGGTTCCCCAAGGCATCTCCGTATCCTCGTCGATGAAGTATCTGCGCGAGGTGGGGCCTCTGGAAGAACACGAGTTAAGCTGGTTAGCTTCAGCTAATCCTCAAACGCCTTACGTGGGTTCTCTGCCGATCCTGGTGACGATAAGCTTCACTGACATGCTCGGTTATAGGCATACGGTCAACCAGACAGCCATAGTATACGTTGAAGGCATCGTTGAGATAAAGCTGATGGAAACAACGACCTCGCCGGAGACGCTGTACGCCGGTGGACCCCTGACAGTCTCCACAACGATACTCAACTTGGGAACGTACAAGGCGAGGAACGTGGAGGCCTGGCTTGAAGGCCCGGTGCTGAAAGCCGACGGCGGGAACTACACGTACGTAGGCGACGTCGACGTGGGAGCACAGGTCCCTGTGAGTCTTACAGCGAACCTCAAAGACATGATGGGAAACAGGACGATTTACCTCGTCATAAGGTACAGGGATGTCTTCAATGAGCCCGTAACGCTCATACAGCCAATGAACATCACGGTCTCCGAGAAGCCTCAGCCTAAGGCTCAGACGAGTGTCGGGCTGGAGGATATCTACAAGACGGCTCTTGTCGCGGCGACGACGCTGTTCCTGGTGGGGGCCGGCTTCATGATCTACAGGATGTATCAGCGGACTAAGAACAAGACCTCAAGGTGAGCCTTTGATTAGGCCCCTTGACGTCCTACGTTTCGCCCTTAGCATACTATCTGAGAGGAAGATCAGGGCATTCCTGACCATAATTGGGATAGCTATAGGCCCCGCATCCATGGTGACTATCATAGGAACCACCGAAGGATACTCCCAGACAATCCTAGATCAGCTGGGCTCCCTTGGAGAGAACATGATCGTCGTCTTCCCGCAAAGAGGGTACACGGTAAGCGATACAACGATCTCTACCGTGAAGACGATGGCTGGCGTAGAGCATGCTGTGGCCTTCTATTCTACGGAGGGTGCGTTTAGGCGAGCTGACGGAACGGAGCTGAAGGTCTCCCTGTACGCGACGGATCTGAACGTGCTCTTCAACGCCATGACAAGTCTCGAGCTTGAGCATGGCACGCTCCCACTCAAGACTGCGACTACGTCCGGAGTATTGGGATACGAAGCCGCCCATACCACAGATGCGAAGCCACTCTACAAGGTAGGCGACGCCGTAACGGTCAAGATCTACGTCCTGAAAGGAGACAAGCTGGAATCCAAGTCTGTTTCGCTGAGGATATGCGGCCTACTTCAGAAGCATGGCAGCGCGCTCGTCGTCAACCCTGACCGAACCATCTTCCTCCCCTCAGCCGCCGGCAGAGGCCTACTAGGGCTAGCCCAGTATACGGGCATCTTCGTTCTCGCCGACGACCCCTCTCACGTAGACAAGGTCGCCGCGGCGATCAAAGATAAGTACAAGGACCTTGTTCAAGTTATTGCTTTCCAACAGATAGCAAAGGCGATAAGCTCAGTCGTGAACATTCTGGAGTTCTTGCTGTTTTCTCTCTCGATCTCTGCCTTCGCCGTCGCTGTGACGGGAACTATGGCTACGATGTTCACCTCAATCATCGAGAGAACGAGGGAGATCGGTGTGTTGAAGGCGCTCGGTTTCTCTAGCAGAAACATCACCGTGTTTATAATGACTGAGGGACTTATCATGAGCATCATAGGGGGGGCCTTCGGCGTAGTAGTAGGGACCGTCGGGGCGCACGTTCTCTCTTCTTCAGGGTCATTCTCGATGGGTGGGTTACTCTCCATCACCGCAGAGCCCGCGATAACGCTCCAACTGATCCTCAAATCCCTCGGAATGGCAGTCTCAGTCGGAACCCTAGGAGGACTGATACCGGCCTATAGGGCTTCAAAGGTACCGCCGATAGTCGCCCTAAGGTACGAGTAAGTCGAGCGAGGGGAGACCGTCTTCAGCGTCGTGAACTCGTCCCCCATGGGGGATGAGTTCACCCACACCCGAGAGCAATGCTTAACGGATAGTGTATTGCAAGCATCGCCTATCACAGCTCGACAGATACCCTCTCGGACGTACTCTACGGCGCCGACCTTAGATGCTCTTAACCGCTTAGTCCACCTTCTGATAGGGGGCCGAGAAGTGGGCGGTAAGCAGCTGATGTAGCTGAGCATCCGACGGCTTGCGAGTCTAGGCTCGGCTTAGAGTAGCCAGCTTGTCGAGGGCGGTAAGAGCCTCCGTAAGGTTCCTGACCTCGTAGTCGGGGCGTAAGCTTTCGTAGGGCATAAGGGCACCTCGTCTGTTCAGCCAGACCGTCTTTAAACCCACGGCCTTAGCGGGCTTGATATCGGTTAAGGGCGCGTCGCCTACGGTGGCGGTCGAGGCTGGCTTGGAGCCCGTCAGTTCTAGGGCCTTGACGAAGTACTGGGGCTCAGTCTTGAGGACGCCGAGTTCCCGCTCGCCGAAGATATAGTCGAAATATCCGCCTGGAAAGGCCTGGTTTAGGGCAGCTCCCTTAGCCTGCGAATCCTCGCCCGTAGCAAGGCAAACCTTGAAACGCCTCTGCCTCAACCCTACGAGGAATCCTTCGACATCCGGGAAGAAGAGCGGGCTCCTTAAGCATTCCTGCTCTGCTCTACGGAATCTCGCCTTAAGCTCTGAGATGAGGCTCTCATCTTTGGGTCTCCCGAAGTACTGTGCTACGAGTCTCCCGTGGAAGTCTAGGTCATCGTGCCTGTCGGGGTACTTGAAGTGCACGATCTCCCTGTGGATCCTGTTCACGTAGATGCCTAAGAACTCGTCGCCAGTCATGCCTAGGTAGCCTTCGAACGCCTCAGCGTACTTGGAGTCCGTGTCGTGAAGCGTATTGTCGTAATCCACGAAAACCGTGAAGACGGGTTTGAAGCCCGCGCGACTCAAGTCGTCTCCAGCCTTGCCTTGGCCGACAGGGCCTCTTAACGCTTTCCTCGACCAATCGAGTTACCATCCGTGAAAGGTGTTGAGCTTCAGCCCAGCCTCTCCATGGCGTGTAGGCTTGGCTTAGGCTGAAGCTGCCCGCTCCAGCCTTCTAAGCCTTTCCCGCTTCAGCTCCGCTCCTTTAACCTACTTAAGGGATTTCAGTGTGGCCTTGCTCATGCATGATGCGGCTTGCCGGGCTCATCATACGTGAGAGGGCCCTCCCTCCGGCTGATGCTCCACTGGGCGTATCCCTACTACCGTTGCAGCGGCTTGGATGCCTCTCTGAGGCGTTAGGGCCCTAGTAGGTGGATAAAGAAGCCTACCCATAGGAGGGAATAGCTTAAAAGTCAACATGTATAACTGTTGATTTGAAAAGGCGCACGGTCCAAGCCATGAGCCAGAGCTTCGACATCATCGAGAAGCTAAAGGAGCTTGAGAGGCGAGTAGAAGTCCTAGAGCGGACCCTAGGCAGGCCTCAAGAGAAGGCCGGCCCCGGCATGAGCGTGCAGGAGCTTCTCAACCTGCCCGACAGCCTCCGGAGGACGATGCTCGCCGTGAACGAGCTGAAGGAGGCGACGGCCGAAGAGGTCGCCGGTAAGTCTAACAGAACGAGGAGCGTCGAGACGATCTACCTTAACCAGCTCGTCAGAATGGGCTACTTGACAAGGACCAAGAAGAAGAGAAAGGTCTACTTTAAGCCTCTTAGATACTACTAGCCCTCCAGAAGTACACACCAATCGTGAGGAAGACTTAAGTCCATACCCGCCGCTTAGCGATGAGGCTGTGAAGAGGCTGAAGAGGGGGATGAGGATGAAGCCCTCTACAGGTCTTGCAGTCTTATGCCTCCTGCTCATCGTTTCAACGCCGATGCTGGCATCCGCCGCTAAGCCTTCGACGAAGAGGCTCTGGGCCGAGGGCTACAGCGCCTTGGCGATCCTCATGACGCAGGAGGAGGAGTGGAAGGCGGTCGAGGGAATCCACGTCAAAGAGTCGCTTGTAGGCCCCTTCGACCTGATCGTCGTTTACAACATGACTTCAATGGACCCTGCCTCAGCCGTTCCGTGGAAGATTTTCGTAGATAGTCCCTATGCGCTTCCTCTCCTCGTCCTAGTCTTCAACGACTCAAGGATCACGGTTGTAGGCTCGATCACCGTGAGTAAAGTCGGGTTGCACGCGAGGGTTGAGATGGGATACACCAGCCTGGTCATCGACGCTCTCACGCCGGTGAGGCCTCAGATACTCTCGTTTCACTTCCCAGGCGAGACTGGCCGGTACGCTCTGGACGTGAGGGGGATGCACTTCCCGGCCGTAGCGTCCGTACAGCTTGGTCAGGGCCTGGTCTCTGAGGGGCAGGACATCGTGATGGTGGCTTGGCTGACAGGGTTCCTAGTTCAGGAGGCCAGGATCGAGCTCAACCAGTTATAGCTGTTCCTTGTGAGGCGGCTCCGGAGTGTGTGAGAGCGCGTTTGTCAAGCGTTCGATCTGGGTTTCTGTCCCAGAGGGGGCGTGAGATGATCTTCTCTTGTGGCTCTGCGAGTCTCCCTGGGGGCGTAAGGCTTAAATGTTTAAGTGTTTAAATAATAGACGGGTCTTCGGGGGCGTAGGGGGATCAGCAGGACTGTAATGATGGTTATAGTCGTAGCTGCACTCGTCCTTTCAGCTCTGACCATCAACCCTGTAGAGATACCCGCAGCCAACTGCGATGTGGTCGTCCGCGCCGCAGGCGCCCTCTTCGTCGCCTCAAACGGACCCAGTAGAGGAACTATCTTCGCGATCGAGGGAATTTACGTGGAGAAGTCGAAGTTTTTCGATTCGTTCAGCCAGGTTGTCGTCTACGAGTGGAGAGACGCGGACAACGATGGTGCGGCTTCGGAGATGGAGTTCATCCCGGTTCAAGTATTCGTGGACAACTCTCAAGCAGCCTTCCTCTTAAGGTTGGTCTTCCCGGGCATCGTCCAAGTCGTTCCGTCGGGCAGCATCCAGGTCGGTGTAGTCGAGGCTGAGAGAACTATACGGCTAAGGTACGGAGGCTCGCTGGTTGACCTTCAAGTGCGGTCTTTAGAGGGAGGCGCCTCCCCCCTTAGGGTACAATTCGTCAACAGCGTGACGGGCTGGTCCTTCAAGGCGCAAGGAGCAGAACACCCAGCGACGGCAACCGGCTACGCGTATCTCCCTGGTCTATTGCTGGGCGAGAGCCCCGTTGAACCTGGCAGCATCGAAGGCTTCAGCGGCTCCGGCTTCCTCGTCCCGCAGGCCGTCATCAGGTTCGACAACGCCGGCGCCTGATCCCTTAGCAACCTGACGCGGCAGTAGAATAGGGGACGCCAACCCAGCTTTTATGCGAGGCCCCTAGAACGTCAATGCTAGAAGAGTCTACTTGGCGGCATCCTTCGGCGGTCTCGTATTCCCGCCCTGCGATGGTCGTGTTCACGGTCCGGCTCAGAGCGCTGTCAGTGGTAGGTTGTGGATGACTATTCCGTTACGCGTGATCTCCATAGGGCAGTATTCTTCGTAGATCTTTGTCGCCCTCATCTTCACGATCCTTATGAAGCGGGAGACGCCGCCCTCCTCGCCCCTCTTCCTGAACTCTATCACGCCGTCTGCTAGCTGCTGGCAGGCGTTCTCTATCTGCTCACCGTGTATGCCCGTGTGGATTGTGGCTATCCCGATCGCTTTGGAGATCCTGCAGGCGTAAGCGCTGGATTGAAGGAATCGGAGCACGTTCTTCGCCTCAAGCGCCTGGAAGAGCGGGGTGACGGAGTCGAAGATCATGAGGAGGTCTCTGCCCCTGATGCCCGTGAAGAAGTACTCTTTTCCTTGAAGGATCATCTCGCGCAGGTTGAAAGGGATCTCCACCATCCTGTCAGGTGAGACGGCTAGCTCCTCAACCTTCCAGGACTTCGTCTTCTCCAGGACGAGTTCCATCCCCTGCGAATATACATCCACGAACTTGAGCGCACCCCTCTCCTCGTAGGGTGTCACGTCCCAGCTGAACCTCTCCATGTTCATCCTGACGTCTTCAGCGGGCTCGTCGACCGCGTAGTATAGGACGTTGAAGCCGCGCTGGAGGAGGTTCCACGCGACTTGGTTGCAGAAGATGGACTTGCCGCTGCCGACGTTCCCCATGAGGCCTATCGAGGAAGGCCGGGGGAAACCGCCCTCTATGAGCGCGTCAAGAGCCTCGATCCCGGTGGGAACCCTCTTCACGCTGTCCAGAATCAAGCCCCGCCCCTGCCAAGCCTATCTATATTTTAACTTTTAAACTCTTAAGCCTATCGCCTCCTTAGGCGTCGCGGTGAGGTAAAAGCTTAAATGTTTAACTGTCAATGCCAAGAGGGGGCGGCTTAGGGGATGCCGATGGGCAGCAGCCCGGGGACATCGATGAGAACGATCATAGCTTTACTCTCGCTGCTCCGGCCGCGCACCTGGGTCTTCGCCGCCTCCACGTTCCTCTTCGCTTACCTGATGGCAGGCGAAGTCGTCCTGTGGCAGGCTCTTCTAGGCACGCTCATCTGCAGCCTCACGACGGCCGCAACGAACATCCTCAACACGTACACTGACCGCGAAGAGGATTCGGTCAACCAACCGATCCGAGCACTTCAGCTGAGCCAGGTAGGGCTTAGGAATGTTGCTTGGATCACGGTTGGGCTCTATCTGTCGGTCATACTCCTCTCCTTGCTGTTAGGCCCTCTATTCTTCGCGCTGAGCCTCGTGGCAGTTGTTGACTCGCTGCTTTACTCATTACCGCCCTTCCGGTTGAAGAGACATTGGCTTACAGGGATGCTCTCCTTCACAGGCGTAGTCTCTTTCTCGTTCCTCGCAGGCTGGACTCTTGCTCAGCCCATGGCAGCCGTGCCGCCAATCTTCTTCCTCGCCTCATACTTCTTCTTCACCTACTTCTCGCTTAAGAACATCCCCGACCGCTTAGGAGATTTAAGGTTCGGCGTCAGAACACTGATGACACTGCATCGAGGGTATAGAAAGGGAGTTCAGACCAGCTTTGCTGTCTTAGCCTCGCCGTACGCATTGCTCGCCGCCCTTGTCTTGCTCGGCTGGCTCAACACAACCTACCTAATATGCTTCTCGCTCCTGCCAGTCCTTCTATACGTCGGCTTTGCAACAGCCGCTGCGAAGAGTACGGCCCAAGCGGAGAAGCTCCACACGTACGGTTTCCTCTACGGAGTAAGCTTCCTGCTGCTTCTCTACTTCCTAGCCGTGCCCGGCATCCTGTCGCTGACCCTGATCGCGTCGGTCTACGCGTTCCTCTTTCTCGTGATGAAGGTCATCGTCTTGGACTCAAGGCGAAGCGGCTGTTAAGCCCCCTGTGGCATAAGTACGTTGATCCAACCGGTGTCCTACGCCTCTTACACGTATCAGGGAGGGCTTTCAATCAGAGCCTTTAGAGCTAGGTTTCCGTTGAATCAGGGCCTCCCACACGCTCCTTTGACGGCATGAAACCACACTAAACCATGGTGGAAGGCGCTGTCGACCCGCGTATCCCAGCCTAGCTGGGAAGGTTTCTCTCATCGACATCATGCTTATGTGCAGAACGGGCCGAGGCGAGATTGCCGGCTTTACTTGCCTTGTGTGAGTGTGAGCTCGGCTCCGAAGCCTATAACTGGACCTAAGACGAGAGTGGAAGCCATGGACCTCCTGCCGGTCATGAGGGGCGCCGTCAGACATGCAGCTGCGGAGGCTCTCGCGCTATTGGGATCGCCGGCTGCAAGGCGTGTTATCGGAAGGGGATCAGGCGGCGACCTCACTCAGGGCATCGACGATGCTGTTGAGACCTCGATCACTCGTTTCCTTGAGGCCGAGATCGGGGACTGCGCCATCGTTAGCGAGGAGCGGGGCTGGATCACCGTAGGCAGAGGCGGCCCACCATTCTTCATCCTAGACCCTCTAGACGGCACGACGAACGCGCTTAGAGGCTACCCATGCTTTTCCATATCTCTCGCCGCGAGCATGGGGCTGCGCCTCAGGGAGATAACCGCTGGCGTAGTCTTAGACGTTGCTCACGATAACCTGTACTGGGCTCGGAGAGGAGGCGGCGCCTTCCTGAACGGCGTCAAGGTGAAGCCGTCACAGACGGAGACGGTTGAGGACGCCTTGATAGCGATAGACCTGAACCTGCGCAGAGCTCTGCCCTCCTACCTCGCGAAGGTCAGCCCCATCATAGATCGCGCTGAGCATGTTAGGTTCCTCGGCACAGACGCTCTGGAAACCTGCTTCGTAGCCTCAGGAGCCTGCGACGCCTTCGTCGACCTAAGGGGCACGCTGAGGTTGACTGACCTCGCAGCTGCGACATTCATCGTCCAGGAGGCCGGGGGCACGGTTGTCGATGCGAGAGGCGCCCAACTGGATATGGCGGTCGCGCCTGAGAGCCGAGGCTCCTTCATCGCCGCGTGCACCAAGGGGCTCTGCGACCGGCTTCTTGAACTTACGCGACGAAGCTAAGCTCTGTCGGTTCGACTTCCCTCTTCTAGGCCTGGGCTTCCAGTTAGACGAAGTTACTCCAGTACCCTGCCGACTCTCTCAGCTCCTCGAGGACCTGCTGCTCCGGCGCCTCGAAGGCGTGGATGATCTCAAGCATAAGGTAGACTTCCTTGGCACCGGAGGCTTCTATGGCCTCGATCATCTTCTCAGGCTTTATCACGCCGACATCGTTGTACTTCTTCGTGAACGGCCAGTGACGGTCTCCCCTCCCATCTGTCTGTTGTACATGGATGACCGGGGACTCAGCTGCCAACTCCCTAAGCCAAGCGTACGTGTCTAGGTCGCGTCCCTCAACGCCTGCGGCGCACTGGTGACCCGTGTCGATGGCGAGTCTTACAGGAACGCCTTTGCCAACGTTGACCCTTGCGAGGAGCCGCTTGGCATCCGATATAGTGGAGGGCGGCTCCCGGAGCAGAGGCATAGGCTCCCACAGGAGCATCTCAAGGCCCATAGTGGCGGCGCGAGAAGAGAGGAATCCCAGGCTCTCCACGACGGCGTCTTCCATCAGGAGTCGTCTCCGCTCATCTTTGTAGTCCGGGTAGCTTTGAGCGGCGAGGTGCCCACCAGTGGCCTTCGCCTTAAGATTTGCTGTGAGACCTATGGCTTCAGTGAACCAGTCTATGGCGTCGATCCTCATCGCTGCGTTCGGATGAGATAGGAGGTTGAACGAGTAGGCTGCTAACCCCGTGAAGGTGGAGTGGATGGTGAGGCCATGATCCTTCACGGCGTCTAGGGTCTCGGAGACCATCCATGACCGCGCGGGCTGGGAGGTTCTAGGGTCGAGCAGGTCGAAGGAGAACTGGACCAGCTTCAGCTCGAGCTCGTGAGCGCATATCTCAGCCCAGTCGCCTGCGAGAGGCCACCTCTTCACCGCGAAGCAGTTGTTTACCCCCAGGTGGAAATCCGTCAAGTCAACTCGCTCCTATCTTAGCCTGTTACGTCCTTCAAGGCTTTGAAGATTCCCTTACTCGCATTGTAAAGCTGAAGGTAGAGGGCGTAATACCGGTCGTAGGTCTTCTTCCTTCCCAGGTCGGGCTTCGTCACCTCGCTCACCTCAAGCCATTCGTTGATGACATGGTAGCCTTCAAGCGTCCCCGTGCCGACGCCTGCGAGCAACGCGTCCCCGAGAGGTGCACCGGGGCTTTGGGCAATGTACGTCATCGAGAGCCCAGTCACGTCGGCGAGGATGCTTCTCCAAAGCGTTGACTTCGCCCCGCCGTTCACGAGGAGAGCCCTCTTCAGCGGCATGCCCGCCGCAGCTGCCGCCTCTAGGCTGTACCTAAGAGCGTACGCGATGCCCTCAAGGAATGCGCGGAAGATATGCGCCCTTGTATGGTATAGGGTCAGTCCTATCAGGCATCCTCGGACGTAGTCGTCCCAGTAAGGGGCCCTCTCGCCGACCATCATGTGAGGCAGAAAGATCAACCCCTCTGAGCCCGCAGGGACCTTCTCCGCCTCTAGGTCGAGGATAGCGTAGGCGCTCAGGTCTAGGTCCTGAGCTATCTTCGCCTCCACCTTGCCCAGTTGGTCTCGGAACCATCTGACGCAGTAGCCGGCCGTGACGATGCCCGCGAACGAGTAGAGCGCCTCCCGGTCATCTGCCACGTAAGGGTAGTTCACAAGCTGCGGCGAAAGCCTAGGTTGCCGGCTGATGAAACCGTTGCACATCGACGTGCCGAGCATCGATGCTAGGTCGCCGTCCTCGAGCGCTCCGACGCTGAGGGCGCTCACAGGCGCATCTATGCCGCCGGCGGAGACCGGCGTGCCCCTCTTAAGCCCTGTCAGCCTTGAACCCTCCTCGGTGAGCTCGCCGACGACCTCCTTGGACATCGAGAGCCTCTCAGGGAAGAAGCTGCGCGGTATCCCGAGGGCATCCATAGCCTCCTCGGACCAATCTCGCTTCTGTATGTCTAGGAGGCCTCCGTAGTTGCCGGCGCTTGAGAGGTCGATGGAAGGGTTGCCTGTCAGCCTGTAGATGCAGTAGGCGTTAGGCGTCATCAGCTTGTCGATGCGGCTCCACACCTTCGGCTCGTTGAACTTGATCCAAAGCATCTTCGCGTAGCCGTAGTAGGGGTCGACCACGTTCCCCGTCAGCTTGAAGAGGCGGTCTACACCTATGTTCTGCCTGACCCAGTCGCATTCAGCTGTAGCTCGACGGTCAGCCCAGATTATGCATGGTCTAAGAGGCTTCATCTCTTTATCGCAGGGGATTCCGCTGCCGCCGTAGAGGCCGCTTATACAGAGGCCAGCCACCTCGGCGGGGTTGATCCCTGAATGCTCGACGACCGCCTTGATAGTCTTCGTCACTGCGCCAAACCAGACATCCGGCCACTGCTCCGCCCACCCAGGCCTAGGAGCTAGTACATCATACTCCTCGAATGCCGAGGAGAGGACTCTCCCATCCGTCTTCACAAGGACCGACTTAGTTCCCAGCGTCCCAATGTCGGTACCGAGCAGGTAAGCCATGTAGGTCACCGCCTCACAGCTCGCCCGCTGGTGACTTAAGCGTTCTTGAATGGACACGGCTAGGCAGAGAACCGTCGGGGTACCGTTACGGGTCGTCAAGCAACCTGCGACAGTCAGAGAAGAGTTAATTGGACAAGGGCTACGCTATTTAGGTAAGTAAGCCTTTCCTACGGGTAGAGATAGGTCAGGGGGGAGGTGCGGCTGGAGGGAGACGTGAAGAGGCTGGCGGACCTCAAGGCCAGGCTGCAGAGGAGACTTGAGAGCCTACAGCAGGAGCTTGAGGAATTGCAGCTGATAATGTTGTTTCTCGACGAAGTCTTAGCAGAACGGAGCTTTCGCCGAATAGAGGCGGCTCCTCCCTCCCCTGGAGTCTCCATGTCATCTGTCCAGACTGAGCCTCCCCAGGCGCTGGCGATGCCCACCGCATCCGTCGAGTACAGGCAGGTTATCCCGTTGAAGAGCTCAGACGGTCTGCTTCTGGGCACGATCTACGTAAGCGACGAGGATGCAAGGATCGTTCCCTCAAGCGACCTCAAGCTGAGCATATCGATTCCTCCTTTCCAACCCTTCTTCCTGAACAGGGTGCTAGAACCGATGGCTAGGAGAGACCAAGAGGCGGCGGCTGCAGGCGACATCCAGCCAGACCGACGCTTCTCATACGAGGTTCTCGAAGAGGGAGGCATCCTAAAGGAGGTCATCATCCACAACTACGGGGATGAAAGGAGGCTGAGGGAGGTACGAAGCTCGGCGAGGTGGACGCTGGACAAGATGTACGAGAAGACCCGCGGCTCCTAGCCTGCCTCGTTCTCGAGGTGAGCCGTTAAATAACAGGGGATGAAGTACAGCTGGTCAAAGCGGACTGAGGCTGGAGAGAAACGTGACTGAACGGAGAACGTACAACGAGATGCTTGAGGCTGCGTACGCGAAGCTCCCAGTCCTCGGAGGCACCGGGGAGCGGTTTGAGACACCGAAGGCCATTATCTCCTCTGTGGGCAACCGGACTTTCATCCAGAACTTCAAGGAGATCTGCGACCGGCTCAACCGCGACCCAAACCACGTACTAAGGTTCCTTTCAAGAGAGCTTGCCACAGCCGGCTCATGGAAAGAGAATTACGCTGTCTTTCAAGGAAGGTTCCTCTCCGAGGGAATCCAGAGGCTCATCAGCCGGTACGTGTCAGACTTCGTCACATGCCCGGTCTGCAAGAGGCCAGATACAAGGATTGAGAAGCAGGGAAGGTTCTCGTTCCTGGCCTGCGAGGCATGCGGCGCAAGGTCAGCCGTAAGGAGTGTCTAGCCATGACGGATGTCTATCTCAACGTCATCAGGCATGGCCGCCACGTTCTCGTCGCGGCATGCGACGCCGAGATCCTCGGCCGGACGCTACGCAATGGAAAGGTCGAGTTCTACGTCAACGAGAAGTTCTACAAGGGAGACAAGGTAGGCTTAGACGAGGCGATCCAGCTCATAAGAGATGCTACGTCCGCGAACCTCGTTGGGAACAACCTTGTACGGAGGGCCACCCTGGAGGGACTGGTTCACCCCCAAGCGATCGCTGTCATCTCAGGCGTCCCCCACGCCCAGATCGTCAAGCTGTAAAGCAGACAGCCACCTGACCTGTCGCGGCGGTACTCTCCCGTTTTCATGAGAGGTGCACGGTAACAGGGTTGCCGTGCGGAATCCGGGGTCTTCTGTTCTAGACGGCTCCTAGGACTAGGCTGAGAAGC
Source organism: Bathyarchaeia archaeon (assembly GCA_038870415.1). Lineage (GTDB taxonomy): Archaea > Thermoproteota > CALKCG01 > B24 > JAWCPE01 > JAWCPE01. The sequence continues at coordinate 18,824 of JAWCPE010000001.1, forward strand.
GTCATCCTTGTCAGGAGCCCGTAGTAGACCTGTTTGAAGTACCGTGCATGAGCTGTCGAGTCTACTTCAGGGGAGATCTCGTCTATCCTCGGCAGGGGATGCATGATGATCGCGTTAGGCCTCATAGCTCGAGCGGTTCCACCGTCTATCCTGAAGGAGCCTTGAACCTTCAGGTACTCCGACGGGTCGGCGAAGCGTTCCTTCTGGATGCGCGTCACGTAGAGCACGTCCAGCTCAGGCAACACCTCGTTGAGGTCGCTCACCTCAGAGACTGGTATGCGGTCTTTGATATGCTCGACGACCTCACGTCTCATCTTGAGCAGTTCCGGCGAGATCAGGTACAGTTTAACCTTATACATCGACAGAGCGGTGGCGAGCGAGTGCGTCGTCCGCCCGTACCGGAGGTCCCCTAGAAGCCCTACGGTAAGCCCGTCGATGCGTCCCATCTCGCTCTTCATCGTGTAGAGGTCGAGCATCGCCTGCGTCGGGTGCTCCTGAGCCCCTGACCCAGCGTTGATAACGGGCACGTCCACCATCTCTGCGGCCAGCTGCGCAGCGCCCTCCGAGGGATGACGTAAAGCGATGACGTCAACGTAGTTCTCTACTACCCGTACGGTGTCAGCGAGGTTCTCACCCTTCTCAACGGAACTGAGCCGGGGCTCACCCATGTCCAAGGTTAGGCCGCCGAGCTTCTTCATCGCCGCCTCGAAGCTGAGCCTCGTCCTCGTGCTTGGCTCAAAGAAGAGGGTTGCCAGCGTCCTACCCCTCAAAAGGTCAGGATGCTGCTTCGCGAGGCTCTCGATCCCGTCCGTCGCGGAAAGGATGCAGTCTAGTTCTTCTCGAGTGAAGTCTCTGATCGAGATTATATCCCTTCCCCTGAGGCCCCCCACCGATGCATTCCCCTTACCCACAGCTAACCCGTTGACTAAAAAGGCTTAACCGTGGTCTCGACGCAGCGAGCAACGCTTTAGTGTGCGAGCCATGCTCAAAGGGTCTGGTTGGCTGAAGGTGTCAGGATGAGCGGTGGGGAGGAACTGAGGATCCGGAAGATCGAGGAGGGAACCGTCATCGACCATATCCCTGCAGGGTACGCGTTGGCTGTTCTCAGGATCTTAGGCATAACCGGAAGGGAAGGCATGGAGGTGAGCGTCGCGATGAACGTTCCCAGCTTAAAGCTCGGTCGGAAGGACATCGTCAAGATCGAGAAGAAGGAGCTCAGGCCTCAGGAGGTTGACAAGATAGCGTTGATCGCGCCGAGGGCCACTATCAACATCATCAAGGGGTACGCGGTACACGAGAAGCAGAGGGTGAAGCTTCCGCCGAGCATCGTGAACGTTGTGCGGTGCGCGAACCCGGCGTGCATCTCGAACAGTCGAGAGCCTATCAAGCCTACCTTCCGCGTCAAGAGCGACGAGCCGCTACTTCTGGAATGCCACTACTGCCACAGGGTGATGGAGAAAGAGGATGTCGTGAAGCAGTTCTGACCAACCGGCACTATCGAGCCGGGCATCGTCCCTGTGTAAACGTCAGATTCCAGAGAGTTCCTCAGCGGAGTACCTTCTCCTCGTGTTCAGAGCGGCTAGACGTGCCCCCGTCCAGTGGCGAAGGGGAAGGTACCGCGTCGAAGCCCTCCCGTAGGTTGTCAAGCCAGCGGAGCTGCCGCAGTTAGGGCATCGCTTAACTAAGCCCGTCATTCTCAGTCGGCAGCGGGCACACCAAGTCACTAGACGAGAGTAGGCAAAGAGGCCGACAGCGTACTTCTCGATGATCTTCGCCGTGGCGGTCATCATGGCGTCCTTGTCAACCTCTTCATCTACCTCGAGAAGGGTCAGATGCCCGCCTCTGCTGTGGCTGCTCAGCGCGGCTTCAGCTGTAAGCCTATCGCTAAGCGGGATATCGGCTTCAAGCGGGAGAACCGTGACGCTGGTGTAGTACGGAGCCCTAGGCCCCGTCCTTCCCCCAGCTGCGACTTGGCCATGCTCCTCGTAATCCAACTTCGCGAGCCTCTCGGCCGCTTCGGCACCAGCGATCTGAGTCAAGACGACCTCCTCACCGACCTCCTTACTGCGGTCAGAGAGGAGCCTCGCCATGCTCCGTAGACAGTGTTCAGCAAAGGAGCTGGAGCTTGAGGTCTCATGAATGTGGTTTCCTGTTTGCAGCACGGTCGCCTCATCTAATCCGACGAAGCTCACGGCCATAACTACCTCGTCGAATCTACAGGGAGCTTCGCCGTTCCCCCCAAAGAGGAAAGGCAGGAGGTTGCCTTTGATCCGTTCATACAGGGCTCTGTGACGGACCGCGAGGGCCTCTAGGGCAAGGCTTACGGAGCTCTCAAGCTCAGCTTCAAAGGCACCTTCGTCCCCGCGGGAGAGACAGGCGATCCTAGGCAGGTCAAGGACTACGCCTCCTACGTAGGGTCGACCGAACTCGCCGTTTCCGGCTGAGGGAAAGCAGGCTCCGTCAGGCGTGTAAGCCCTGTTCTCCGCCCCTCCTGTCAGGTTGGCGAACAACACGGTACCCGCGTGAGAGGCAAGCCTGTGGGCGAGCTGGAACGGCTCATCCCAGCGGGTGGCGCTCATCCTAGATCGCAGCTTCAGGATGGGTACTGTGTCGAAGAGGGGCACGCATGCAGGTCCAGGGTTTAACGCCTTCAGAAGGGCGGTTGCAACTCTGCGCGCTTCATCTTCGTGCTCGCCCCAGCTCCCCAGGGCTTTCCCGGCCCTCTCCTCAACGATGCCCTTAGGGATTTCCAACTCGAGCCCTATCGCTAGGCCCCCGGCGAGGTCGGGGCCAGCAGAGAGCTTGGCGAGGTCGATGAGGAACTCTCTAAGAGCCTCCTCTAAATCCTCATCGGAGGTACCGCGGGCGTAAGGTGCCAGCCACACGTTGAACATGTCTAGGCTCTGTCCAGCGTTTACCTCCGGCCTGAAGGCTTCCAAGGCCTTTGACAGTCGCCTCAACGCAGACCTAAGCGACCGCGATGGTTCGAATGGAATCGCGCTGAGCCCCTGTGCGACGCGGTTGCTTCCCTCCGCGACGAGTTGAGGCAGTTGGAGCAGCGCGTAGTCGGGCTTCAAGATGTACGTTCCGAGGTTCTCGATGTGGATGCGGCCTGAGAGGTGGGCGTCTGCCACCTGCCTCGGTAGGGCTTTCAGCAGGACGTACTCCCTCAGCACTGAGTCGGCTGCCTCTTCTCGGACGGCTTCGCTGTTCAGTCCAGCCTCGCTCTTGGCCTGGATAAGCTTGGTGACGTCGTGCACAGGGAGCCCTAGCCTCGTCAGGCGGTGCCGGTACTCCTCAAGTCCCTTCTCGATGAGGACGGCGTTGACTATCTCGCGGATCAAGGGAGCTGTGAGATACCGGACCTCCAAGCCGAGAAGCCGGTCTTCCACCTCGCGTGCGACCTGCTCTGCAAGGTCGAGAGGCATCTGAGCCTCGTCTACGAGGGCTTTTACGATTCTTCCCCTTTCGAACTCCTCTATTGCCAGCCTCGAGGTTCTCACGAGGAGTCTGCCCGCCTTCTTCAACGCGTCCTCGTCCAGTTCCTGTGCGAACTCGACGAGCTTCACGCCCATCTCTGTGAGCCTGTACTTCCTAGTCCTCCTGTCGGCCTCCACCAGACGCGCCCTCTGGACGCTCCTCAAATGGTAGGCGAACCGCCCGGTCTGCTTCTCCGGGTCCAACCCCATCTTTTGCATGATCTCGCTGTAGGTCATGGGGCCGCGTAGGTGGAGCAGACGTAGGATCTCAAGCCTGATGGGCGACGAGGAGGCGCTGAAGACCCTGACCCCAGCCCTCCTCCTGAACGCCTGAGTCATAGTCATGGACAGAGACACCTAGGGCTCTAGAAACTATCCTTTGAGCCTATAAAAACGCGGAGCAATGCTGCAATGAGAGGACACGGCCTAAGCGCGCTCTCAGAGCTAGACCCTACATATGCGGCTGAGGGGCGATCCGAGATACTCCCCCGGGGACGGCTCTATGCTCAGCCTCCTAGTGGGAGCTGTTCAACTCATCTCTTTCCATGCTCTGTAGGTGCCGTAGTCCACGTACTCCCTCTTGGGGTTCTCTATCTGTTCCCGGACCGTTATCGACCTAAGCCTCTTCTCAAGGATGAGGTCGGTGACTGTGAAGACGTAGGATTCGCTCCCTGCCCCCGACCCGTAACTGGTGGCCAGTATCCTATCTCCGGGCTTAGCGATGTCGAGTACGGCGGCGAGAGCTGTCAAGCAGGAGCCGGAATATAGGTTCCCGATCTTCTCCACTACTAGGCCTGGCTCTACCTGTTCTCTCTGGAAGCCCATCTCGAGGGCTGCCGCGAGCGGGTACCGTGCGTTCGGAGAGTGATTCACGACGTACGCGAAGTCGCGTGGCCCCAGCCCGCTCTGCTTCAGCACGTTGCTCATCGCGGTCGTCACATGCTTGAAGTAGGCGGGTTTCCCAGTGAACCTACCGCCGTGCCGGGGGTACTTCTCCCCATCCCTGCGGTAGAAGTCCGCGGTATCGGACGTGTACGGCGCGTAATGGTCGAGGGTCGCGATGACTCCATGTTCGCCGAAGATGAACGCGGCGGCGCCAGCGCCAACGGTGGAGTCGAGGGCGTCGTGGGGTGCTGCCTGCGAGTTGTCTGAGCCGATGACCATAACGTTAGAGCCGGCGAAGACAGGGTAGGCTACGAGAGCCGCGGCGTCTATGAACAGATCCGTAGCAGCCTTGCAGGCGAACTGCGTATCTACACCGCCCGACATGAAACCGTCCTCGTACTTCTCACCCAGCTCAAGGGACTGACAGACCGTAGACATCGAAGGCTTCACCGCGTAAGGCGTAGACTCGGAGCCAAGGAAACACTTCTTCACATCCCTGCTCTTGATGCCTGCGTGGATCAGCGCTCTGCGCCCCGCCTCGACGGCGAAGGTGGCTGTATCTTCGTCCTGGAAGGGAACCGTCCTCTCCTCGACTCCTCCGCTCGACGCGGGGTCTTCGTTCCTCACCCGGAACTTGGGCAGATAGACGCCGTATCCGACGATCCCTGGCCGAGATTTCTCATGAGCCTCCTTCACTTCGCATACCGGAGGGAACTGGCGGTAGTAGTCGTCCGCGAAAGAGAAGTTGAGGCTTGAGTAGGAGACGATGCCGCTTCCGCCGTTCGCGTAGAGCCTCCTAAACCTGGGGACAACTTCCCGACCGATGAGGTCGGAGATGTCCACCTCAACTTCGCCGGGGAGCTGGTCCGTGATCCGTCCGGGCACCTTGAGGGCGCCATCGTCGAAGCTCACTATCCCAACGAGGAATGAGGAGAAGTGACTGAACCTGTTCGTGGGTTTCCGGACCACGGTACCTGTGTAGAGGACGCCTGTGCTCTCGAAGTAGTCGAGGTAGCTCATCTTGCTGCTTCTACCTTCCACGTTGCAGAACGATTTCGGCGGGAAGTACGTTGCGCCGCAGTTTTCGCACTTCGCGGCCGTTATCCTGTAGTCGATGAGCGTCTTCCTTCTGATCGTGGCTTCGCTCATGCTAGGTCCCTCGCCAAGATGTGGACGGTGCAGATACCACCGGTCCCACCGATGTTGTGGCAGAGAGCCGTATTCAGGTCGCCGTCAACGCTTACCTGGTTTCTGCCAGCTTCTCCCCGCAGCTGTTTGAAGCACTCGTAAGCCTGTCTGACGCCGGTCGCCCCGACAGGGTGGCCGTCAGCCTTCAAGCCGCCCCCCGGGTTGACGGTAAGCTCTCCCCTCGGTCCTTGGTACGGGATGTGCCTCGAGCCCTTGAAGGATTCGTAGCTCTCGTAGACGCCTCTCCAGGCCTCCCCCCTCTTGTAGAAGCCTGAATCCTCGAGGAAGAGGAGCTCCTCGATCGTGAAGCAGTCATGGACCTCAGCGAGCCTTATATCCTCCATCGTCAGGCCCGCATCTTCTATGGCTGCGCGGGCTGCGAGAGCCGTCGCCTTGATGCTGATGATGCTCTCGCGGTTTGAAAGCGAGACGTCATCTGTGGCCTGCCGGCTCGCCACGATGTAAATAGGGGTATCCGTGTACTTTTTCGCCTGTTCTGGACTTGTGAGGACTAAAGCGACGGCGCCGTCTGAGATAGGTGAGCAGTGTAGGAGCCGGATCGGGTCAGCTATCAGAGGAGAGGACATCACCTGTTCCACGGTGATGTCTCGTCTGAACTGGGCGTAAGGATTATTCACGGCATGGTGGTGGTTCTTGCAGGCCACCTGAGCCAGGGACTCTAAGCATCTACGGTCGCCCCGCCCGTAGTCGTAGATGTACCTAGCCATGATCGCTGCGTAGAGGCCTGAGAAGGTGTAGCCCGCGTCGAACTCATGCGAGTCCGCCGCCAGCATCAGGTCGTCTATCACGTGCGCGGAGGCGTCCGTCATCTTCTCAAAGCCGCCCACAAGGACGAGGTCGTATCGGCCCGACCTTATCCCGATACAGGCGTTGTAGAGCGCGGAGCCCCCGGAGGCGCAGGCCGCCTCGGTATTACTCATGGGGACGTTTATGCCGAGTTCACGAGACATGTAGCCGGGGAGAAGCCCCAGTTGATTTGTCGCTTGGTAGAGGAAGCTTCCGAAGTAGCAGGACTGGATGTCCTTCCGTCTCAGGCCTTTCTCCACGGATTCCATGGCTTCAATGCCGGCTTGCACCATGAGCTTCTCCGGATTCTCGTACCAGTGCTCGCCGAACTCGGTTCTCCCAACACCTACGATTGCGGCGAGAGGCTTGAAGCCCACCCTGATACCTCTGGTTCTCAGCCGAGTCAGGCCGAGACCTTTTAAGACTTGTCTTATCGTCGTAAAGGCTTAAGACAATTGTACCATAAGGACCTAGCAAACTGCTTAAGCGAGCGGAGTAGAGACCATAAGGGAGGAAGCAACGTTGAGGCTTGTAATACGGGTTGGAGGCTCCGTTGTCGCGTCCCCCCTCAACCCGGAACGCATCGCGCAGTACGCGGATGTGCTGAGGAGGCTGAGGCATGAAGGCCACGAGATCATCGCTGTGGTCGGGGGAGGAGCCTTCGCAAGGAACCTGATCCAGCTATCTGAGAGGATAGGGCTCAGCGCCCCAGACCAAGACTGGGTCGCTATTCAAGCCTCACGTGTCGTCGCTCAGATGCTCGCTGGGGCGCTGAGCGACGCTGCTCTTAAGGAGATCCCCCCCAGTGCCCGTCAGGCCGCTCGCATGCTTTCGGAGGGGAAGATAGTAGTTATGGGAGGGCTTGCGCCCGGCATGACCACCGATGCGGTAGCAGCCCTAATCGCGGGGAAGACCCGCGCAGACCTCCTCGTCAAGGCTACAGACCAAGAGGGCGTCTACACAAAAGACCCTAGGAAGCACCCTGACGCCGTGAAGCTAGACCGGATCGCCTTTACAGAACTTCAGGCACATATGGAGCATAGGACGCATCAGGTTGGGATACACCAGGTCTTAGACCCGAAGGCAGCTGAGCTGCTCACAAAGGTAAGGGTGAAGACCGTGGTTCTGAACGGGTTAAACCCGCAGAACATTGAAGCGGCGGTCAGAGGAGAGAGGATAGGCACGCTCATCGAGTGACGGCGCCGCGAGGACGGCCGCCTCCGGCAAGGCGTTTCTTGCCTGCAAACCAATCAAGCCGAAGGCGCTTGACGCCCAGCGTCTAGGCTCTTCAGGTCTTCACCTAGCCCGCTAGGCGCGTCCGACCCGATACGGGCCGCGTATTCCATCGTCGAGATGCGGGTGCGAGGCAACCTCTCTATGTCGAAGGCGTGTCTTCGGTGATGTAAGGTGGTTTTCATCGTCAAGAGCCCTGCTTAGAGCTCCTAATTCAGCTGGAACGCTGCGCGAACATAGTCTGGTCGAGGGCAGTCTTCTGTCTTGGTGACCTCTCTCGGAGATGTCTGACTCAGTAGACTCCCGCTTAGCGGCGACTACGGTCTGCTGAAAGGGCGGCAGGTGCGGCTGTCACGTCTCATTCTTCTCCGCCTTTAGCCTGGCAGTCACGGAAGGCTTATTATCAGCCGGCTGGGATAGCCGGTCTCGACAGCGGCATGGTGACCTTCAAAGCTGAGGAACTCAGGTCGTTGACACGTGCAGTTTTCGAGGCGGCGGGAGCAAGCCGTGACGAGGCTGGCAAGGTCGCAGAGCTTCTCGTCCGGTCTAACCTGGCGGGTCACGACTCTCACGGCGTCATCCGGATACCCTGGTATGTTACGCTCATCAAGGAGGGGAAGCTGAAGCCCGGAGCGAAGGTTGAGGTTATCCGCGAGACCAGCTCAACCGCCCTGGTTGACGGGAATTGGGGGTTCGGACAGGTCGTAGCTTGGCGAAGCATGGAGATCGCGGTCGAGAAGGCCCGGATAAGCGGCGTAGGGACTGTAGGCGTCTATAACTGTAACCATGTCGGCAGGCTTGTCGACTACACGGCTTTCGCCGCGTCTCAGGACATGGTAGGCATCATGATGTGTAACGACGGCGCTATCGTCGCGCCGTTCGGCGGCATAGACCGCCTCTTCAACCCCGGGCCGATAAGTGTCGCCTTCCCCGCGGGCAGCCAGCCACCGATCCTCTTGGACATCTCGACCGCCGTCGCGGCTGAGGGTAAGATACGAGTCAAGGCGCGGCGTGGAGAGAAGATCCCGTTCGGATGGATCATCGACAAGGAGGGGAGGCCGACCGACAACCCTGCAGACCTCTACGCGGGCGGCGCGATCCTTCCTCTCGGAGGAGACGTAGGGTACAAGGGTTTCGGCCTAGGGCTGTTCGTTGACATCATGAGCGGGGCGCTCACAGGCTCAGGCTGCGCGTCAAGCCCGGAGTACAAGGGCGGGAACGGAGTCTTCATGATGGCGGTGAACATCGCCAACTTCACGAGCGTAAAGGACTACAAGAGGCGAGTTGACGAGCTCATACTGAGGGTAAAGGCGTCGAGAAAAGCACCTGGCGTTAAGGAGATTCTGCTCCCAGGAGAACCTGAGCTACGTGAAGAGCAAAGACGGCTACGTGAAGGAATCTACATAGAGGAGGAGACCTGGAAAGAGATCGCTTCCACCGCCAAGGGTCTAGGCTTAGACCTACCCCTATCAGCGACCCGGGATGACTGAAGGCTATCAGGGGCAGCCCTTACCTCTTAGGTAGAAGCTTAGCGATCTCCTCTCTTGCCTCGGCTGTCAGCGGTTGGAGAGGCTTCCTCGGGTAGCCACCCGGCAGCCCTAGAAGGTTAAGCGCCTCCTTCACGGCTACAACCCCGTACTTCGCGGTCAGAAGCCTGTTAGCTTCCAGGATGGAAAGCTGTAGGTCTCTAGCCGTGGCTATATCTCCTTTCTCCCAGCTGTCGTAGATCTGGACGCACTCGTGTGGGAAAGCGTTCGCGACAGCGACGACCGCCCCCTTCCCACCGAGCATCAGCGTAGGGAAGATGACGTTTCCCGTCCCAGCCATCACGGAGAAGTCCTCTCTCCAACGCGTTAGGCGGATGGTCTCCGCTATCTGGTTGATCTCGCCGCTGCTATCCTTAACGCCTATCACTTGTTCATCCTTAGCCAGCTCAGCGACGATGCTCGGCTCGAGGTTGAAACCCGTGAACTTCGGCACGTTATACAGCATCACCGGCAGATCGACGGCTCTCACGACCTCGGTGTAGTGGTCTAACAGCTCGTTGCGGCCTGGCTTGAAATAGTACGGCGTTACGACGAGGAGCGCATCCACCCCTACTTCCTGAGCGTCCTTGGAGAAGTCCACGGTCTCAGCCGTGGAGATGCTTCCTGTGCCCGCGATCACCTTGACGCGTCCCTTGACGGCCTCGACCACCTGCTGGATAACAGCCTTTCTTTCCATTCTGGTCAGGTAGGGGGCTTCACCGTTACTTCCGCAGGGCACGAGGCCGTGTACTCCTGCCTCAATCCAGAAACGTATAAGCGTCCTCAGTCCCTGCTCGTCAATCTCGCCTTTAGACGTGAAGGGTGTCACGTGAGGGACGTATATCCCCCGGGGGATGAAACCTGAGGCCATGGGCTAGCTGCCTCTTCCCTCAGTCTCCTAGCGGATCGCGGATCTAAGCTCTCTAATCCGGTTCTCGACGAGTTCGACCAGCTTCTTTCTGGCCTCTTCAGCTTGAAGTTGTAGGGGCTTCATCCTGCCTACGCTCTCTGCAAGGGCTTTGTCCCCTATGAAACTGAGCCATTGTTCGAAGTCGCCTCGTTCAAGGTGGAAACTCACCGAGTCCAAGTCGACCTTCTGCAAGGCGTCGCGGAACTGAGCCAGACTGTTAGCCATAACCCCTGCAGGGCGCCCCACTGCCGAGTAGAAGCGGAAGCCCAGCTCAGAAGGCACCTCAGCCAGAAGCTTCGCGGCTTCCTCGGAGGCTCGCTCGATCCGAGCGGCGACCTCTCTGCCAGCTGCGGTCAGAACGAAGAGGCCTCGGGATTCCCTTGCGACATACCCCTGCCTCAGCAGGGCCAGTAGATAAGGTGTTACAGTTCTAGACGCCAAACCTAGCTTCTCAGCGACTTCTTTAGGCCTGACAGCTCTTCCAGCCCTAGTTAGGAAGACGAGAACCCTCTCTTTCTGCTCTGACATGCTCTTCCAGCGTTGTAAGGCCTAGCTTAAAGAAAGCCTTTACGCCTTCGCCAACTCTGCGCAGCCATCTCGCCCGACCCCGTTGGCTGAGACCCCGGGGGTGTCAAGGCTTTTCTAGCGCTCTTGAACCTCAGGGGTGAGAGGGGCAGGTTTGCCCAGATTGAGGGAGGATGAGGCTGACAGCGGCACGTCTACAAGCGAGGACCAGGTCTTGGTGAGGTTATGTTCCGATAAGGTCGCCTACGAGGCGAGGCCAGCGAAGCCGCAGAGATATGACCTCGGAAAGGTTCAAGCCATTCTAGCCAAAGGGGCTCCTTACGCGACGGTCGTCTTCACCCCCTACCTCATCGTGTTGAGGAGGGGTAACGTCGAGATCACGATGGCTCAAGACGGCCGACTTATCATCAGGAGAGCGGAGAGCCAGGCCGCCGCGCGAGCGGTCGCAGAGGAGCTCCTCAGCCTACTACCGAGCGCTTTGGTCAGCCAGCCGTGAGAGGCACGCTTGACAGGTTCAGGTAGCGCGTGGGTAAGCCTCGTCTAGGACGCGTTAAGCTCGATGATCTCGCTTTCAAGAAGGTCCTTTGCCACCATCTCCTCGATGCGGAGAGACCTCTCCGCCTCTTCGACCCGTTGCCTACTGGGATGAGTGGCTGGGTACCTCGGTGGACCGCTGCAGCAGAGCCCTGGGCTTGTAGAGATCGCGTAAGTCCCTATCTTCCTCGCGAGGTGTTCCACCTCGACCTTGTCCATAGCGATGAGAGGCCTCAACACTGGGAGAGACCTCACGGCGTCACTTATCACTTGGAGGCTTCCGGAGGTTTGGCTTGCATGCTCGCCTAGTATCTCGCCTGTCGCAATTGAGCTGGCGTCCTCTTTAGCCGCGATGGCTTCGGCGACGCGGTACATCATCCGTCTGCAGAGGATGCAGGTCAGCTTCCTCGAGCATCTTCGAAGTATCTCAGCCAGGTCGTTTCCATGCGGCGTGACGTACAGCCGCGCCTTACCGCCAGGGAGATGCCTGCAGAGTATCCTTGCGACGTTCAAAGCTCTGGCCCTCGTCGTCTCGTCTGTGAACGGGTAGTTGTCGAAGTAGACGAAGACGGGTATGTATCCGCGCCTTATGAGCAGCCACGCTGCAACGGGCGAATCGATCCCGCCTGAGAGTAAACAGACAGTCTTGGCGGCTTGGACCGGCTGCGCATACTTAGGTATCGCTTGTGGACTTTCCAATCTAGTCAGCTAGAACGCCGTGTTGCTCTCATATATAGGCGACTGGCTGCTCGAAGCATCATCCTTGCTGAGCACGACGCGACGCCACCGAAGGTGAGAAGAGTGTCTTGAGCCCCGAGTTGATTCGGGAACGCCTTAGAACTCGGCTCGGTAAGCTACCCCGGGGGTCTCTTTTGGACGTAGAGGTACTCTCCCTTCTTGCCCTCCCTCGATAGGATTCCGTCTCTGACGAGTTCTGCGAGGGTGTGGGCTACGGCGCTTCTGTCGTAGTGGTAGCCACGGCGGGACATCTCATCATGTGACTCTGAGAGGCTTCTTCCCTCTTCGAAGAAACGCTCCTGCCAGAGCGTCAGGAGGACGCTTCTACACGTGTTAAGACGGGTGAGAGGTTCCACCGCCGGTGTTGCTGTAGGCTGACCCCCAACCTGGGAGGTCTTCTCCTGTACCGCGTCGATAAAGTCCTCTACTGCCTTCTTGAGCTGAGCTTCCTCACATTGGATCTCGGCCTCGACGTTTCCGATCTTGAGCTTGATCCGTATCGTCCCAGCGGTGGACACGTGCGGTCACTGTTGATTGTTCATGTTGAGTGCACAACAACACTTAAATACCGAGCACCACCCCCTAGTTGTTGTTTGCACAATTTAAGCGTTGAGCAACAAGGAGGGTCCCCTCTGGCCCGCGTACTACCGCTCTTCCCGTCAACACCTTTCCCAGCCACAGAGCCTCAGCTCATAGGCCAGACTCCCGGGCTATTAAGCGACAGCCCGGCGCCAAGCCCATACTCGAAGCTTTACAATGACCTGATCGACTCTGGCACGAAAGCCCTGCTGAACGGCTTGGCAAGCTACGCGCGGGAGAGGCGTGAGGCCGTCTCGAAGCTACGCGGCCGGATCACGGTGAGGAGGGCGGCGCTCACCAGTGATGGTCCCGCCAAGGGCAAGGTCGTGGGCGTCGATGCCGGTCGGAACGGTACCTCGTACAAGTTCGCCTATGTGCCCATCTACGGCGCAGTGGCGGTGCTCGTGGAGAACTACGTCGTCCGCGAAGAGCCCCTCTGCATCTCCGGCGCACCTGACATCTGGCCTGTCGAAGCGGACCCTGAGAGGCGTGAGAGCCTCCTCCACATGGCGCTCGAATACCGGATAGCGAGACAGGCTGTCGAGCTTTGGAGACCAGACTTCGTACTCCTCGACGGCGGCATCATACTTAACCCAAGGCTTCAGCCGAGGCTGCAAGACTCCGGAGGCTACGAAGGCGACTTCTTCTCCGCCTGCACGAACGCCCTCGACCTATTGGCCGCCTGCAAGGACCGAGGCGTGACTTTGGCCGGCTTCATCAAGAGGACAAAGATGAACCATTACGGTAGAATGCTGGAAGTGCCTAATCTCCGAGATGCTGTTCTTCTGAACCCCCTCTTGGAGAGGGGCGCGTATACTGACCCGTTCCAGATGTCGAACAAGGTAACGGCCGCCTACAGACGGCTAGCTGAGGACCTAGGCTACAGCCCAGAGATGGTCGAGGTTCAGTCATGCTACCTGAAGACCGCATTAGCTCCTTTCAGGGTGGAGGTGCCCCGCTTCTGCCTACCGAAAGTCGAGGAGCTTATGTCTGTGCTCTGCGCGGCAGCTGACTCAGAGGGGATCCCCTACGCGATTCATGAGGCGGATCGGCTGGCGAGGATAACGAGGCCCACCTCGAATATCCATAGCCTCGTCCTCTTCTCAAGGGCGCTCGACCTCGTTAGAACCGGGGAGATCACCTCTGAGGACCTAGACATCCTCAGTCTAGAGCATGGACAGGAGTGGGCGCTTGAGCAGGAAGCCCTCGGAGAACGCCTGATGGAGGCTGACACTCCCTGAACGAGATAGGCTACGTGATGTCAGGTTGCAGCCAGTCAATAGCGCCCTTCGTGGTGAAGGAGGGCCGAAAAGCCTTCATCAACCAGTACTACTTTCTCCCTCACCCTATCAGGTCCACAAGAGACGGGAAGGGAGGCTACACAGCGGTCGTACCTGTCTTAGCCAGGGTCTTCCGCGTAACGCCGTACAACCCTGAGATGAACGTGGGGGGCTTCGGCCCCATCGCTGGCAAGAGAGGCGAGAGGGCCCAGTACGGGAAAACGCTAGAGTACGAGATCGCATGGGCCGAGATCCTCGGATACGTAGCTGAGACAGGGAAATGGTATCGGCTTGAGTGCAGCCCTGGTACGTGGGACCCGGTCTTCGAACCGTCGGAGATGGAGATACGTAACTTCTTCTCACTCCTCTCAGGCAGCGGGGCGTCAGCCGACTCGCCGCCCTACTTGCTGAAGGTGGGACATCACCGAGGCCTCAAGATACCGGTCTACTTAGACCTAAACGCGTTAGCCAGGGGGCATATGTTCGTCTCAGGCATGACCAGGTCCGGCAAGAGCAGCTTCGTCCTGAACCTTATCGCCCGAGCGTTAGAGCTGACGCCTAAGCCTCACTTCGTGGTGCTCGACCGGAGGTCTGAATACTCCGTCCTCGTTAAATACGGCGCTACGGTCATCCCGTACAAGTCGTTCCTGCCGAGAACAGGTCGGTTCAGTGGCGAAGCGCTCTCGTCTAGGCTTGGTTTCAACCCGAGCACGGGCCCTGGGAAGCTCGTAGCCGAGGCGGTCGATGTCCTCGCAAGCGAAGGCGAAGAGATCACCGGGGCTTCGCTCGTAGCGAAGGCGCGCGAGATCGCGCCGCTCGTCCTTGCACGTGACCGTGAGGGCGTCCTCGCCCGAGTCCAGTGGGCTGTCAGAACGAGGGGCGGCTTCCTCGACGAGGCGAAGGAACGAGTAGACCTAGTCGAAGCTGTCCGCGCGAATGAGGTGCTCATCATCGACTTCTCCGTGGACACCGATATAGACGAGCAGCATGCGACGACGAGGAACATCGTATCCACCCTCGTGGACGAGGCGATGCGGAGACGAGCTGACGGCGACTTCGCCGTCATCGTCGTGATCGAGGAGGCGCAGTATCTCGCGCCGGAGAAGGGCCTCAAGATCGAGGTCGGCAACCCCGAGAGGATCGGGGTCGACCGGGAACTCGTCGAGGCGATAAGCCAGGCAGGAGGCTACAATATGGGCTTCATCATCCTCACTCAGCGGCCTGCCTACGTGAGCAAGTCCATCATCTCGCAATGCAACTCTATCGTGTGCTTCAGATTGATGTCGGGCAACGACCAAGAGGCGATCATCAGGTACTCAGAGTACGGCAACGAGAGGCTGAGCGACTACCTGCCAGGTCTAGCCGACCACGAAGCGATGCTCTGGGGAATGGCTTCACCGGTCCCCTTCCCGATAATCGCCGAGATGGAGACCCGAGAGTTCCCGAGGAAGGCAGGAGTCACAGCCAGACATGCTTGGCAAACCATGGTCGAAGCCAAGCGAAGAACTCTGGCAGTTCAGACGGCCC
The DNA here is from genome assembly GCA_038870415.1 of Bathyarchaeia archaeon. GTDB lineage: Archaea > Thermoproteota > CALKCG01 > B24 > JAWCPE01 > JAWCPE01. The sequence goes on from JAWCPE010000001.1 coordinate 34,035, forward strand.
GTTGACGAAGCCATCAACAAGAGGCTGTAGGACTGGGAATCGTGAGCCTTCCCCCGCCCCGACACTTTGGTGTCTCCCTGAAGAGGAACGTGGGTGGCGATACGTTGCCTCGTTGCACCCTTCTACATCGACTCTGGGGCGTCGATCCCGATGATCTCCAAGCAGTTCCTTAGCGTTATCCTCGTAGCTTCCACCAAGCATAGCCTCGCGGCTTTAAGCTCCTCGGATTCGGCCCTGAGTACCGGCAGCTTGTCGTAGAAGGTGTTGAAGAGGCTGGCCAGCTCGTTCGCAAACTCAGGCAGGAGGTTCGGCCTCAGGTTGTCCGCTGCGTCGGTGAAGACCTCGGGGAACCGGGCTACGGCGAGCCCCACCCTCTGCTCCTCATCCCTCTTGAGTTTGTTCTCCGCCACTTGCCGTGGCGTCGATCCGGCTTTTCTAAGGATGCTGCAGGCCCTAGCGTGCGAGTACTGGATGAAAGGCCCACTGTTCCTTTCGAAGTCCAGCACGCGGTCCCAGGTGAAGACGACCTCCTTGATAGGTTCCACGGCGGTCAGGGCGTACTTCACAGCCCCCATGCCGACGATGCGAGCGATCTCCTTCTTCCGGGCTGGGTCGAGTTCCGGGGAGCGCCTCTCCACCTCTTTCCTAGCTCTGCTCTCCGCCTCGTCCAGCACCTGGTCGAGCGTCACGTATCTGCCTCTTCTACTCGACATCCTGACGCCGGGGAACCTCACAAACCCGTAGGAGAAGTGGTGCTGCCTCGCGGCGAGATCCTTGAAGCCCAGGATTGCTAAGGCAACCTTGAGCTGGATCTGCGGATGCGTCTGGTCCGCCCCGACGACGTTGATGACGCGGTCGGCAGACTCGAACTTCTTCAAGCTGTAGGCGATATCCCGGGTGGCGTAGAGCGTCATCCCGCCGCTTCTCGTCAGGGTCAACGAGGGAATCGCATAGCCCTTTGGGAGGCCAAGCATCTCCTTAAGCCCCAGGTCCACAGCGGCTCTCTCCGCGTCAAGCTCAAGCACGCCGTCGCTCCAGGAGACGTACGGGCTTGCCCTAAGCCCGCTCAGCACCTTGCCGACTTGGCTGCTCCAGGCGAGTTCGCTCTCCCAGTCCCAAGAGTCGAAACTCACGCCGACTCGGTCAAGGCTCTGCTTGAAGCCGTCAAGGCAGAGCTCAGCAACCGTCCGGATCAGCGCTTTAGCTGTCTCCTCGCCGTCCTCGTAAGCCTTATTCAACGCAGATATCGCCTGCCAGGGGTCCGGGTCCTTCCTGACCTCTTCGAGAAGCCTATCGAAGAGCTCCGGGTGTCGAGGCTTAACCTCGGCGGCGACTGAGACCCACTCGTCAAGCTCTGCCCTGGTCCGTTTCGCCTCCTCTGAGTCAGGCGTCTCAGAGAGGCGCTGCAGCCTCTGCTTCAACCTTTCGATCTCGAGGATGCACGAGGCTACTGTGTAGAGTTCGCCTATGAACTCGTCTGGTTTCCTGTCCGGCTTTTTTCGCCCAAGCTTCTCGTAAGCGTACGCGATGACGGCCATCTGCCCGCCTACATCGTCCACGTAATAGTGCCTAGACACGTTGTGGCCTCTCGCCTTGAGTATTCTCGCGAGCGCATCGCCGAGGAACGTATTCCTAGCATGTCCGATGTCTATCGGATGTGTAGGGTTGACGCTCGTATGTTCAACTATGATCCTCTGCGCCTCACTCACCTTTAGAAACCCCCATTCCCGGTCAAGCTCGACCGCCGACCGGACTGCTTCCACGATCATTCTGTCGCGGTCGGCGTAGAAGTTGATGTACCCAGGAGGCGCCACCTTGACCTCTCTGACGAAGAGAGACGCGGTAGTATCCATCGCTCCAGCGATCCGTTGAGCGAGATTGAGGGGGCTCTCCTGCCTCTCCCGCGCGAGGGAGAGACAGAGCGAGGAGCTTAACTCGCCGAGGCCTTCCCCCGGCGGTCTCTGGAGGACGAGCTGCTCCTCCGTCACGGCAGCCCTGACCTGCCTCACGCACTCTCTGAGAAGGCTTCGGCATTCCTCTCGGAAAGTGCCCCAAGGGTCGCGTGAAAACATAAGACCGATGAACCAGAGGGGAGCCGGCTCAGAAAAGCCTTTTCCGCCGCTATACTCCGCTACAGACAGATGGATGCGCTGCTCTTCTCCGGTTCCGGGCTTATCTCAGTCCGGCTAGTATATCCTCTACATACTTGCGGGTCTCGTCGTTCAGTCTCTTGGCGCTCTCCTGGGTTCGAGCTTCAGACATAATCCTGAGAACAGGTTCAGTCCCTGACGGTCGGACGAGTACCCACTCTCCTCGTTTCAGAAGTTTGAACCCGTCGGTTAAATCGATCGTCTCGCCGCGGTGTCTCTCGGCTAGTGCCGTCACTACTTGTTGGGCTTCTTCTCTCGAGCAGGGAAGCTTCGTCCGCACGGAGAAGTATCTTGGCATTCGGCCTGTGATGGCCGATAGGGTCTCGCCCCTCGTGGCTAGTACCTCAAGGACCTTCGCCGCGGCGAGGATTCCATCCCGGGTGTACGACAGCCTCGGCAGGATGACGCCTCCGCAGGACCCTTCTCCGCCGATAGGGGCTCCGACCTCGATCATCTTCTGGACGACGAAGCTCTCGCCTACGCGGCTCCGGTACACCCTTGAACCGTGTCTCTCAGCGATCTCCTCGAAGAGGCTTGAAGAGGCGACGTTCGTGACGAAGGCCGAGCCGGGGTTCGCTTCGAGGTAAGAGTCAACCACCACTGCGAGTGTGAAGTCCTCAGGGAGAACCTCGCCTTTTTCATCAACGCAGACAAGCCGGTCAGCATCACAGTCATGGGCGAAGCCTACATCTGCCCCTTCTGCCTTCACGACCTCTACGAGGCCTGCCAGGGCCTCCTCAGTCGGCTCGATCGGCCTAGGGAAGGCCCCGTCGGGAACCGCGTTGATCGCCGTAAGCTTGCAGCCTAACTGCTGGAGCACGTAAGGGGTGACGAAGCTTCCAGCGCCGTTCCCCGGGTCGACCGCTACCTTCAGACCTGCCCTCGTCAAGGCTTGAGCATCAACACACTCGGTAACCGACTTCTCGTAGCGCCCGGAGAGCCGACCGGGCAGAACCCGGCCTACCCTCTCGGAGGCGACGGGTTTGACGGCTTCACTCCTCCAGTCTTCCCTTACTCTGAACAGTTCCCTCTCGCTTAAGGGCAGCCCGTTGGGACCTACGAGCTTCAGACCGTTCCAGTCAGGCGGGTTATGGGATGCTGTGACGATTATGCCGCCCGCCGCTCCAAGATGTTTGACTGCGAAGACAGCTTTAGGCGACGGAACTACTCCGAGGTCTAGGACGTCGCATCCGACCGAGGTGAGGCCGGCGGAGACTGCGGCGACGACCATCTCACCTGTAGCCCTAGTATCCCTCCCGACCGCGACTCGGCCCTTCCCAAGCCAAGCTCCGAAGGAGGCTGATATCTCCAAGGCTGTTCTGGCTGTGAACGTCCTGCCGACGACACCGCGTACACCTGAGATGGTGAAGATAGGCTCTGAGCGAACGCTCCCCTCACTCAAGTTGGTTCCCTCAACGATCGACCTGTTACCGCGTAATAAGCCAAGCCATGCTGGCCTGGCTTTTTCTTTTCAGCCCTAGGGGACTGCTCCAGCCTTAGCGGTGGGCCTGGTAGCTTCGCAGGGTTGGTTGGAGAAATGAAATGTGGCGTGCTGGGAAACGAGCCTGAAATGACGGCCTAGGTCTTTACTTTCGGGTATAGGTGAAGAGAGCCCCGGGCAAGCCTGGGGATGCTTACTTCTTTTTAACCCAGGCTCTGCAGATCTCGACGCCAGCTACAGCGTCTCGCGCGTAGGCGTCAGCTCCAATGGCCTTCGCGTACTCGTCGGTTAAGGGTGCGCCGCCTACGATGACCTTCACCTGCTTCCTTAAGCCTGCCCGTTCGAGCTGCTCGATGATGGCCTTCATATTTACCATGGTCGTTGTGAGCAAAGCTGAGACGCCGATTATCCCTGCCTTCGAGTTTTTAACCTCCTCGACGAACTTCTCAGGTGGGACGTCTACGCCGAGGTCGTGAACCTCGAAGCCCGCGGCGGTGAGGAGTGTGGAGACAACGTTCTTGCCGATGTCGTGGAGGTCTCCTTGAACGGTGCCGAGGACGACGACGCCGAGCGGCTCCCTCTTCTCCTTCTCCAGGTAAGGTTTGAGTACCGCCATCCCTTCCTTCATCGTCTCCCCAGCCATGATGAGCTCAGCCAAGAAGTACTCTCCCTCCTCATACTTCTTGCCCACGATGTCCATGCCCTTCGACATTCCCTCCATGACTGCGTCGTACGGCGAGATCCCTGCCGCTATGGCATCCTCAGCGGCTTTCTTCACGCCTTCGATGTCGAAGGTGACGATACCATCCCTGAGCTTGTTCAAGATCTCTTGACGGTTAGCCGTAACCCATCACCATCTAACAGGCTTGTAGCTTACCGGCGCTCAGCATATAAAACTTGCGAGCTGACCTCACTCGCAGCCTCCAATGAGGGAGTCCCACGTCCTAACTGGGCTAACTCATTCATTGAAGCGATGCCAACCACCTCGCTGAGGGCTTCGCCCGCTGTCCGAGCTGGGCATGCGTTTAGACCAGTGGGCACTGAGGAACAGGGCAGGTAGCCGCCACCGAACATGTTTTATCAGGCCGTAGCCACTCTCTTGTCGGCGGCGGGTAAGGACCGGGGAGCTAGCCCTGCCCTGTTGCCTGAAACGGGCTATACGCAGGGGTCCGTCAACCTTGAGGAGCGATGACCTGAGCGGTCGTAGGCCGAGGCTCCTCGACGAGGAGGCTTCGCCCCGCAGGGTTGGGCGGTGCAAGCAGCCCTTTCGAAGGAAAGGGTTGACCTGCTCTGCCGTCGAACCGGGCAAGGCCGGGAACGGAGCAACCCTAAGATGGACGCCCCGACGTTTGCGGGAGAACGGGGCTGAGGAAGGGGGCCTCGACACCGCGGCTGGGAGGGCATCCATCCCCGAGGGAGGCCGCCGCTAGACGCGCCAACGGAGCACCGCGACCAGTCCGCCTATCGAGTAGAGCTTCTCGCCTGCCTCCGTTTCCGACGAGATGATAGCCGTCTCCCCGCCCCTCTTCTCGACGGCCTCCATCAGCTTCCTAAGCGACAGCCACTCCTCCTCAGTCACGCTTCTGAGCAGCCTATCCGAGATGAGAAGCCTCTCCACGGCGCCGTACTCAACGGCCTGCTCGACCACTTCCTTACCGTAGGCGATCCTGCCGTCCTCTCTGCTAAGCCTCAGGAAGGCCTCTTCGACGAGCTTCGTCTCCAAGACCGCCCTCGCCTCAGAAGCGTACCGCGTGATCAGCCCTGCTCGGAGCGCCTCGTTGACTCCCGCGGAGCCTCCGACGCTGACGCTTCCGAGGCGGATGGCGTCCGCCAGCCTAGGCCGTCTCGCAGAGAGGTAGTCTTTGAACTCCTGCTTGACGAAGCCTGGCCCAACGATCAGGATTACGCCGGGGTCTCCGTTCAGCGCCTCCTCTAGGCTTGCTAGGGCCTTCTCGAAGTAGGCTGCTCGGGAGGCTTCCCTCTGAGCGGGCTGGGCTTTCCCGGCGGGTTCCACGTGCCATTCAGCCATCGTCTCAACGCCGAACTCCCTGAGCCCTGCCACGCAGAAGTCCTCATCATCCATCGCTACGATGAGTAGCCTAGGCCTGAAGGATTTAACGGCCTCTTGTAGCCTCTCGAGGTCATAGTTCGGCCACTCCTCTTTGATGATCACGATCGGTTCGCCGGTCTTGATGTTGAACGTGTGGTAGTTGCCCTCTACGCCTTGGAACTTCTCCGGGGCCTCCAGCACCACTCCACGGATGCGAAGCCTTCGAACGTACCGGTCAAGTTCCAAGGCTTCAACGCGGAGGCTCAGGTTCATGGGAAAACGGTGCTTCTCAGAGGGGGTATCTTCGCCTCCGCCGACCTTGACTTCGCGGGTCGTCCTCGCATGGACTACGTCGCCGCGGCGTACGATGTGGAAGAGGTGCCAGAGGTCGTCGAGGCTCTCCGGCACCACCTTGATCCGCCCATGTTTAGGGTCTCGCGCAAGAACTCTCACCGCGACGCCCGGGAGCAACCGTGGAACCTAAGTGCAGATAAAGGTTCATCCCGAGGCGGGCGGTATAGCATGGAGCCGGTAGTCATACGCCCAGTCGCAGCCGGAGACCTACGACAGGTCTTGGAGATCGAGAGGCTGAGCTTCAAACGTCCCTACCCGTCCTCGTACATCGACACGTTAGCGTATCTCAGCCCCGATACTTTCCTCGTGGCGGAAGCCGACCGCAGGGTCGTGGGGTACGCCGTCTTCTCGATGAGGGGGAGGACCGCGCATATTCTTTCTCTTGCCGTGCACCCGGAGTGGAGACGTAAGGGGATCGGCTTAGCGCTGCTCAAGAACGTTGTTTGCTCGGCGAGAAGGAGTAAAGCGTCCTCCATCAGGTTGGAGGTCAGGGAGAGCAACCTAGTAGCCCAGAGACTGTATGCTCAAGCAGGGTTCAGCGAGTCCGGACGGATTCGCGCTTACTACGAGGATGGAGAGGACGCCGTCGTCATGGAACTCACGCTCTCTAACAGCCTCAACGCCGCAGCTGGGGCCGACCGCGACCTGTAAGAGTAGACGGGTCTCCGAGAAGACCCCTCTTCTCCACGGATACGTTTCGGCCTCCGGGACACCTTTATAACATGCTGATCTTGCATTGATGCAAGATCAGCGGGTTCAAAGAGAAATGAACAGAAGCATGGTGGCTGTCCTCGTCACCGTAGCCTTGGTCGCAACGGCAGTCTACCTCCTTGAGGGAGAGCCACACCTGCTCGAGCCGGGACCGATGAGATCGGCTGTCGTGGTCTCGGTAGCCCTAGCGGGCGTCTTCGTCTTCTACATGCTCACCTCTCGGGCTCTGAGAGCGACGATACTCATGGCGAAGGGCACCGAGGGCGACGTGAAGATGCTGATAGGCCTCTGGAGGATCTTCGTAGCCTTCGCCGCCGCGCTTCTCCTTGTGAGCTACTACTCTCAGGGCTTGCTCGCGGCCGCCTTCGGAGCCTTCGGTGGCCTCATCATAGGTTGGTCACTCCAGGCGCCCATCAGCGGGATGGCGGCTTGGATACTCGTCACGCTCAAGAGGCCGTTCAAGGTCGGCGACAGGGTGATGCTCCCATCTTACGGGCTCGTAGGGGACGTCACGGACGTGAACCCCATGTACACCGTACTAAACCAGGTAGGCGGTGCAATAGGGAGTGAGGAGCCCGTGGGAAGGAACATCCTTGTTCCTAACGCGATGCTCTTCGGTAACCTCGTCATCAACTACACGCCCCGGCGGGAAGATGAGCCCATTCCCACCCAGGCGGCGGCCCAACAGCCTGGAGCATACATACTTGATGAGGTGGTTACAAGGATCACCTTCGATTCAGACTGGGATGAGGCGGAACGGATACTACTTGACGCGGCGAGGGAGGTCACAGCCGACATCATAAAAGCCACCGGGCAAGAACCCTACATCCGCTCCGACATGTACGACTACGGCGTCTGGCTGAGGCTCCGCTACATGACTCTCGCCACAGACCGGCCTAGGATAACCCATGAGATCACGAAGCGCATCTTCAAGGAGTTCGCCCAGAACGATAAGCTGGACTTCGCCATACCCTACGTCTACTCGTACAAGAAAGCAGTGCAAGCTGGCCCCCTCTCAATGCCAGTCGGGATGAACTCGAGGAGTCAGCCGCTAGAGCCCATCTCCACCCAGCTCGAACAGGGAGGCCTCATCCTCTGCAGCAAATGTGGGACGGCGAACCCGCTCCGCGGCGAGTATTGCCTCAAGTGCGGGAAGAAGCTACATGCGGTGAGAGCTGACTGAGCTGTTGGCTCCGTCTCCGGCCGCTTGCTGAGGCGTATCGAGGACTATACCGCCGCTCGTGTCAAGGCTTTTATCCGATATCTTTGTATCGTCCGCTGAGACTGTAGGAGTCCTCGCCTTCAGGACAGCGACGAGGGGAGTCTGGGAGAGGAGCCCCATACATGGAGCGCGGCGCCGATGGCTTCAGATGAGCAGATCGAGCTGATTCTTAAGGAGTACCAAGACGGCAAGAGCATCACACGGATAGTGAGGGAACTAGGGGTACCGAAGCACTGGGTATACTTCGCACTCGGCTCCAAAGGCATCAAGCCACGGGCGGCTGGAGGCCAGCGGGGAACCAACGTGACGCTGCTTCGACCCATGAAGAACACTTCAAGCCGCATGGCAACCGTCCCAGCGAGCATCATAAAGGAGCTGGGCATCGATCAGAACGAAGCGTGGGAGATAAAGTGGACGATCCTCGACCGGAAGAGGAGGCTCATCCAAGCCGAAGCCCGGCCGTGTAGAGGCTAGAGCGACAGCCCAATGACAGACACGTAGCTGCTTGACTGCCTCCCTCTGTGAGGGCCCTCTGAATATCAATCAGATTGGACGCCTTTGAAGGCAGGTACCTGTTCACACATCCTAGGTTGATCGGGATGTCGAAGGGGAGCCTCACTCTTTATTCCAGCTGGGCTGAACATCTTTAGGCAGACGCCTATCTCACCTCAGGTCACGATGCGTAGGAAGTGTCAGCCGGCTCTGGACGGCCTACTCAGACTCCTCGGAGATGAGGAATGGCCCAGCCTGGGTGAGATGACCGCTCATTTCGATGTCTGAGGAAAGGACTACCCCCGGGGTTTCTTCGCTGACTGCTCTCTCGCGCCTCGAGTTCGAGGAAGAGCATCGCAGAGCGAGGATCGCGGCTGAGAAACCAACTGGCACGACCACAGGAGCGCGGCGTCCGATTTAGCCCTTGCCCAACATACCCGTCAACGCCCTCTATCCGCAGGAACTCACCTCCTCCCCCGGGTGGTCTTGAGCCCTGGGCTGCTCGTCGATGGTCCTTCCCCTTTAGGAAGGCAACATGCCTTTTTAGCATTCTGAAGTCGAGCCGAGTATCATGCTAAGAGGTTTTTCCTCTTAGGTTGGAGGGCAGCCGTAGAACCTGAGCGGCAATCTGCAGCCACACTCGTCTGTGCGTGCGTGTGTGCACGCGCAGAGCACCTCTAGTTACGCGCTCCGTTAGGTAGTAAGCAAGCTCCCCTTACACTCGGGGCTGGGGATAGCGCTTCAGTCTGTGCATGTCAGCAGCCCTGAACATAAGGCTCAGCCTTCAGCTGGAGGCGAGTGGACTAGTCCCGAAAGCCTCCTTGGTTTCCGGGGAGAGAAACGTGCGGGTTGAACTCCTCAAAGCCGAGGGGGGAGCAATAGCTGGTTGCGGGTCAAAATACCGGGCTTTCAAAACCGGGCTTGAAGGCCCACTCAAGGGCCGTAGTGGAGTGACTCGCCGACGCGTCTCCACAACGATGGAGGCCCCTGCTCTTGCTCAGCGCCCCAGTCTCGGCTTGAACTGCTGGACCTGCTTCATCCACGCTTCTTTTCGTCTCTGCTTCGAAGCCACCACTTCAGGTAGTCTCTTCGTTCCTGCTTCTTCCTCTCCTCATCGCTGTCCTCGTTTCTGGCGGTGTTCCATGCCTCGATGAGTTCCTGATGATGGAAGGTGAGGCCGCAGCTTAAGCAGCTGTAGACCTTATGCTGTGGGTCGTATCTGAGTTCGCCCCCGCACTCCGGGCAATACTTAGCCATCTCTCCCCTCAGCTTCGATGCATCAACGTCCAATTTCTACCTTGTGATCTCGAAACGCGAACATGATGGGACTAGCAGCCGACACTGTACTCCGCCATGACCAGTTGGGTGCCTCCGTTCAGAAAGCCGCGACGCGGTGCTGAAGTTGCTAGAGCCGGAGGGTTCTCTCCACGTATCTCCCTCTTCTCTCGATCTCTCGGGTCTTCCGCAGGTTCTCAGAAGCTTTTTCCTCGCCCAGCCCCTCCCGGTAGCCTTCCGAGAAGGCTTGGAAACATTCGTCCGCGATCCTGCAGTGCGTGCTGCTTAAGGCTCGTTTCATGAGTAGCAGGTCGACGCCCATATCTTCGCTGTCCCAAGAGTAGGAACCTAGGCCGAAGTCCACTAGGAAGATACGCCTGTCCGAGGCTAAGATCATGTTCGAGGTTGTGAGGTCGCCGTGAACTATCCCGGCGTGATGGAGCCTAGCTATTATTGCGCCTATCTGGCGAGATGTTGAAGCCCTCTGCTCCGGGCTGCTTGAGGCGAGGGATTCACGCAGCCTTTCACCCTCAATGTAGCTGAGTAGCATCGTCGCATCTAGGGGGCTGAGCAGCAGGACCGTAGGGGCTGGGACCCCTGCCTCTTTCGCGTCATGCAACAGCTGGGCTTCGTGAACCGTCCTCCTCGTCCTCAAAGCTTGGTCGAGCGGCTCGATCCTGTAAGGCTTCGGCGCCCTGAATTTCCTGACCACCTTGAAGCCGTGCCATGTCCCAAGTGAGATAGTAGCCTCTGCGCCCTTGTATAGGACCCGTTCTTCCACGAAGCTCTCCGCTCGGCCGAGCACATCAGGCCTCGCGCACATCAGGTTCCCCCCGCGTGCCGAGAGGACGAAGGTATTCGGAGCTCACGGCCCAGAGGAAACTCGATTAGCCCGGGACGGTTCCTTCATCGAAGAGAGCATGGTCTGTCAGCTATCGCCAGAATCTCCACGATTCTTTCACGCTTGTGTGGCCGCCGTGTTGGTATGCCTCCGGTAGGACGTAGAGGTAGATTGTGTGGCCGTTGAACCTCTCGATTCGGGTGGCTCTCCAACCGTTCATGCTGAAGTCATGGCTCACTATACGCGTTCCGGGCCTCGCTTCTCTCTCGAATTTGGGCTTTAGCTTCTCGTTAGCGGTGCTCGTCAAGTACAGTGTTATCACCGTCGCCTCTGATAGGTCCGCGCCTTGGAGGTCGGCGTTCACCAGCCTTACACGGCCCAACAGGTTCTTAGACTCGATCAGTCTAAGGTCGGACTTGTAGAGGTCTTCGCGGAGCTCGTAGCCGATCGCCATCTTCGCTCCAAACTCTGTCACCGCTGTGACCAGCATTCGAGCATCGCCGCAGCCCAAGTCGATCACGACATCTGAGGGCCCGGCTCCCGCGACTTCAAGCATCTTCCTTACGACCTCAGGCGGCGAAGCCACAAAAGGAGCTAAACTCACGTTCGGCGTCCTCCTACAGGTTCGTCTTCAACCCCCGGTCTCCTAATAAGGATTACGTACTGGAGGGGCTCCTTCAACTTCCCAGCAGGATGACCGCTATCTTTTTATTGCTTCTGTGGTCATCTATCACGCTGCCCGAGAAGGGTCAGCGTTCATAGCGGGAGTAGGGGAACAGTGAGATACGAGTACACCGTGGAGACGGAGGACCTCGCGAAGTACTATCAGATGGGCGAGATCACCGTTAAGGCCCTTGACGGCATATCCATGAGGGTTAGACGGGGCGAGTACCTCTCCATAATGGGTCCGAGCGGCAGCGGCAAGACCACGCTGTTCAATATGATCGGCGGCCTAGACCGGCCTACGCGAGGTAAGATCTACATCGACGAGGTGGACATATCGAAGCTTGACGCCTACGAGCTAGCCTGGCTGAGATGCCGCAAGATAGGGTACATCTTCCAGACCTTCAACCTCATCCCAGTCCTGACGGCTCACGAGAACGTTTCGCTCCCTATGATCTTCGCAGGTGTCCCTAGGGAGGAGCGGATGAGGAAAGCCACAGAGATACTGAGCAGAGTTGGGCTCGGAGAGAGACTGCACCACAAGCCCGCCGAGCTCTCAGGCGGACAGCAACAGCGCGTCGCTATCGCGCGGTCATTGGCGAACGACCCAGTCATCGTCCTCGCCGACGAGCCGACCGGTAACCTCGACCTCCACACCGGGCTTGACGTCATAACCCTGCTTCGCCAGATGAACCAGGAGAAGGGCGTCACCATAGTGACCGCGACTCACGACCTGAAGATGATTGATGTATCCGATAGGATCTTCTGGATCCGCGACGGAAAAGTAGACAGGATCGAGAAACGCGTCGACGTCATGGTGAAGCTCGGCGAGGAGACTGGCCCCCTACCAGTCAAGGAGTAGCCGGCTCAACGGTAGGCTCTTCCCTGCAGCCTCGAATGTCCGGTACCCGTCGATTCCCTGGGTCGGCTCCCGACCGAGAAAAGAGTGGGAGTGTAAGCTCTGAGGCTCCTCTTCATCCACGCTGACAGTTTCGGGTACAAGGTCTTAGACAAGGCAATCGAGAGACCGGAGGCTCTCGAAGGCGCTGAGAGGGAAGCCTCCTTCCACGACGTGCTCGTCGTGTTTACTACCGTCGAGCAGGCCGACGAGGATTCTCCCGCCGAGGTCGTGACGCAGGCCGCAGAGAGCGTCCTAGACGTTGCTGTGAGAGTCGGCGCGCATAGGTTGGTGCTCTACCCGTACGCGCACCTGTCCTCTCAGCTGGCTTCGCCCAGCCATTCCCTCTCCATCCTCAAGGCGATGGAAGAGCGTCTCAAGGAGAGCGGCGTCGATGTCCATCGCAGCCCGTTCGGATGGTATAAAGCCTTCACGATCGCGTGTAAGGGCCATCCGCTCTCTGAGCTCTCCAGAACCATCGTGGGAGCGCCGGGCACGTCGGGGGAGCCTACAGCGAAGAGGGAGAGGGTGTCGAAGGCGCTCCAGGCGGAGGAGAAGCTTCAGTCAAGCTGGTTTATCCTAGACCCTGAAGGTCGTCTCACGCCGGTGTCTGAGTTCGACTTCCAGGGGAGCCCAAACCTAGAGAAGCTCGCGCGGTATGAGATGGCGAAGGTCAGGGCTGTAGCCCAAGTCCCGCCCCATGTGACTTTGATGAAGAGGCTTGAGATAGCCGCCTATGAGCCGGGCAGCGACCCGGGGAATATGCGTTGGTACCCTAAGGGAGCCCTGATGAAGAGGCTCCTCGAGCAGTTCGTCGCCCGCAAGGTGGCGGAGTACGGCGCGATGGAGGTCGAGACACCGGTGATGTATGATGCCCACCACCCTTCGCTCGCGAGCTACCTTGACAGGTTCCCGGCTAGGCAGTACATGGTGGAGTCGGAGGACAGAGAGCTCTTCCTGCGTTTCAGCGCCTGCTTCGGTCAGTTCCTCCTAGCCAGCGATGCTCAGATCTCGTACCGGCAGCTTCCGCTGAAGCTGTACGAGTTGACACGCTACAGTTTCCGGCGGGAGAAGAGCGGGGAACTCGTAGGCCTGAGAAGGCTTAGAGCCTTCACGATGCCTGACTGCCACGCGCTCTGCGCAGACCTTGACCAAGCCCGCGTTGAGCTGGTGGCTAGGTTCCAGCTCTCGATGAGCGTGCTCAGCGAGGGGCTAGGCCTCAAGCAGGGGGATTACGAGCTTGCTGTCAGGTTCACGAAGGACTTCTACGAGGAGAACAGGGGACTCGTCCACTCGCTGGTTAGGCTCTTCGGAAGACCCGCGCTCGTGGAGATGTGGCCTGAACGTTTCTTCTACTTCACCCTCAAGTGGGAGTTCAACTTCGTCGACGCCCTAGAGAAGGCTTCAGCCCTCTCGACAGACCAGGTCGACGTGGAGAACGCGGAGCGGTACGGGATCGTCTACGTAGACGAGAAGGGAGAAAAACGGTTCCCGCTCATCCTCCACTGCTCGCCCAGCGGGGCAATAGAACGTGACATCTACGCGCTCTTAGAGAGAGCCTACCTAGCGCAGCAGAGGGGTGAGACACCCACCCTCCCATTGTGGCTTCAGCCCACCCAGATCAGGCTGATACCTGTCTCTGAGAAGGCTCTTCCGGACGTAGAGAAGGTCGCAGAGGAGATAGAGGGCCTCCAGGTTCCCGTTAGGGTCGACATCGACGATAGACCTGTAACCGTGGATAGGAAGGTGCGGGATGCGGAGTTAGAGTGGATCGAGTACATCCTCGTCGTCGGCCCACGAGAGGTGAAGTCAGGCATCTTCACGGTCAGGAAGCGTTCAACGAGGGAGATGCTGCGCCTCCCCCTGAAGGAGCTTGCCGACGCGATCAAGGCTGAGACGGAGGGAAAGCCGTTCCTGCCCCAAACGCTCTCAAAATACCTCTCGAAGAGGCCGCAGTTCCCCGGCTAGCGCTCAGTCGGTGCCTAAACCGCAGCGTTATCGGAGCATACGCCGTCGCGACCAGAAGACGGCAGCATGCCGACGCGCCGAGGTAATCCTCTTCGCGGGTTACTCGAGGTCGTCGGCTAGGTAGGTGCTGTACCTTTGCTGGTCCTCGAATGGGATCTGCCCCAGCTCTTGCTGAAGGACTGTCAGAGCCGCTTGAGGGGGGATTATGCCCCTCTCCGTGATGATGAGGTCTATGTACTCAGGCGGGGTCACGTCGAAGGAGGGGTTGCGCACCTGCACATTCTTCCACCGCGCCCTCATCTCGGGCGGTATCACCTCGTCGGGAGGCCTCTCCTCGATCTTTATCAGCTCGCCGATGATCGTTTCAGGGCTGAACTTGTAAGTTTCAGCCGCGACGAAGAAAAGGGTCCTAGACTCGTGGGCTGCGAGGGCTACCATGGAGGTCCCTATCTTGTTCACCACGGCGCCGTTCGAGGCTACCGCGTCGGCGCCTACCACCACCTTGTCGATCCTCTTCATGAAGTACCTAGCTGCGCCGTCCACGATCAACGTGACCGGTATCCCTTGGTTATCCAACGTCTCTGCGACTATCCGGCCTTGGTAGAGCGGCCGGGTCTCCGTAACGTAGACATCGATGTTCTTGCCCTGCTCCTTCGCCTTCTTCAGGATTGAGACCACCGCGTTGCTGTGGCAATGCGTCATGAGGGTGTCGCCGTCGTTGATCCTGCGAGCTCCGATCTCAGCGATCCTCGCAACAGCCTCCTTGGTGTTGGTCAGGAAGGCTTCGCACGCTGCGAGGACGGCCTTCTGAGCCTCCTCCAAGGTGAAGCCCTGCCTTTGAGCGGTGAGAGCCCTGTACATGACGTACCTTACACCGTTCGGCAACGATACCGCCGTCGGCCTGGTTGAGAGAAGATACTTCGCCGCATAGTCCAGCTCTGAGACAAGCTCGGAGGTGCTTCGCGCAGAGCTTTGAGCGGCGGTCAGTCGGAGGCATTCGACCGCTGTTTGAGCGATCCTAGTTGCGCCCCTGACCTCCATGCCTCTTATCTTGCGCCCCGCTGCTTCAACCTCCGGCAGTAGACGAGGTAAAGACACGGTCTTCCTCTATAGGCGTTCAGCTGGGAGCTTTCATAAACGTTTCCTTACCCGGGGGGGAATTCATCCATAGAGCTACCTCGCTGAACTGAACTGTGTCATCGCAGCTCAGAAGGAAAGACTCCGAGGAGGACCCTGCGGTCCTCCCTTACGAGGAAGGCGTAGTTCACCGCCCAGTAGTTTGAGGTCGACTTCGCCCTCTCGCTGAAAGAGGCTGAGGAGTAGGCTTTCGGCATACCTTCGGCTGAGCCCCCTCTCCTTGAAGGCGGGGAGATTCGCGTAGAGCTTGGCTTAACGGGCATCCTAGGGTTCTCACCCCTCCTTCTGCCTGTCCTCTCGGCCTTCGAAAGTCATCGATTCGAAGGTTGGTTAAGGATTATTACAGCGGCCTAACGTCATACGCCCTCCAATCCCACCTGGGAAGCATAGAGCAACCCACAGCCTAACGGGCACAAGACGATCTTTAGACATACCCCCGCGGGGAGAGTGCTTATAAAGACGGCATGGAAACATGATGCTGTTCGGGGTAATCGTTGTCACGGCCTAAGCCATCTATCCGGATAGAGAACGTTGTCGCGTCCGTCAACTTAAACCAGGGGATAGACCTGCTCTCAGTGGTGAAGGCTCTACCCGGGGCTGTGGAGTATAAACCGGAGCAGTTCCCCGGCCTCGTCTTCAGGCTTAGGAAACCTAAGACCACAACTCTGATATTTAGCTCAGGCAAGATGGTCTGCACCGGCGCTAGGTCCTCGGACCTAGCTAGGAAGGCGGTTAGAAGGGTCGTAAGCGAGCTGAGAACGAACGGTGTCCTCATCGTCTCCAAGCCTGACATCCAGGTGCAGAACATCGTTGCCTCCGTGAACCTCGGCGGGAAGGTAGACCTAGAACGGTCAACCTTCACTCTGGGACGGACCTTGTACGAGCCTGAACAGTTCCCAGGGCTCATCTTCCGTATGGATGAGCCGAGGGTCGTCATACTCATCTTCGCCAGCGGGAAGCTCGTCTGCACCGGGGCTAAGAGGGAGCAAGAGGTCACCGATGCAGTGGACAAGCTGAAACAGGTCCTGGAAGACGAGCAGCTCATCTACTACGAGGAAGGCAGCGTCGCATAGAAGGCCTGAAGCATCTAGCCTACCTGTACCGCTCAAGAGAACCGTCAGAACAAGACAAGAGTGCAGGCGGGTATCTTGCGCTGCAGCTGGGCTTTCGAAGGCTTAAGAGAGAGTAGGGAATCCTATAAGCGGTCTTAAGATGTGCGAGTTTAAGGTGTTTCTCTCAGGGCAGCTCGTGTTCGAGGATGTAGTCTACGCTAAGCTTCAGGGGAGTGACCTTGTGCTCAGAGATGTCCTCGGAAGCCAGAAGATTATCCCGTGCGCCCGCATAGTGGAGGTCAACGTCAGCTCTGAGACACTTCTCGTAGAAGGAGTCTCTACCTAAGCCGCTTACGGTTCTCCGCCCCCTAACTCTTTGCAAACGTTGGAGACTGCCCTCAACACGTGAGGGGCGGATATAACAGCGAAGACCCGCATGAACCTCGGGGAGGCGATCTCCTTGACGACATGGCGGTCTCCGGAGGCCAGGTATCCGCCCAGCACGGCCTCCGCGAAGCCTTTTGCAAGTCGGGCGTTGAGCGTCAGATGGCTGGTGTAGTATAGGAGTTCGGCGAGGTCCCAGGTGGGCTGCAGCCCTCTCCCCGCTTGTTCAAGGTCTAGGAAGAAGACTTGGCCTCGTCCATCCGTAAGGATGTTCTCAGGTTTCGGGTCGCCTAGTATGATACCTGTGGCATGGATGCCTGCCAACGTCTTTCCTATCGCGGAGAACAATGGCAGAGCCTGCTCTAGGGCGTCGCTCGAAGAGAACGCCTTGACTGCCAGCTGTTCGAGGTCTTCGCCTTCCACGTACTCTCTGTAGAGGACCTTGTCCGCCCAGCTGATGTCGAGCACATCTGGCGCCGCGAAGCCGTGTCTCCGCAGATGGAGTAGCGCGGCGTACTCGTTAGCCATCCTGCTCCGGCCTCTGAGCGCGAACCTCTGAACCCCGACCGTCCACAAGGCCAGAGGGAACCACTTGAAGCCATGCCAATCCCTGTACTTCTTCGCGACGACACGCTTCTCTTCACCGTCCCCGGTCAACCTGATGAGGAAGACCGAGTTCACCGCCGATCCAAGTCTCTCAACAGTTCTCGCCTTTGCAGCTTCAGGAGAGCCGAGCCTCTCTGAGAGCCGTTCAATCGGCATCCGTTCCGAGAGGCTGACCAGGCCTCGCTCTGAGGGCAGGAAGAGATACCTCTCCGGTTCCTCTAAGGCTTTCTCACGGTTACTGCCCTCCAGCTCCCTCGTCAGCTTAGAAGCGAATTCTTGGGCGACCTCGAGGAGGTTGACGCCTCTACCTGCGTAGCCGTGTACCACGTACGCGCTGGCGGCCCTCTTCACGCTCTTGGCGATCTCGGCTACCCTTGCTCGATTCGCGCCGTGCTGTACCCCTGCCTTCTCTGTTAGCTTGTAGTACTCACCGTCATACGTGAGGATACCTTCAGCGATTAGGGCTGAGAGCGCTCTTTCGAACCCTAAGCTGATCTTCTTAAGGTTCATCTCTCTACGGTTTCCTTCCAGCATCCTTACGTAACTGTACCGAACCGGTGGATAGATGCGGGCCCTCCGCCACATCTTGTCGAGGATGAAGAAGACGGGCGAGATGAGTATCTCCGTCCAGATGCCTGGGTAGTCGGAGATTAGGCCCTGGATGCTCTCCTTAGCCGCCATCTCCGCCTCGTTCAGGTACTCCTCGGAGACCATGGGCTGGTATGGGGTGAGGAGACGGCCTGCCACAAACTCGCCGAGGTAAGCGTCCTTCACATCTCTCTCGAAGAGTTCTTTGTCGACGGCGAGAACAGAGAACATACCTTTCTCATACGGCTCGTAATGGTATCGTACATCGTCCCGGTACGGTTCAAGGACCAGAAGCACGTCCACGTCGCTATCTTTCCTAGCGTAGCCCGACACCTGGGAGCCGTAGAAGCAGGCGGCTACGACCTTCGACCCGTTCCTCTCCGCGAGCCGCTTGCACATCTCCACCGCTGCCAGCCTTGTAGCCTCATCTATCAAGGCGAGAGACAACCTTCCTCCCCTGTTCTGCTCTCCCATCCTTTCTTTCATCTTCATCGGAGCCTCTCTCATAAACGGATCGACGGCTTGCTGTCGCCGTGCGAAAACCCGAGGGTTCCAGCAGTGTCGACGAGCTGCCGGCCACTCAGTCCGCTTCACGTAGTCCGACTCTGTGGAAGACCTCTGCGCAGCGTTCGTTGACGCGATAAACCTCTAGTCTAGGTACGCTGTACACCTGCCGTCGCCCACTTTGATATGGGTGAAGCCATGCCGGGAGGGTTTCTACAGAACGCGTAGTCCGTAAGACCTTAGTAAGGCCTCCGTCGATATGGTCGAAGATACGTAGGGTCCGAAGAGAGCTGCTGAGGCCCTTAGGCTCAGCCTGCAAACCCGAGGTGCTTTACAGGCCGGAGAGCTGAGTGGTGTCTCATGAGCGCTCGTCTCCGTGGTTCGACGTGGGGTCTCTCGCGACGCTCACGGGAGATGCTCCTGTATATCGCCGAGTTGGCGGCCAAGCATATTGTTAGCCGGCATGAAGGCGTGTTGGCGGTCTACCTTACTGGGTCTGCTGCGAGGGGGGAAGCCACGCGTTCGAGCGACCTAGACCTTTGCGGGGTCCTCCGCGGGGACCCCGTCTTCAGCAGACAACCGCCAATCGTTGCCGCCGGGAGACCTGTCTTCTACCGTCTCCATCCGCTTCGACGCTACCTAGACGTAGAGCAGCTTCTCAGAACCTCGGTAGTGTTGTCGGCTCAGATCGTTGACTCAGTGGGGCTCTACGACCCAGAGGGGGTCTTCGCGAAGATACAGGCGGCTGTACTCCAGCGATACGGCGATCCGTTCTACCTGAAAGCTCGAGTCTCCCTCAGCCTCGAGGTGGCAGAGCGGCATCTCCTTTCAGCACACCTATCAGCTCGTCAGCGGAGAGCCTCTCAGGTTGCGAGCCGACTGGTTCAACTGGTAGTCTATGGGCTAGCCCCTGCTGTCTTCTTCCTGGCCGACCGCCCTCCTACGGAGCGGAGATGCCTCGCCGCGCTGAGGCCTACATGTGAGACTCTCGGCGCAGATAATCTCTACGAGGAGATAGTCGGTCTTCTCGGCTTGGAGGAAGCGTCAAGCAGATGGGCGTGGCAAGCAGTAGGCGCGGTTAAGCAGCTCTCACGACTGGCCAGCTCCGTTTTGACGCGGCACAGCCCACAGCTGTATTGGATGAACGCCGACTGGCTGAGCAACGCGATGGCTGACTACTTCATCGAGGGCGCGAAGGAGCTGCTCCTAGACGGGGAGAAGGAGGCGTCGATCTTCTGCTCTATGGTGATCGCATCCCGCCTCTTAGATATCGTGAACGGAGCGGAAGCCTCACTCCCCGCCGGTCTATTGATAGACATGGAGAGGCTGGGTTCACGTGTGCTAGGCGCTGACCGTGTTGAGAAACCAGCAATGCCCGCCCGTCTGAGGAGCGCTGGAACCGTCGTCGAGGAGACACGACGGCTTGCCTCAGGCCAATTGTAGAGTAGAGCCACGTTCACGAAGCATGATCGGAGAAGCGAAGCCTAACCGGACGCTGCAGCTGTCGCTTTGCCTCCCGTTGTTACCTTTCGACCGCCGGCCTTCGCCCTCGTAGGACTGACCAGTAGAAGGACGAGGGCGACGATGAGGATGAGGAGGCCGATGGCCGCTGCCGTCTGGAGCTGCAGGCGGAGAACATGGACTTCCGCCCAGACGATCAAGGGAAGGAAGCCTAAGACCGCGAGTAGGCCGATTCTCCCAAGCGTCCGCATGAGGATGCGAGCCTTGTCGAGAGGCCAAGAGGCGAAAGCCAGCGCCAGACCTGCGACGATGAGGCTGGAGGACCCTGACACGAACATAGGTGGATAGCTGAGAGCCTCGAGAATAGCCCAGGGCGAAGGCCATGAGACCTGCAATGCCAAGATGCCCAGAGCTGAGATGAGGCTGCAGGAGCCCAACAGGACTGAGACCAACGCGGCGCTATTCATGACCGCTATCCTATCGTGCGCATCGTCTGGTACCACTCGCAGCCTCAGCCAGGTCGAGACGGTGGTTAGGACAAAGAACATGGCGACCACCGGCCAGTTCGCGATGTAGTCCTGCACGGCGGAAGCCAGCCCACTCGCGGCAGACCCATGAGCAGACCAGTAGTACCCCACGGTTGCGAAGTTGAGGCCGATAGCCGCTACTAGCGTCTGCCACCAGAGGCCTCTCAAGGCTGGCGAACTCGCGACCATTTAGACCATCAGAGCTATTCAGGACTATAGTTGAGAGGAATGGGCGCTCATTTATCGTTTGCGGCTTAGCTGAGAGAACAAACCTGCCCAGGTATAGCGGAAGCATTCGTAACGCTGAGGAGATGCTACGCCGCAGGCTTGACCCCGAAGAGAAGTCCCAAAACCGCGCTTGCGCCGATAATAGACAGGACTGCGAAGCTTAAGAGGGCAAACTTGACATCTCGGTTCGCTAAGAAAGCGTATGCGCATACTAGAATCCTAGTCACAGGCGTCAGGACCAGTATTAGAAGCCCGAGACTAAGTATGCAAGAGGGCTTTGCCTGAGCAATGCCTTGGGGTAGCTCCGAGAGTTCGCGCATGACATTCACGGTATAGTTTGGCTCAGCCGGCAGGCTTAGGCTGAGCGCAAGTCCAAGGGCGAAGAGCGCTGTGCTTGCGGCCATCCCGATAACAAGGACAAGATAGACGAGCCTGTTCACGTCAGCCATCAGGGCCCTCCTACAGACAACGTGGGGAGATGAAGACCGAGGTATAAGGCAAGGCCTTGGGCGGCCATAGCGTATCCGAGGTAGGCCATCAGGACGGTGAGGCTGAGCTTTAACGTCCGGCTGTTAAGCCGGTTCATCGCCCAGGTCCCGACGGTTGCGCCCAGGGTTGTTCCTATGCAGATGGGGGCCGCCGTGAAGGGGTCGAGTATCCCCGAGGCGAGGAAGACGAGGGCGCTCGTCGCCGCTGTCACGCCGATCATGAACTTGCTCGTACCTATGGCTGCCTTCACGGGCACGTTCATGTAAAGGTTCATAGCGGTCACCTTCACGACCCCGCCGCCTATGCCGAGAAGGCCTGAACCTACCCCCGCGATGTAGGAGAGCAGAGAACCGGCTCCCGCCTGGGCTACCCTGTAGTCGACCGTTGCAGCCTCAGCTTGGTCGAAGTAGCTTCCACGTATGTCAAGCCATCTAGCTAGGCCTTTAGGAGCGGCATCAGCGTACACGTTCCTAGCGAGACGAGCTTCATCCAGTCTTCGAGTCCGGAAGGCGGCTACCGCCAAGTAGGCGAGGAGAAGGCTGAAGGCAAGAAACAGGAAACCGCCTGAGACGAAGAGCGCCAAGAGGCTTCCCGTCAACGCGCCCGCGGTTGTGCAGACCTCCAGAAAAACGGCGAGTCTCACGTTTGTGATCCTCTGCTCCACGTACGACGAGCCGCCCGCGTTAGAGGTGGCGATTACGGATACTATACTCGACGCTATAGCCTGGTGGATTGGCACACCCAGGTAGAGTGTGAGGATAGGAACGATGAAGACGCCTCCGCCGAAACCGAGCAGCGCGCCGAAGAAGCCCGCGAAGATGCCAACCAGCATCTGAGCGAGGACCAGAGCGAGGCTGAGCAAGGCAAACCTAGCCTCGTCAAGCAGGGCCTCTCCCTTAAAGCTTGCTCGTGACAGAGGGGCGGCTTCAACTTCTGAAGCGTAAGGCGCGGCTTCTGAACGTCTCACATGAACTGGCTCAGGCTTGCCTGGGCTTTCTGTGGGCTAGCCCCGAATGACGCCTCGATCTCGTCCCTGATCAAGGCTAGCCTCTGCCTGTAATATTGGGCTACCTCGTACTTTTCAGCCATCTCTTCGGCTATCTCGACGTACTTCTCGACGCTCTTCCGGTAGACGGTGAGTCCTAGCTCTGCTCCGCACCGTGCGCATTTCCCGGTTAGCGGCGCTCTGCGGTGGGTGGAGTTGCACCTCTTACACCTGAAACGCTGCCCCGAGAAGGCGCGGAGGTTACCCATCATATCGCGTATGAAATGCGAAGAGACCACCTTCTCCACCACCTCTCGCGCGTCGACGGCCTCAAGCTGGTCTGTTAGCAAGAGCACAGCCTCGACCTTGCTCTTCATCGTGCCAAGCCGTTTGTAGGCGCTCTCCAGGTTGCAGCCGCAGATGTTCGACGACTCATGAGTGAACCTGAAGCCTTCGAACTGGGCCTCGGTGCCAAGCCTCTCCGAGACTACGTCAACGACGCCTACGAGCTGTCTAGGGTCCTCCTGCTCCCGGCAAGCCTCGTAGAAAGCCGTAGGATAGGCGGCTGCCACATCCAAGTTGTGGGCGGCGGAGTCTACCTCGTACGGGTTCAAGATAGGGGTGACGAGGAGCGGCGCATCCATAAGTCCGCCCACCTGAGAGGGCAAGTACTCGCGGGAGAAGTTTACGAAGCAGTCTAGGGCTAGGAAGACCGCGTCTTCGTCCCCGTCGCAGTCCCGTCTCTTCGCCGCGTGCCAGTAGGGATGGGCGAAGCAGACGTTCGCATCGGTGAAACCTATCACTCTCCCTACGACGCCGACAGAGGTGTGAGGCGCCAAGCCGATGACGAGCTGGCCTACAATATCCCTGTCCGACCTAGCGTTGTAGAACGGGTGAAGCCCGTAGAAGCCGCGTAGCAGCTCGTCCATGAAGGCGGCTGACCTTGCGAGGTAGGCTAAGCACGGCCGTGGAACGATGATGTCCTGCACCTTCAACTCGCATACTTGCTCTGGGTCAGTCAGAGGAGCGCCATGCTGGTCCGTAACGTACCCGAGCTGCCTCAACTCTTCTATGCTTGTCCCTATCTCCTTCGGTTTGAAGTGTGTGAGCGGGGCATTCGTCGCGTCGAACCTGACCGTGCCGTCCTTGAAGACGGAGAGAGAGAACCGCGCCCTGAGGAGGCCTTTCTCAAGCGGCTCCGGCACCTTACTCCTGCTCGAGAGACCCTTCACGCCTTTGACGAGTTCGCCTCGGACGATGCCGAGTCGGCTTGACGCTTCATCCATCAACTGCTTAACATCGACTGTCTGAGGCCTCCAGCCTCTCAACTGGACTCCGCAGGAGGGGCAGGTCTCAGCCTTCGCCGCGTAGGATCTGTTGCATCGAGGGCATGTAGGCTCAAGAACCGTCGCGGCTCCGCATTTGACGCAGTAAGGCCTAAAGCCGAGGCTGCCGCAGGAGGGGCACCGCATCGCCGCAAGCTCGACGCTCACGCGTGTACCGGTCGAGGCCTCGATGAGGTCGCGCTTCGAGCCGCCTGAGAGCCCCACGGGGAAGAGGACGTGGACGAGCGGCTTCATCTCTCTCCGCTTCGCCTTCTCAGGTCTCCCCATCTTCGCCCCGATGAAGGTTGGCGACTTCTCCTCAACCCGAAGCCCTGAGAGCCTCCTGACAGCCTCAAGCCCTGAGAGTCCGGGCTCAACTCTCAGCTCGGATGCGCCCAACCTTAACAGCCGTCTCAGTATCTCGGCGTCCTCCCGGATGACGACTCTGCCGTTCTCAACGGTATGCGGGACGAGGAGCCTCTCTAGAAGCCTCTTCGCCTGCCTATCCAATGGGACCCTAAGTTCCTCTGCCTGCTCCCCCTCTAGCGAGGCCTGTCCTGAGCTCAACCATCGCCTGAGCTCTTCCAGGTCGAGCCCTGAGAGCCGCGACCATTCATACGTGTACCTTGGATGGAGGGGAACCCCAAGCGTCTCCGAGAGCCACAAAGCCTCCCTCGGCGTAGGTCGCGTGTGAAGAGGGTCGTTCACTAGGGCGTCCAGCCGAGAAGGGGAGAGCCATCCTGCCTGTAGGGCTTGCTTCACGCTGTCCGCTTCGCCCTGTCCTAGGCTTGCCTTAAGCCTCTGTGCCCACTCCTCCTCGGTGATGCCTGAGGGAAGGAGACGCCGGTTGTTCCTTAGGAAATCGTAGAAGCTGACTAGAAGGTCTCCTAGGAAGAGGACGCGTTCGATCTCCGGCCTAAGCCGAGCGGCCTGCTCCACGGTCTCAACTCTGACGACAGACCCGTCCTTAAGTCTCACCACGGGCGGCTCTATGGAGTCTACGCATGCCACCACCCCGCCCTTGCTGGGCTTCTCGACCCTCAACTGTGTACCGACCGCTAGGAAGTCCCTGAGGACGGCGACGGTCGCGGGGTGCACCCCAAGCGCTGCTAGGCCTGTATTCCTGGCGCGTCCATAGCGTAGCCGGAATCCACCGGGGCGTGAGGGGGAGGCGAAGACCGGCCTCCCCGCGATGACTTCCTCCACGTACATAGCGTCTGTAGACTTGCCTGAGGCTTGGCCGGCCTGCCAGACGGTCTCAAGCCAGTCCCAGCCTTCGATGCCGAGCTTCTCCACGATCTTGAGGACCTTACGCGAACGGCCTGCCAGTCCGTCGTTGACCACGATGATGGCGCCGCCCCTGATCCTGTTCGTCTCAACGCGGGGGAGGTTCCGGAACGAGGTCACCTCGAAGGGGTCAGTCTCGACGCCTGTAACCTCAATCGGGAGGTTCCGCAGGATGCGGTCTAACACTTCGTCGGGCACGTGATACTGGAGGGGTCGCACGGACCGTTCGTAGAGCCGGGTCTCCTCTATGAAGCGTCTGATCTCGTCCTCCGTCGGCCTGTACCTGTCTAGGCGTAGTTTCCGACGGATGAAGTCAGCTACCACGACGATGAGCGCCTGCTCAGTGCCTCCCGCAGGCCTGATGGGGCCTGCGAAGTAGACGGAAAGATACCTAGACTTGTCCGCGTTCTGTTTGAACGCTACTCGGGTGATTCCCTGAAGAGGCGCGACGGTAGCGCCCTCGGTAGTTATCGCCAACGCGGTCCTGATAGCCTGCTCCGCGGCAGCCCGTTCCTCTAGGGGGCCGAAGGCGCCGTAGACGATCTCTTCGCCTACCTTGAAGGCCATCTCCTCGCGTTCCATCACCTTGCTCAGCTCACGGATCCGAGCGGCTACGCCCGGTGGGCCGACGAGAAGCTCCACCTTCTCCGCGAGGTCCCGGGTTATCCTAGGCTCAGGCTCAGGCTTAGGGTCTAGGCCCCTCGACCTCGCGAGTCGAGCTACCTCGTAGAGGCGGTTCAGCTCTCGGGCTATGGATGAGAAGTAGGCTTCGTAGGCTTGGCTCATCTTAAACTGGGCAGTAGGCTGCCCTTGGAGCGTCGTCAAATGAATCGTCACCTACCGGCCCCTCGACCGGCTGGGCTACTCGATCCTTCCCATCTGGATGTCACACCATGGGTCTTAACCTTTTTAATGCTTCTCCGCGAGCCGCTTTCGCGTGACGCCGGCTTCCCTGATGCCCTCGACGAGGGCGGTTAGGGTCTTCTTCACGGAGGCGGGGCGTTCCTCAAGCACCGTGCCGGTGACGATGATGTCTGCCCCGGCCGAGGCTGCATCCATGACGGCGCGCTTCGTGCGAAGCCCACCCCCTACGATGAGCGGTATGTCGACGGCGGACCGGACGAACGATATCATCTCCGGCGGGACAGGCCTCTCCGCTCCTGAGCCTGCCTCTAAGTAGACGAACTGCATTCCGAAGAGTTCGGCTGCCAACGCGTAGAGAGAGGCGAGGCTTGGCCTGTCGTAGGGGATGAGTTGTGCTTGGCCTATGAAGCCTGCTGCGCCGCCGTCGCCTACGATGATGTACCCCATCGGTAGAGCCTCGAGGCCGTACTGCTTGATCATCGGCGCCGCAAGTGCTTGGACGCCGACGATGAAGTAGGGGTTTGAGGAGTTGAGGAGCGACATAAACCATACGGCGTCCGCGTACGGGGTGATCCCCGCCACGTTACTGGGGAAGAGGATCACGGGGACCTTAACCCGCTCCTTGATAGCCCTTACCGTTAGACTTAGCTGGTCAGTGGACGCGAGCGTCGAGCCCCCGACCATTATGGCGGCTGTGCCCGCCTCCTCCGCCTCCGCGGCGATGCTTCCCGCCTCACGGTGGTCCTGCTTCTCAGGGTCTATCAGCGTGACGTGGATAGAGCCCTCCCGCGTAATCCTTTCTAGCAGGTACTCCTTCACTTTCAAAGGCAGGTCCACCGTAGAGGCTTTCACGGCCTAGCTCGTTGCCACTCGATATAAGCGGTAGTCAGGCTTAAAAGAGATGATGGTGGCGCTCCTGCCTTCGCCTTAACCGACTTGAGCTGAAGGTAGGCCGATGGAGGAAACCTACAGCCGCGCCGACGCCCTAGAGAATACTCGGATTATCATGCGAGGGTAGAGAACGCTGGGCGGGTCTAAACGACCGCCTTGACCTTGTAGAAGCTGTCGCACCACAGCGAGTAGACGTCCACTGGCGCTATGCCAGGGGCTGCCTCGATCCTGTCATGCCGGTTGCAGGCGCCGCAGTGGACTACCGCGCAGCCTTCCTCCCTCTGCATCTTGACAACAACGGCTTTCCTACCGCAGACCATGCACGTGAAGACCTTAGGCAGCGTCCTTCTAGGAGCCTTGATGACCTTGCGACGCCGTCTCCCCACCCCTTCCACCGAAAACGACCATCTCCAGCCGGCTCACTTAAGCCTTAGCCAGACCGGTTCAGGTTTATCAGCCGGAGCTCTCTGGGGATGATTCAGCGATTGCCTCTCGCTCGGCGCCCCGAGCACGTCGCCCTCCGTCTCCATCTGACTGGCAGGTCTCTCCGCTTCGGTGCTTTCCCTCCGCAGATGAAACAGAACCAGCAGACCAGCAGTCCCAACTCCCTTGTCTCGCGTAAGTCCTGCCAGCCTCTTATGTCCTCGCGTAATAATCGATATCTAACCGTAGGAGGCCATGAGGGGCCGTTTCACTATTCGAATATCGGTCTGAGCCGGTCTTCACAGTGGTGGAAGTTGTCCTTGGACAAGGGAGCCTAGGGGACTCCTCTGCGCTCCGTGGAAGGTAGGCAGGGTAATCGTACCGATCTAGATGGAAAACCCGTGCGTCCCCCTCTGAGGCCTTCTCCCAGACAAGTGAGTTGAGGTTTGCCGAGAGGCATCGCAACGTCCAAGTGCCCACTAGTAATCTCCGTCGTCTAGAGAACGCTTCGAGGACATCCTCCCAGAGCCAGCTATCCCCCTCGGTGTAGGTAGCCCGCACATCTAATCGTGCGTTTTGAAACCGAGATGAGATGAGATGAGATGAGATGAGGTGTTGTCCTCGTCGTGGAAGACCCTAGCCTCTCTTGGAGAGAGGCTCCCGGTAAGTCACCGTGAGAACGGCGGGGAGGGCCTCCGCTCTCTCCTGGTCAGGCTCGTCTAGAACGTCGTCAACCAAGTTCGGGCCGTAGGTGAGGGGGCAACTGTAAGTCTCCATTCGAGGAAACATCCTCTTCCTATGACTCCTCTTTCGTCCACTCCCTAAGCTCGGCTAGGAGGAAGGCTCGGATATTAAGGATGAGCCTCAGCGAGGGGAGGCTGAACGCGACCGTTTCCATCAGCATCCTCATCCTCGAAGGCTTCATCAACACGCAACCATGAAAGGTCTGCTGAGGAAGAGTGACTAGACCAGTTCCATGCCTCATTTCGGTTGAGTCCAGAGCTTTCTGCGGACTTGTCTGGCGGCGTGAAAACCACCTTAACAAAGGAGTAAGCCCGAGCGTCCCCCAAGCCGCTGTGCTGCGCTAGGAGACCAAGCCGGGAATCCGCGAAAGCTTTAATCGAACACCTCGGAGCTCAAGGTGGGGCCGTCGGCTAGCTAGGTCTAGATGAAGACTGAAGCTCGCCTAGAGCTGCAGCGGGGAGAGGCTACGTGGCTCGGGTCCCGAAGGCGGGAACCCACGTGATCGCCGGTTCAAATCCGGCCGGCCCCACCTTTTGACAAACCTACCACACCGCGTTAATCGTCAGGAGAATTGGACGCACCACGTGGAAACAACAAGCCGGATGCCCAAGAGCAACTATCGACAGGACCCGCCCTAAAAGGGCACAGATCGAGACGAAGAGGCGAAGAGACGAGGCCAAACAGGAGTTTAACCATCGCAGGAACCCCGTTCCCGCTACGTCTACGAGAGCGAGGGGTGAAGCTGTTTCGGAAGCGAAGATGACTTAGCTTGTAACTGGAAGCCCATGGGTACATGGCAGACAGCGCCCCCCGTCTTAGGCCTAACGCTTCCGAATGGCGATGGACATAAGGCAAGCTACATGGGGATGGGGCTACAAGGCGGCGGAATCTACATCAAGTGTCGCCCATTTAGGCAAGGGGGTCGGCGTGAAGGAGATGCCCGAGGAAGACTATAAGCTTGTCAGGAGCCTAACTGAGGCCTGCTGCCGCTTCTCCAACATAGGTCTTGACGAGGCTTGGAAGGCGAGTTCCAGAAGCTCATGCCCGTCTCTACGAGGCCTTATGGAACGCTTTACGCGTACTGAGCCAGCGCTCGGTCGACGGTCTGTTCTATCACATCCGATCAGCGATTGAGGGATGTGCTTTACGGCGTTGCTGTTTCTCGCAGCTTCAGAGGAGGCCACCAGCTGCCCACTTTTCGGAAGACTAGGGATGCCCCTGGGCGAGAATAGCCTCTACAAGCTCTTCACGCTCGATCGAGTTCAGCGGACAGGGGTGCTGAGCGATACTGATAAAAATAAGGCAGGATACCCCTGCCGTCGATGGGCGTCTCTAGGTGGCGAACAGTAAGGGGAGGGTGAAGCTTTGTCGCCTAAGGAGAGGATCTGGGCTGCGTTGAGGTTGGAGGAGCCTGATAGGGTGCCGGTCTACCCGCATGGGTTTGACCTTGGCTTCGGCATGGAGCCTCTAGGCCGAGCAGCCTACGGGCTGGACCCCTACAGGGGTTCGCCGTCGGATGAATCGTACCTGAAGGTGGTGGAGTATGCGCGGAAAGTAGGGGACCCGATGCAGGGATGGGCGCCGCGGGTTCAGCCCAACGTCTTCCTCTCCGCGTCCAAGGAGGCACGTAGGTGGACATCCAGCTACGAGGAGGACGGCTACAGGGTGGATGAGACGCGGATAGAGACCCCGAAGGGGCTGCTCACCGCGGTGTCGAGGACGCCGCCGGGCGGCCCTACGAGGCACGTGAAAGGCCTCATAGAGACCGAGGAGGACATCGACCGATTCCTCTCCGTGCCCTATGTGCCGCCGAAGGTGGACGCCAGCTCGTTCCACGAGTTCGAGTCGAAGGTCGCTGGCCGCGCAGCCCTCAGGTGCGGCGCACCTACGCCCATCATCAACGTTACCGGCCCGCAGCTCTCGTCCAGCGACAAGTTCGCGTTCTTAGCGTACCGCCACAAGGAGAGGGTTTTGGAGATGCTGGACGCCATGTACGAGCGATGCATCGACTACTTGGAGAGTCTCCTCTCGCAGGGCGTCCAGGCGGTCTTCTGGACGGATGGGGCGGAGCTCGCGGCGCCGCCGATCCTGCCGCCCCGCCTCTTCCAAGAGTTCGTCGTGAGGTACGACCGCGGGGTCTCGAAGGTCATCCACGAATACGGCTCTGTGGTGATAATGCACTGTCACGGGAACGTGAACCGGATCCTGGAGGATGTGGTGGAGACGGGGGTAGATGGGCTTCACCCGGTGGAGCCTCCGCCTATGGGTGATACGCCGCTCGCAGAAGCGAAGAAGCGTGTAGGCGACCGCCTCTGCCTCGTAGGGAACATCGAGATGCACGACATACTCACCTGCACGCCGGAGCAGATAGACGGCAAGGTGAGGGAGACCATCCGGGAAGCCGCGCCCGGTGGGGGGCTCATCCTCTCCGTAAGCACGGGCTTCTACCAGTTCTACCGAACGGAGCAGGGAGCAAGGAACTACCTGCAATTCCTCAAGACCGGATGCGAAGCCGCGTCCTACACTCGACCGGCAATGTGAAACGGTCATCCAAAGCGGTGCGGCAGCAAATGGCAGTGTCGAAAACTATTGGAAGCAGACGCGTAGGCCCTCTACCCGGCTTCCTTCACCCCTCTAGTTCCCGTTCGATATGAAAGCTCCACGCCCTTAGACACGTGGCTTGGCACCTCAAGGGATCGATTCCGAGCTGAGGGGATGGCGGACCCGTGGGGACTTTCCGCTCGCATGCTCGCTTTTGAACCCCAGACTTCCGGCTCCGCAGGCTTACGCCTAGAGTCTAACCGTCAGCGTCCTGTCCGAGCTAGACTACGGGTCCGCCTAGACAACACCCGACAGGGGATAAAAGGTTGTCCTTTACGGGCCCTGATTCATCTGCGGAGCCCTCTCAAGCTGACTCATCCAGAAGCCTGGAACCTGACCTGACTTGACCCGGCAGGCTGCCTCAAGGCGTTCCACCACAACGGGCGGTGAACGAAAGGTAATACCATCTCACGGGAAAAAACGCCGTGACGTGACGGAAAGACCGGTCAGATAGGAGCAGAAAGGGAGTGCGTGGCGCCGCTAAACGAGACAACCAGCTCCCACATGAATCAACGGTGAACTCTCGAGGAGGAGGCGGAGACCGGTTCACGCCGTCAATCCGTAGCTCGCCTCGGAGGCTGAAGGGCTCTCTCTAAGGCTTGGACGATGTTCGTTCTCCCCATGGCTATGATGTAGGGTCCCAGCCTCGGCCCCTGCGGCGCGCCGAGCAGTATCCTGTAGAGCGTCTGGAAGAAGCGGGGAGGCTCGATTCCATTCCGCCGGGCAAGCTCGAAGATGGCTGTTTGAACCTCCTCCTCGGAGCGTTCAGCCCTGAGCAGGTCGATCAGCTCCTTGATGGCCGTCGCCTCGTTCTGGCTGAGGCTTACGGTGGTCTCGCGGATCTCTTCGAAGTCTCTCACCCAGTTAGCCGCGTACTCGATCCTGCTCTTGAGTTCAGCCGGGGGCTCCCCCTTCAGGTAGGAGTACCTCCTCAGCCTCGACGCGATGTAGCCTTCCCGGTCGGTGGGCGGAGCGACCTTCACCAGGTAGGTTAAGAGGTTGTACGGCACGTGGAGCGAGGGCTTCACCGGAGGCTTCAGGTTGTGGCAGTACTCGTAGAGGCCTCGGAGCTTCCCCTCCTCACGCGGGTCCGTCACAGCCTTCCTCCCGAAGTAGATGTCCTCGAGGGCGTCGAACTCATCCATGTACCTCGGGATGTCCACGACCGACAGCCGCCGGGTCCCGCTGAAACGCTTCAACGTCAACAGCTTCAACGAGAGCGGAGAACCGTATCTGAACCAGACCTGCGGCGTGAAGACGTTCCCAGCAGATTTAGAGATCTTCCGCCCCGCCTTGTCGAGGAACATCTCGTACCTCGCGTGCAGAGGAGGCTCGTAGCCCAGTATCTCGCGGCAGACGCGGTCGTTAACCCTGACTGAGTCAGCGATATCCTTCCCGTACTCTTCAAACCTGATATCTAGGGCGGCCCATCGGGCGGCGAACTCTACCTTCCAGCTCAGCTTCCCCTCGCCCCTCGTGTAGTCTGCTTCGCCCTTGTAGCCGCAACCCTTCAGCCACCGTCCTCTCAGCTCGATCCCGTCGCAGATGTAGAGGACGCGGCGTTCTTCCGGCATGAGCTGGTAGGCTCTTGTCGTCAGTCGGCCGCAGTTCTGGCAGATGGCGAAGTAGGGGAGCACCTCCGTGTACTTCTCCTGTCCGACCTCTTCGCTGATGACCTCGCCGACCCTCTCAGCGTTCCTGAGCAAGGTATCGACCTGCCGGTTGAGTAGACCGCTCCGGTAGACCTCTCGCCCTGACATGTGCGTATACTCTACGTCGCAGGCGTCTAGGGCCTCCAGTAGGAGTGAACTCATGTGTTCGCCGAAG
Source organism: Bathyarchaeia archaeon (assembly GCA_038870415.1). Lineage (GTDB taxonomy): Archaea > Thermoproteota > CALKCG01 > B24 > JAWCPE01 > JAWCPE01. The sequence goes on from JAWCPE010000001.1 coordinate 66,023, forward strand.
CTCGCGTGGCATTTGAACGGGTCCGGGATAGAGGTGACCGGGTAACCGAGGTACTTCGAAAGCGAAGGGTCGAAGCCCTGAGGCACCTTCCTCAACGCGTCCAAGTCGTCTGAGAACGCGACCAGCTCGGAGTTGAAGCCCTGATCCCTAAGGGCGAGGCTCACGGCGTAGGACCGCGTCGCGTCTGCCAAGCTGCCGACATGGGGCAGCCCTGAGGCTCCGAGGCCGCTCTCCACTCGGAGTAGCCGAAGACTCCGGCCTAGCCGCCGTTCACGCTTCGCGACTTCGGCAGCCATCTTATCGTACCAGGTGCCCCGTCCAACCACGTCTCCGGTCATATCGGGCCTCGTCCATCCAGCGACTGAGAGGCAGACCGTGCTCTAATAAGGGTTCGCCGTCGTCCCGTTTTCACTAGAAAGGAGTGAAGTAGGCCGCTCTGAAGGCTGTCGCTGACGGAGTAGGGGGAGGAGCGTATGCCTCGACCCATAGGGGCGAGCAGCCAGTTAAGGGTGAGTCTCGTTAGCAGGGTGGCTGAAACGCGGGGGAATAGGCCCTGGTAGGCTTTAGGCAGGGCCTCGCAGAGCTTCTACGTCTATCTCGATGAGTCTCATCTCCGTGAAGTCGAGCTGCGCCCTCAGGACGAGGTCTGCTAAAACACGTGAAGATGGGCGTTTCCAGCTGCTACGATGACCAAGCTTCCTGCCCTCCTTCGGGCCTCCTGAACGACGCCCGCCGTACGAGGATACCAGTTGGGGGCTTGCTACATCTGCTCAAGTCTTTCTCTCAAGAGCTGCACGTAGTACCGGTAGTTCTCGAAGGGTACATCTGAGGGGACTGCATGGTCTACGCTGGGTATGTAGCCGCCCTCCCTCGCAAGAGGCAGTTTCGCCTCGATTTCCTGTTCGATGGCGTCCCTCCCCTTCGTAAGGGCGGTCTTGTCGATGTTCCCGACCAACCTGAGCTCCCTGCCGTAGGTCCTCCTCAAGGCTCGGGCGTCTATGCCTGCTTGGGCCTCGAGCGGATAGATGCAGTTCACCCCGGCCTCTAGAAAGAGCGGTGTTAAGGCATCATGGTTGCCATCCGTATCTACCATGATCGTCTCGACACCTTTCTCTCTCAGGTAACGTGTAACCTTCCTATACCGCGGGAGGAGAAACTCCTCGAAGAGAGAGGGCGAGATCAACGGCCCGGTCCTGTAGGACATGTCCTCCCATATATTCACGTAGTCCAGCCTGACGGCTTCCACCACCCCTCGGCTTGTCTCGATGACGAAGTCGGCCCAGAAGTCGAGGATGTCCTCTAAGAGCCTCCGGTCCCTGTAGAACGCGACTAGGAGACGTTCGACGCCCATGAGGTTCCTAGGCTGGCCGAAGAAGCCTGGGAAGCCTATCCCCACCGGGTGGTCGACCACGCGGTAATACTCGACCGCTTCGTCGCCCCAGTTCTTAGGAAGCCTCCTCGGGTCGTTAGGGTTAAACCTCTGCTTTACCTTCTCCCAGTCTGCTTTCTCCTTGACGGGGAAGCCCACGAAGCCCGGTATCGAGACGCCCACCTTGAGCACCCTCTTCGTTATGCCAGACTCGTCCACCTCAAGCCTATACCGTGCGTCCTCGACCAGTGTCCGTTGGATAAACCGCGGAATAGGGGCGAAATCCACTGCTACGTCGCCTACGCAGGACTCGGCCCTGTAGGGTCCGCCTACCGGGTCGAAGCCGAAGTAGTCGTAGACCGTCTGAGGGTTCCCAAGCCCGATCGGAAGGCTGTAGGAGTGTACCCCAACGCTGGTAGGCAGCCCTTCGCGATGCCACCTGTAGATGGTCTCAGGCCAGAACCCTATGAACTCGCAGAAAGGCACCCTATCAACGGTTTCGAAACGCATCGTCCTACGGAATCTCTCTCGTGCGTTCACAGCACTCTCCCAGCTAGGCTGTCGGCTCCACGTAGTTATCTCAGTTTCGGCCCTCTATCCGAGGTTGTCGACCTAAGCCCCTAGCTCTCCCTGCGAGCGTGTTTTTCCCCGCGGGATGGTATTACCCTCCCCGCTTCTAGACGTGGCTCCGGGCGGCGTCTCCAGCTCTCACCGGGCGTTACGCGGCGATACTCGTGAAGGCCTAGGGCTAAGTATGTTGGAAACCTCCCTCCTTCATCCCCACGGCTGCGAGAGAAACGTGTTAACCGGGGGTCTCGTTGGTAACTGGGCATCTTGAGCGTAGCAGCTCTGCTACTACCTGTGCGAACATCCTTGAGGTCCAGCCGGGGGTCGTGGCAGGCGGCCTCCCGGCGACGATGTTGCCGTTGACCTCGACGGGAGGCCCGTAGGCGAAGTTGCCCGCGAAGAGGCCTGCGTTCGCGAGACAATGCCTCCCGCGGCCGATAGCCGCGACGACCCTGCCCTTTTCTTGGGCTTTCTTCAAGAGAGAGATGAGCTTAGGGTCGTGCTGCAGGTGTTGGAGCGCGCCAACTCCGCCCGCGACGATGAGCGCATCGTAGTCCTCTGCACGGGCTTCGGCGAGGGGTATCTCCGCCTGAGCAGCCGTGCCGGAGGAGCCTCGGCAAGGGCCTCTGGACACGCTGCAGGTTACCACCTCGATGCCTTCGCGTTCAAGCACCTCCTTAGGCTGGATGAACTCGTGGTCGGTGAACCCCGTCGGCGCGAGTATGAGCAGCGCTCTCCTACCTGGCAGGCGGACCGCCTCAACAGGATGTCCTTACCTAAGCGTTAAAGCCTTCGGCTGTTTCCTGACCGCACGTTCGAGGCTGAGGCCTACGTTGAATCGGCACCGGCATGCCGGTGCCGATTCAACGGGCAGATGGGGTAACCATAGTCTTTTGGCAGGTTTATGTCAATTCTAGTGGCTGGATGCCAGCTAGACTCGCCGATGCTCGGAGACTCGCCCTTCCGATAGCCGGTTGGCGTTAGAGAAAAGGCGCCGGCGTGAAGTCAATTTTTATGGAGTTCTCTGTCACAAACCCTTATATGAGATGTTCACGGTATTCATGTTTCCCCGCGTTTCTGCGGCTGGGATGCCTATGTCCCTCGTAGAGGATTACCTCGCGAAGTCCACGTGGAGAATCAGGGAGAACGCGAACTTCAACTACTCGTACAGCGGGCTTCTATCCTATATCGCGAACTCCTACCTGGCGGAGTTCGCCCTAAGAACGATGCCCCCGGAGGCGGCTGAAGCCCACAGGTCGGGGGACATCCATATCCATAACCTAGAGTCGGGGAGCCTCATCCCCTACTGTCACGGCGGCTCACTCTTCAACCTGATCAAGGTAGGGATCAGGTCGCCGACCGTCTCTTCGAACCCGGCGAAGCATTTCTCCGCCATCGTAGACCATATCGCGAACTACTTCCTCATCAGCCAGAACGAGTTCAGCGGCGCTCAGGCCTTCGCGGACTTCGATACGCTCACGGCGCCCTTCGTCGCCTACGACCACTTAGACTTCAAGGAGACGAAGCAGTGCCTCCAGAAGCTCGTCTTCAACCTGAACTTCACGTCGAGGCAGAGCTTCCAGTCGCCGTTCACGAACCTCACCTTCAACCTGGGCTGCCCGAAGAGCCTAGCGGAGGAGAAGGCCGTCATCGGCGGCGTGGAGACCCAGGACACATACGCAGACTTCCAGGACGAGGTGGAGCTCATCAACATGGCTATGGCTGAGATATACATGGACCGCGACGCTGCAGGAAGGCCTTTCACGTTCCCAATCCCCACCGTGAACGTCACACGGAGCTTCCCCTGGGGCTCCGAAGCCGCCGACAGGATCTTTGAAGCCGAAGCGAAGGTGGGAAGCTACTACTTCATGAACTACGTCGGCTCAGGCATCGAAGAGAACACGGTAAGGTCGATGTGCTGCCGGCTCCTCATCGACACGACGCAGCTAGCGCCGCCCGGCGGCCTCTTCGTAGCCCGCGAAGGGACGGGAAGCCTCGGCGTCGTCACCATCAACATGGGCCGCGTAGGCTTCCTCGCGAGAGACGAGAGAGACTACTTCGAACGGCTCGACCGCCTCCTAGAGCTGGCGAAGATGCAGCTCATGTTCAAGGCGGAGATGATCGACCGGAGCTTCAAGAACGGGCTTCTACCCTTCGCGGAGATGTATGGGTTCTGCCCGGAGAGCTACTTCAGAACGATAGGCCTAGTCGGCCTGAACGAGAGCTGCGTCAACTTCCTAGGCCTGCCCCTCTCGAAATCCGTAGACTTCGTAGAGAAAGTGCTCCTCCACGTCCGGGAGGTGCTCCGCCGATTCCAAGCGGAGACGGGTAAACCCTTCAACCTGGAGGAGACACCTGCGGAGGGCTCATGCCACAGGCTGGCGCTCCTCGACCGGAAGCGGTTCGACGGCATCTTCACGCAGGGAACGGTAGACGCCCCCTACTATACGAGCGTCCTCGTCCCGACGGTCGAGGAGATCAGCCTCATCGAGAGGATGAACGTGGAGGAGCGGCTGCTCCCCCTCTTCACAGGCGGCACCGTCTTCAGAATACTCCTAGGCGAGGCCCCCGGGGCTAGCGCGGCGAAGAGGCTTGTACGACGCATCGTAGAGAACACACGGATACCTTACCTAGACCTCGGCGCGGTGCTCTCGGTCTGCCCTAAGGACCGAACGATGCTCTACGGCGTCAAGGAGACCTGCGACCTCTGCCACGGGCGGACGGAGATCTACGCCCGCGTAGTAGGATACTATCGGCCCACGTACAAGTGGAACCCCGGGAAGCAGAGGGAATTCGCGGACAGACGCTACTACGGGATGGAAGCCCTCAACAATGCCGCCTCAGAGATCAGCGGCTTCAGAGGCGCCCAGAACAACCACCCAGTCAAGGTGTCGGTTGTACCCTCACCTGCCTAGGTAAGCCCTCAACTGCTCGCACCTAAGCCAAGCCTGGGCTGCAAAGGGCTGAGAACTGGAGAGTAGCCCCTAGACTAGGCTAGCTAGAAGAGACATCACCTCGACCAGGGGTTTAATGCGTGATGGCAGCCCTTTTAATCGATGACAACCTCCCATAGCGGCTTAAGATCCGCGTCAAACCTTATATGGTGCGTCAGGGAGACGTCCTAAGCGCGCCGGGGTCACCTAGAGCGTGCCAAGAACGCGGGCAGCCTGGTAGGGTGCAGGCCTGCTAACCCCGCCACGGTTGGGACGGAGAGTCTGTGGCGCAATGCGCCTCACGGGTTCAAAAGCCCACGGCTACAGACCCGAGGGTGGAGAGTCCCGTCCCCGGCGCCACAGCTCGTCAAAGCAGATAAGCCACCACAAGCCTTTATCGACTCAGTGGGCCGGTCGTCTAGGTTGGCCAGGATGCCACCCTTACAAGGGCTAAAGCCCTTTAGAGAGGTGGCGGTCGCCGGTTCAAGTCCGGCCCGGCCCACTCATCACCGCAACCTCCTGAACTCCATGGCTGAGAAAGCTGCAAGAGAAGCTTAAACCAGTTGAAACGGGTTCTTTATTTATCCTCGACATCTCGGGCAGATACATGGAGGGCTGAAACAGATGGCGTTGTTGGCTACCAAGGGGGTTAATGTTCGTCGAGGCCACTTGCCCTCCTGACCCTACTCTTATTCCTCGAGCAACCTGTGGCTCGATCCCATAGCGTTTCTCCGCGGTCAGAGGGGGAATCCATTAACCCAGGCTTCCGGTCTTCATTCTACTGCCATGACAACGGAAGGTGACGTTCCAAGGCTTATCCCCATAGGTGCCTGCGGGGAGAGGGCGTGATCACACCCAGCCTATTTGCCGGGTAAGCGTTACGTTCCGGCCTGCCAAGAGGTGAGGTACTCTCTCTGTCTCTCCGTGAGCTCCTCGGTCTCAAGCCCCATCGCTCTCAGTTTAAGCCTAGCAACAGTTTCATCTATCGCCGCGGGGACCTTGAGCACTCTCACGGGTAGTTTTCCCCGTTTCTTGGCTATGTATTCGACGCTCAAGGCCTGAATGGAGAAGGAGAGGTCCATCACCTCTGAGGGATGCCCTTCCGCGCACGCGAGGTTGACAAGGCGGCCTTCACTCAGCAAGAGCAGCCTCCGACCGCTCTTCAGGCGGTACTCGTCCACGCAGGGCTTGATGCGCCTCTTCCCCTCGGAGAGCCTTTCAAGGTCTGGCTTGCTCACCTCAACATCGAAGTGGCCTGCATTTGCCAAGACGGCGTAATCCTTCATCTCCTCAAAGTGTTCAGCTCTTATCACGTCCGTGTTGCCCGTAGCGGTGATGAAGATGTCGCCGTACTTGGAGGCTTCGCGCATCGATGCAACGCGGAAGCCCTCCATCGCGGCCTTCAAGGCTCTGAAGGGGTCCGCTTCGACCACGGTAACGGTCGCGCCCATCCCTCTGGCTCT
>JAWCPE010000001.1:72364-73407 GCA_038870415.1 Bathyarchaeia archaeon
ATGCCAGAGCCTACCTGGCCGTAGCCCGCGACGACCACCTCTCTGCCTGCGATCAGGATGTTCGTCGCTCTTATGACGCCGTCGAGAGCAGACTGCCCCGTCCCGACTGGGTTGTCGAAGAGGTTCTTGCTCTTCGCGTCGTTCACGGCTATCAACGGATACCTGAGGGCGCCATCCTTCGCCATAGCCTTCAGCCTCATGACTCCAGTCGTCGTCTCCTCTGTACCTCCCATCAGGCCCGGGATCAGCTCGGTCCTCTCAGCGTGCAAGACCGCGTGCATATCCGCGCCGTCGTCCAGAGCGACTTGAGGCCTCAACTCCAAGGCGCGCCTCATGCAGTCGTAGTACTCCGCTACGGATTGTCCGCGCCATGCGTAGACGCGTACCCCGAACTGAGCCAGCGAAGCGGCCACGTCATCCTGAGTCGAGAGTGGGTTAGACCCGCAGAGCGAGACCTCTGCACCGCCCGCGATGAGAGTTTGCGCCAGCACAGCGGTCTCCTTGGTGACGTGTAAGCATCCTGCGATGCGAATGCCCCTCAAGGGCTGTTCCTTGAGGAACCTTTCTCGGATGCTTCCCAGCACGGGCATATGTCTCAGAGCCCACTCTACCGAGAGTTCCCCCTGCTCAGCGAGAGAGACATCCTTCACCTGATAGTTGGGCAATCCTAGCTCACGCTCCTTTACGGAGGAAAGACGCCTCTAGTTCTATTAACGTTGTTACGCGAGACGCGGTACTGGCTATATCCTCGTCCTGGCTTGGTTGGGTCTAGCTCTCTACGGTCTGCCCTACGGGAACCCCGGTGCTCTCCCGCAGTTTCGCGACCAGCCTATCCTTGGATTCTACGGCTCGTCTCATGACTTCTTCTACGTCTACCGTTGTGAGGCGTCTGTTCTCTACGGCTATACGTCCGTCAACAAGGACCGTCTCCACATCAGAGCACTTCGCGGCGTAGGCTAGGTGGCTGAGCTCGTTGTAGACCGGCGTAAGATGGGGCTTATGCAGGTTGACGATGATGATGTCGGCTCTCTTGCCTGGCTCCA
>JAWCPE010000002.1:0-38155 GCA_038870415.1 Bathyarchaeia archaeon
GCAGGAGGGCGGCTAGGAGAAGCGGTGTCTTACCAAAGCCCGTGGCCGCGTCGACCACCACGTTTCGACGCTTAACCTCCCTCGCAACATAGGAGAGAAAGTCGCCCTGATACTCCCTAAGCTTGTAGGGAAAATAGGCGAGGTGGGACCTCTTAGACACACCGGACCCTGCGAAACCCACTCCGTTACATCGCCTTCCTATGAGCTTTCAACCGTGTCAGGTTACGCCTAGGAGGCCGCCTTAGGCGTAGAAATGGGGTTCCTGAAGACCCGGGTCTCGCCACTTGCTAGTGCCTCTTAAGAGGGTCTTTTCAAGAAGTCGCCTCGACGCTGGCCTTCCGGACGTGTCCTTCTAGGAGTCTCTCTACGCGGATCAGGTAGTTAAGCCGCTCGGAGACGGCGGCGTAGAGCTTGCGTCGGAGCTCCTCGGCTGAGAGCGGCTTCCGCGCGATGTCAGCAACCTCGGCTGCCAGTTTTCCGTCTCCTAGGAACCTGAACCAGTTCTCGAAGTCGCCTCGACGCGTGTGAAACTCTATAGACCGGAGGTCTAAGGTCTGAAGCTTCTCAAGGAACTCCTCGGCGCTAGAAGCCGCTTCGCCCGTGGGCTCCCCTATCGCGGTATAGAAGCGGAAAGCGTTCTCTACGGGCACCAGGTTGAGAAGCCTGAGCGCTTCCCTCTCGGCTACGGCCCTCCTCAGCCTCTTCCTCCGCTTTAAACGCGCCATGAACCCCTCTCATGCCTTCGCGCGCGGCATAAACCTTGGCATCGACGCTGAGCAAGTTTCAGCATCACCGTGGGCGTCTCCATGATGGAGCATCAAACAAGAGACGGCCAGATTAGATAAGGTTGACCGTAGGGTCGGCTGGAGACCAGAGGGGCCTTATCCTAGGAGGGGCGAGACGGTGTCAGGCATCTGGGGCTCTATGAGCTTAGGAAGGCTTCGACCTGGTCTAGGCCTTTCTCTATGTTTTCCATGGATGTTGCGTAGCTAAGCCTTATGTGGCCTTCTAGGCCGAAGGCGGAGCCCGGTACCACCGCGACCTTCGCTTCCTGAAGCAGCTCCAAGGCCAGGGCTTCGCTCGTCTTCCAGGTCTTGCCTAGTAGCCCCTCCACGTTAGGGAAGGCGTAGAAGGCGCCTTCCGGCATGGGGCAGTTGAAGCCCTTGAATGTGTTGAGTCGTTCGACCATGTATCGTCTCCGGCGGTCGAACTCCTTCACCATCTCCACAACCCTCTCCTGAGGCCCTGTGAGGGCTTCTAGGGCGGCTCGTTGCGCGATGCTGTTCGGGTTCGAGGTGGTATGGTCCTGTAGCTTCGAGCAGGCTTCCATAATCTCCTTAGGCCCGGCCATATAGCCTATACGCCAGCCGGTCATCGCGTAGGTCTTCGATGCCCCATTCACCGTGATGACTAGGTCTTTGAGGCCTTCGTCGAGCGACGCGATGCTCCAGTGGCGGCCTTGGTAGACGAACTTCTCATAAACCTCGTCGGAGATGATGTAGAACCAACGCGAGAGGGCTAGGTCCGCGAGCTCCTTAAGCTCCTGCCGCGAGTAGACCTCGCCTGACGGGTTATTCGGACTGTTCAGTATCAGCATCTTCGTCCGCTCAGTAAGCTTCGCCTTCAGGTCGTCCGCCGTGACTTTGAGGCCGCCGCCCTTAACGAGCACGGGCGTAGCCCCGGCGAGCTTCACCTGCTCCACGTAGCTGACCCAGTAGGGGACCGGTATCAGCACCTCGTCCCCAGGGCCGAGCATCGCCTGCATGATGTTAAAGAGGCAGTGCTTCGCCCCGCAGCTCACCACTATCTCGTCCGGCTGGTACTCGATATCGTTCTCCCGCCGTAGTTTCTCGCAGATAGCTTTCTTCAACTCCGGTATGCCCGTGCCGGCGGTGTACTTGGTGAAGCCCTCCCGGAGCGCCCTCACGGCGGCCTCCTTCACGTTCTCCGGCGTATCGAAGTCCGGCTCCCCGGCGCCGAAGTCGACGACGTTCACGCCCTGAGCCTTCAACGCCTTCGCCCTCGTGCTGACAGCCATAGTCGCGCTAGGAGCGATGCTCTTAACGCGGTCGGAGAGAAGGGCTGGTCCTCGCATAGACTCATTCGCCTAGGCAGTCTGCCCTCAGGAACACTCCTCGCCAGAGAACGTGAAGGCCACCCCACGTAATGTAAGCCTTTCGGTTGAGGCCTCTTCCCACGTAATGTAAACCCGTTCGGCTATGTCCTGAAAGCCTACTCTGCCCCTACCCTGTCGGCTGCAGGTCGGCGAGCATCTACGCCTTCAGGGAGAGCTGCGAACCTTTAGGACAGAGCCCTTCGCGTTTCCTGCCGCGTCTTAGGGGCCTATCGATGGCGTTCTCTAATCCCCTCAAGCCAGTCGTGGAGAGTGGCAGGTCCGAAGGGGCAGTAGAGCCGACCAGCCCTAGGTTACTGAGCATTCTGTGTGGGGTATCCGTTTCTTCTCGGCTTCTAGGGGGCAGGCTGCTCCGCAGATCTTACGCCATTCACATTCACAGCATCTCTCTTCGAGTTCCAGCCATCCGCGTCTACGGATGTAGACGCAGAGCTCGTGGCTCCAGATCTTCTCCCAGGGGTCGGTGAGGATGTTGCCGACGCTCTTGAACCATGACTGGCAGGGCAGCACGGTGCCGTCGGGCTCAACCGCCATGTTCGTCCTGCACGCGGAGCAGAACTTGGCGCCTAGTCCCATCGTGACGGGGTTCAGCTCGCAGTAACGTGTGGGAGAGTACCAGTTGAACTCCATCCCCAGGAGGAAGGCTTCATGCTTCACTTCGTCTAGGGTCTTCCGAAGCCTATCCCTAGGGAGGAGAAAGTCCTTCTCCGCGACCTCGCCGCGGCCGCTATAGATGAGGCTGTTCATCGCGAAGTTCACGACGCCCAGCTTCTTCAGGAAACGGACCAGCTCCAGGGCGTGGTCCACGTTGTAAGGGCTGATAGTCGTGTTTGTCACCACGTAGAGGCCGAGGTTGAGACAGTTCCTTACCCCGTCAACAGTCTCCTTCCAGCTCCCCGGGGCTCTCGTCATCTTCTCGTGGACTTCAGGTCGATTCGACTCCAGGGTTATCTGGGCAAAGTCGAGGCCTGCCCGGTAGAGTTTCTCAGCGTACGCTTTATCGCTCAGCCTCCGCCCATTCGTGATAAGGCCGCTTACGAGGCCTATGCTCTGCGTCGCCGCGACGAGTTCGACGAGGTCATCGCGGAGCGTCGGCTCTCCCCCGGTGAAGCTCACCGCCGGGATCTGGGCCTCAAACAGTTTCTTCAGCACGAGCCGCCACTGCTCCGTTGTAAGCTCCTGGGTCTCATGAGGCCCCTTCGCGTAGCAGTGGAGGCAGTTGTTCTGGCATCGGTACGTTAAGGCGAGGTCCATCCTGAGGGGCGCCCGCAGCTCCTCCTCGAAGGGGGCTGTCTTCTCAACCCCCAGGTACATGAAGGGGTCGACTTCGCGGCTCTTGATGAGAACGTCGATCGCCGTCAAGACCTGGGCGTGGTATCTCCTGAGCTCCCCCCTCTTAGCCCGGTACCTCTTCGCCAGAGCCTTGACGGTTGCCTCGGGGCTGAAGCCTTCAAGGATGAGCCTGACGTGGTCCGTCGCCGTCCTGTTCAGGTACAGGACCTTGTTCGCGTTGATGACGAGGATACCCCTACCGTCAGGTTCCTCGCGGAGGTGTAATTTCGCAACCCCAGCTGGATGCCCCTGCTCGTCTCGGACGACGTACTGTGCTGCCTTCAAGCGATGGCCTCCTTTAACGAGCGAAGGGCTCGGGTCATCAGCTCATGCTCCTCAGGCGTTAACCCTTCCGTTTCAACGGAGTAACTCGTCGAGTTAGCCTGGCTCCAGAGGTTGATGGAGCCTCCTCTCTGCGAGGTAAGCTTGAACCCGTAACGCGGCGGCGCCGCTAGCGGGAAGATGAGGCTCTTCGGGTAGAAGTCCAGCGTGAAGCCTAGCTCTTCCGAGAGCTTTATCGCGGCAGCCTTCATGCCGCTCTTAAGCCTGAAGCAGAAGCCGCCTCCAGAAGCGCAGGCGCACGCGCAGCTTACACATGCGCAGACGCAGGCGCAGCTGACGCAGGCGCAGACGCAGTGGCAGCTTGCCCCGTCCTTGTTCCCGCTCGTCGTGTGCGACTGCGTCGAACTCTCAGCCCTCGTCGTGATGGCCTGCATCGCCTTCTCAACATCCTTCACGGCGTTGCTCGTCATCGTCTCCACGGAGGTGACGAAGCTATCGGCCAGCTTCTCGATGTCCGTGATGACTGGGACCTGCGATGAGGGCGGCCTCTGCTGAGGGGGCGTCGGCATGGGCGTGGGGCCGGGAACAGGCGTAGGACCTGGGGTGGGGATGCCGACCCTAGGCCTCTCCTGCAGGATTATGATCGGTGGAAGCCAACGGTAGTAGTAGAAGTCGTAGTCCTCACGCGGCAGCTGTATGGGTCCCTTCACGGTCTCCTTGGTTTTCTCCTTGAACTTGGGGTCTATCATCAACCATAGCAGGTTCTCATTGTACTTGTCGAACTGAGCCTGAGGGATGCCGGCTGCCTGAACTTCCCTCCATCTCTCCTCAACCTTGGCCAAGTAGAAGTGGCGGGTCTCAAGTCGGCTGTAGTAGGCCATCTTATCGTCTACGTTCCGACGTAGTGCTCCGAGGACCGTCCTCAACCCCTCCTCGTCTAAGAAGCCGTCTGAGGCTACGGCTCGAACCATGTACCTCTCGTAGTATCGCAAGGTGGGGGGCCTGTCGAGAAGCTCCACCCTTATCCTAGGCGTAGCTTCGACAACCCTCAACGCTTTCTTTCTAGCCATCGAGTAGAGGATCATCGCCACGATCCTGCCCGGGTGTAGAGGGATCAGTATTGAGGCCTCGACCGGGTCTAGGTCGTCGCGTACCGAGGCGTTCCGTCCAAACTTGGCTTGATGAGCGGGCGTCGTGACAACCTCCATCGATAATCTCGGCGGCACGTAGGGCTCCCGTCTCCTACGGAGCATGACCGCGCTGACAGCTATCACAGCGACCCCGGCCGAAACGAGCCCGAGCGGGATGAGGATAGCCGCCAGGCTCCCAAGGCTCAGCCCCTGCCCCTCGTATCGGTCAACGTATCTCTCGGGGAAGGAGACGCCGACTGTGAACTTCTCGTTAGCAGGCCACGAGGGGCGTTCCCAGTAGACTCCCAGCCTATCGTCGACGGTGAACACGTTGTTCCATAGGATGGTTCCCGTCTTCACCTCGCTCTGTTGGACACCTGGAGGCAGAAGGATGAGGACCCTCAGGTTCATCCTGTCGCTGAAATCCCACCATGCGGGGATGAACTGGACACCCACGTTGCCGGGGTTCGTCTCATCCTTGAAGATGAACCTGTCAATCGTCGCGGAGGCCCAGACCCCCACCGACTGCCCCGCGTAAACATCCTGATGGAAGAAGATCTTCAGCCGTTTGTTATCTTTCTCGACCTCCACCGTGAGCCTGTTACCAGCAGAATCGACGGCGGAGGCATCCGATATATGCTCGTTAGGCATGCCCAGGTAGATGCCCTGTTGGGGGTCACCTGTGACCACGACGGACACATTGTAGGAAAGCCGCGATGTCCCATCCTTGTTCAGTTGCAGCGTAGCCCATTCCCTCTCCATGTAGAAGGCGCTAGCCGGTGAAGCCCCACTCGGCGCCGGGATGAGGAAGAACGCTGGAAGAGTGAAACTGACTATCGCAAGAGTGATTACGACGCGTAAGCGTCGAAGACCCGAAGCGGAGCTGCGCTTTCCCTCCTTCAGCTCAGATGCCGCCCTCCGCCTGCTTAGTCAGACCCTTTCCCGAATTGTAGCCGAGCGTCTGCTTTAAGCTATGAGCTTTCTCCCTCTATGCCAAGCGTTGAGCAGACGCGACTTTCCTATCTGACTTTGTGGCCGCGGGCTATTCGATGTCAAGGAGGCGGGCAGACCGTGGGGCGAAGGCTCGCGTCATCACGTCCTCCACAACCCCGCGGTTCCTATGCGGTTCGTACATGGCTTCGACGAATCGCCCATAGTCTAGCTCGTTGAGCCGCGCGCAGGCAGCCCGGATGGCGTTCATGTTGAGTACAAGGGCTCTGTCAACCGGCATCCTCTCCGGGTTGATGTCTATGCCGTGGTAGCCCTCGTAGCCGTACATCTTCATCACGAGGAGCGCCGCGTAGGTCTGGTCTAGGCCTAGCACCCCGACGTTCAAGTCTTGGTCGTAGTTGCCTAGGGGCTGGCTGTTCCAATGTATGTGGGCGAGACGCCCCTCACGCATGATAGCGGCTAAAGCGTACGCGAGTTCCTCATGCCCCATCAGTACGTGCCCTACCTCCGGGTTGAGACAGACCAGACTGTGGCCTTCCTGCAGCAGCCTCTTATTCTCTTGAGAGGCGAGTAGCGCCTCCACGTTCCGAGCCATGAGGAGGCCGTTCGCCGTGTTCCTGTAGATGTTGTTGCCCCGGGGCTCGTAGGGCTTAGGCTCGATGGCCACCCTGACGCCTGGAACCTGGTCCATAGCTTCGGCGAGCCCCCCCTCGAACCTGTCCCACATCCCGTAGAAGTCGACGCCGATCGGGTTCTCGTACCCGTCTATGCCAGGCCAGACGACCATGAACTCGGCTTCAAGCTCCCTGTTCAACTCTAGAGCTCTCACGGTTCTCCTCGCCGCCTCTTCTCGCGCTTCCGGGAGGGGGCTTGAGAGGGAGCCGAACTCGAAGATTCGGTCGTAGAAGAGGTTCGGTATCACCGTGATGAGCCGTATGCCCGTCTCCTTTACGAGGCTGCGGTAGGCGTCAAGGTTGGCCTCGTTAACCTCGTTTGGGTAGTGCGCCTCCAGCCGGAAGGACGAGTCGACCACTCCTCGGTCGAAGAGTCGCCTGACGATAGCTAAGGCCTCCTCGATGGAGCCGGGAGGGCCGTACCGTTCATGGAACCTCCCACCGCCGGGGAAGAAGTACCATACGCCCGCTGAGAAACGTGGCTCCAGCCTGAACGCTTCAAGCTGTTTAAGCATCGCTTCCTTATCTCGTACCGTCATCTGAGGCTTGAGGTCCCTCAAATGGAGGCTCACCTTTCAAAACGGGCGGAGCCCTAGAATATAAGCCTACCCGGCCTCGTTTCCAGCTCATCCCTAAGGGTCTCTGAAGCCGATTCGCCTAGAAAGCTTGCGGCTCGACTCGACTCGACTCGGCTTGGCTTGGCTTGTCTGGCCACTTCGAGGAGCTCCGCCGCCTCGGCGGCGGCCGAGGGGTAATACTACTCCGTGAAAAACGTTGCAGCGGAGGGACCGTTCAATCAGACGGGAGCTAGGAGCGGTGTGCAGGGTGCGCAGGCGAGAGAACCGGCATCGGGGTCGGTCAACGCTGGAGGGCCCTCGAGGACGGATAGGAACCTTGGCGCTTAGAGAGGCGTTAAGCGAGCTTTCGAACCGCTCTTTCCAGCATTTCTATGCCTTTCGCAAGCGTCTCCTTTCCTCGTTCCGTAGCCTCGTAGTACTTCCTGTCAGCCCTTCCAGGGGTGGGCGGCCTCAAGGTTTTCCTGATGAGGCCTTCAGCCGCCATCCTGTAGAGGACGAAGTAGACCGTGATCGTCGCAACTGAGAAGCCGAAACGCTCCTTCAACGTCTTCCTTATCTCATAGGCGTACATGGGCCTGTCGATGACCATCCGTAGCACGTAGAGCCACAGGTTCTCCACGGTGACCTTCTTTGCAAGCCTCTTAAGGGCCAACCCCCAACCTCCGGGCATTGGCCTACGAGTCTATCTCGTCGAGGTGGCGGTGGGTTTCCTCTCCGACCGGGACCTGACCTTGACGACTCGATGATGGATCGCGCAGGAGATGCAGTAGTTCCGGACGACCTGCTGCCCTCCGAGATACGCGCCTTTGGCACGAAGCTCTCTCGCCAACTGGGGGTCCACGAAGGAGACGCGGCTGGTGATCCTCTTAACCTTGTCTCTCGGCACTAGGCTTCCACAGGCGCTGCACTGGACGAGTTCGCTTCTACCCTTGCCACCCTTGCCCCTACCCCTCGACCGTCTCTTCTTCGGCATAAGCCCGACCCTAAGCCTTAGAGGCTCATCACAGCGTTCGCTATGTAAAAGGCTTGCTGCCTCCTCGGCCCCTACCGCCGAACGGCGAGGAGGCCCCGGCGCAGAAGGCTTATGTCGGCCTGAAGCCTCTCCGAACCCCAGCGTCGACGCTATTAGCTAGCGAGGCTTGGGAAGGTTGGTCACCCTCCTCGTCGTCGGGCACTGTACGATAGACCACATCTACGTGGGGGGCTCGCCATGGAGACCGACGCTCGGAGGCCCCGCGACCTACACCTCCCTAGCGGCAAGGAGCCTCGGGGCGGATGTGAAGCTGATCTCGCTCGTCGGCGCCGATTTCCCAGATGAATACGCGATCTGGCTGTCAAGCAAGGGCGTAGACATCTCAGGATTAAGGAGGCTAGACGGCGAGAGGACGACGAGCTTCATTCATCGGTACAGCGGCCACGAGAGGTCGATGTGGCTGAGAGCCAGATGCCGCCCGCTCTCGACCCAAGACATCCCTGAGAGCCTTGATGCCGACGCGGTCCACCTAGGCCCGGTAGCCAACGATATCACCCCTGAGGCTTTCATGAAAGCGACGAGGAGTTCGACGCTCATCTCCTTAGACCCCCAGGGCTACCTGAGAGCCTTCGGTTCCGACGGCATAGTGTCGCAGTCTACGCCGCCCGATTTCATCCTTGACGGCGTCGATATCCTCAAAGCCTCAGGCGGGGAGCTTGTCTGGATGACGGGCATAGGGGACCTCCTAGCGGCCTGTCGCGAGGTGGTCCGCAGAGGGCCTATGATCGTGATCGCCACAAGGGGCGCGGAAGGCGTCGTTCTCGTCAGCCAGAAGGAGGCCTTCATCGTACCGGCTTATACGCCTAGGAAGGTGGTTGACCCGACCGGTGCCGGTGACGCGTTCATAGGCGCGTTCCTAGCCGAGTACCTTACGAAACAAGACCTAGCCTGGTCAGCTGCGGTAGGGTCTGCCTCCGCCAGCTTCGTGGTTGAAGGCTACGGGCCTTCATCCTTCGGTGAACGAGACGAGGTCTACGCGAGAGCGCAGACCGTGACCCGCGGCGTGAAGAGGCTGTGAGTCGCCGAAAAACGTTACCAGAACGGTAGCGGGGACGAGTTGAAGCCGCGATCCGCAGCTTGACGATGTATAGGACGCCTCAGTACGCCTCCGCGACGTAGACGATATGCCTAGCCGTTCTCCCGCAGATGATGCATCGGCTGTCGGGGTTAGGCTTCTCCTCGTGGGGGAAGAGGACGCCCCTCACCTCGGCGCCTGTACGTTCACGGACCTTCTCCGCGCAGGCTGCGCCGTCCATCTCTATGGAGCAGAAGGGGGCCTTCACGATACCGTGCGATTCTCTAAGTTTCTCGACGAGCTCTTCGAGGCTCTGCGCCTCTCCCAGCTTGGATTTCAGCCGCTGCTCAGCCCTCTTCTTGAGCCCCTCCAGCATATCTACGCCCTCGGCTACTATGCGTTCCGCCAAGCCTTGAAGCTGAACTCGGCTACGATTTCTCGTGTCCCTTCTGAACAACGTCAGGTAGCCCCCCGTCGCCTCCTTTGCGCCTACCTCCAGTCTGAAGGGGACGCCCCTCATCTCCCAGAAGTAGTACTTGGCGCCAGGCGTCTCCTCTCTCAGGTCGAGTTCGATGCGGAACCCTGCCTGTCTCAGATGGTTCGCTGCGTCCTGAGCTAGTTGGAGGATGCGAGGGTTCTCATTCTGCCTCCCTTTTATCGGCACGATCACCACCTGGACAGGTGCGACTGCAAGCGGGAAGACGAGGCCATCGTCATCACCGTGAACGGATATCAACGCGGCGAGAATGCGGGATATCCCAGGCCCATAGCAGGTCTGGCTGACGTACCTACGTTCGCCGCCGGTAGCCATGTACATGATCTCGAAGGCCTTCGCGAAGTTCTCGCCCAGCATATGCGTTGACGCGAACTGGTTGAGCTTCCCATCAGGCATCAGGCAGTCGGCGGCGTAGGTATCGACAGCCCCCTTGAACTTGTCCCATTGAGGCCTCCGGAAGAATAGGAAAGGCAGGCCTAGCTGCTGGTGGAGCACCTCCTCCGCTACCTCGCCGTCCTCTATGACCTGCTTGTAGGCCTCGTCCCATGTTGCGAAGGCGTCATGTGCCTCTATCCACGGGAACTCCCTCCCTCGTAGGAGGGGCTTCGTCGCCTTCGTCTCGTGGCGGAAGACCGTGCAGGATTGGTAGAGTTTAAGCGGCAGGTCCGTGTAGCTTCGGATCCATAGAGCGTACATCTGGTAGAACGCGGTCTCTGAGGTCGGCCTCAGAGCTAGACGCTTCTCCAGCTCCTCGTCTGCGCCATGCGTCACCCAGAAGACCTCCGGCTTGAAGCCTTCCACATGCTCGGCTTCCCTCGTGAAGTTCTCCTCGGGGATGACCGTGGGGAACATCACGGGCAGATGGCCGCGTCTCTCAAGCGCCTCCTCGTAGGCGCGGTAGATCAGCTTGAGGCAGGTCGTCGCCCAAGGCCTGTAGACGATGAAGCCCTTCACGTTGTACCTGTCATCTATCAGCTCAGCTTCACGGATGATCCGGTTGTACCACTCGGAGAAATTCCCAGCTTTGTCGACGTGGAACGTCTCCCTCCTCTGTTTGCCTCCGGTAGCTTCCGACAACGTACTCTCTCCGTGGTTGAGCAGCGGATGCTCAACCAACGTCTAAAAGACGGTTATTAAACGTAACAGGTGTGTCCAACCGACCTGCCGGGTTTTCTCAACGAGCTAAGAAATCTCCGGCCTGCGAGGCTGGTTTAGACTCGTGTCTCAGCCCGCTATATGACGCCTGTCTCGGTAGCTAGCTTCTCAGCGTCAGCTTCGCTTAGCCTCTTCTCGGAGAGGATTGTGTACCGCTCCGGCCTGATTTCAGCTGCCAGAACGAGGGCTTTCACGATATTCCTCGGGTCGATGCCCAGTTGGCTCGCAGAGGTTGGGGCGTGGACCTGAACGAGTACCCGTCGAATTCTGCCCCAGTCTTCCCCGAAGAGTTTCGCCGCGAGGATAGCGCCCACGCCGCACTGCTCGCCGTGTCGCGCAGCCCTGAAGCCCTCTTTGAGAGAGAGGAGGTCGAGCGCGTGGCTGAAGAGGTGCTCTGTGCCGCTCGCTGGGCGGCTGCTCCCAGCTATGCTCATGGAGACGCCGCTCCCGATAAGGGCCTTCACCACAATCCTCGTCGCCTCGCTTGTCCCCGCGGAGATAACGTTCGCATGTTCTTCCACGAGTCTTGGGCCCATCAGAGCCATCGAGGCAGCATACTCGCTATAGCTTTCCCCGGTGACCTGAGCTGCAAGCTGCCAGTCCTTGACTGACGTTATCTTTGCCAATAGGTCGCCGCAGCCAGCCGCCAGCGTCCCCTCGGGGGCGTTCCCTATGATAGCTGTGTCAGCTATGATCGCGTTCGGCGAGTAGGCTTTCACGTAGGCTTCGCCAAGCTCGAGCTTCACGAATCGCCTCAAGAGGAAGTTCACGAAGGGTGAAGATATGCCATCGTGGGCCGCTGAGGTGGGCACGCTGATGAAGGGAAAACCCAGCCAGCTTGAGGCGAGCTTCGCGACGTCAATGACCCTGCCGCCGCCCACACCTACGATGAAGCTACAGGCCTCCTTCTTGGCTTCCTGGCTCACAAGCTTGACATCCT
This sequence comes from Bathyarchaeia archaeon, assembly GCA_038870415.1. GTDB lineage: Archaea > Thermoproteota > CALKCG01 > B24 > JAWCPE01 > JAWCPE01. The sequence goes on from JAWCPE010000002.1 coordinate 11,721, forward strand.
TAACGGCTATCGCACCGGAGTCTACGAAGGCTCTGCAAACCTTAAGTCCGGCCTCTTCCAGACAGCTGGAGAGCTCCTCGGCCACCTTACTAGTGTAGCTCATTCCCGAGACGACGCAGGCCTGAGCTCCTACCCCTAGACGCCTACAGATTCTCGGCGTCTCATGGATCGCGCTCGGCCCCATGACCACGTACCGCGGTATCTCCATGAAGTCCAGTTGCACGCCATAACCTTCGGCGGCTGTCCGCAGAGGGCTCTAATCTGCCGGTTACCGATATAAAGCAATACGGCGCCTGTTGGCGCTGGAAACCCTTCTAGGTTTATCCTGCCTCGCGAAGGCTTAGCCTCCTCTAGGGGACACTTGAACCCGCCTTCAGAGGATCTTCTTGCGCTAGAATGTGGCGGTCCTTGCCAGAGGGGTATGCCGCCAGTCCGGCTGGAAGGGGTAAAGAAAAGAAGCGTCTCGGCGTTTGCTTAGCCGCTCAATGAGATGTATGAGGGCATTCTTGCCTCTGGACCCAGGGGATTTGGAGCTGATAGAGGCTGCTCGGAAGGTTCTACGGAGGAACTATCACCCGGCTCGGCACAAGGTAGGGGCTGCTATGCGACGCGGCTCAGGCCGCGTCTATAAGGGGATTAACGTGGAGGCGTATGGCTACGGTCCTTGCGTGGAACCGGCCGCGTTGGGCACGGCGTTCATCAACGGCAAGCCGGAGATAATCAGCGTTGTCGCGGTGTGCAAGCGCGGAGACGAGTACCCCTTTCTCCCCCCTGCGGCAGCTGCCGCCAACTCTTGACAGACTACGCGAAGTCTATGGTGATCTTCGTCGATGAAGGAAAGGTGTTCAAAATGGAGACGCGAAACCTTCTCCCCGGCGCGTATATCAGCGACTTCCAGTAGCCTTCACCATCATTCCAGACCATGACCTACCCGTTCTGCATATATGAAAGTGGCCTAGGGAGATTCGGACTCCTGTCGGCGGGTTCTTCTCCATTTTTTGGATCCAGAGCCCTATAGGAAACCATCCGGCCCAGGGAGGCTACCCGCTATGCTTGGCCGCTACAGTCGGCGGAGAGGAACACCCTCTCCTCCGCTGCGCTGAGCGCCCATCCGGGCTACGAGCCCCTGAATGGCCGAGGGCCTCATTTAACTCTTCCCGCCCCCTGAAGGAGACTACCAACCTAAGCTCTTCAGGAGCATCGCCGACTAATGACAGGCTAAGGTTGGAGACCTAGCCTATGGCCACGGACGAAGGCGGGGAGGGTAATGCCATCTCCCGGGAAAACTTCGCCAGGAGGGCTAAGAGCCTAAGCTACAACCCCACCTGAAGCTGGCTTCTGAAGGATGGCCCTCAGCCGTTCCGCTATCAGCTTCTCCTCCCCGTCTTGAAGCAGGTGCGGGTTCACGACAAGGCTGTTCCTCTCCAGCATCACGTAGATAGCCGGGTCTCCCTCCCTCAGCTGTTCCGCCACCTCGCGGGCCGTAACCCCGAGCGCCCCCTCGTCCAGCGTGACGGAGGCCCTCGGCCAGCACTGAGCGTGGTACTCCTTCGAAACGTCCGGGAAGACCCTCCTCACCGCAACGTGTGGAATCCCGCTCAGCAGCTGGATGAGCGACTGGACCTTCGCCTCCCAGGTCTCACGTTCCGCCCTGAAGTCCTTCGCCGTGAATAGCCTCAGCGCCGTCAGCAAGCCGATGACCTGTTCCTTGCTCACCTTCATCGGTCTCCCCACGCCTGCATGCGGCGAGGCCTGAGCTGCCGCGGCCTCGACGAGGTCCCTTCGACCGCAGAGGATGCCGGTATCGTTCGGTCCCTGGATCGCCTTCCCACCGCTGAAGATGACGAGGTCTGCCCCCGCCGCCACGATCCCCCTCAGGTTCTCCTCAGGCGGCAGCTCGGCAGCCGCGTCTACTATCACCGGGACGCGGCGGCGTCTCCCAACCCTGACGGCTCTCTCTAAGAGGGGATAGCCCCGCTCGGTGCCTGTGTAGAAGAGGAGCCCTATCGCCGCCGTCCTCTCGCCCACCGCCTCCTCTAGGTCCTGCTCAGTGCACGAGTCCTCGGTTCCAGCGAAGACAAGGCGTCCCCCGCCGAGCATGAAACACTGGTTGAAGCTTGAGCTGCACATCTTCGGTAGGACAACCTCGTTTCTCAAACCCTCACTGTTAGGGAGCATGGCGATCTTCTCTGGGTCTTTCCCGGCGATGCAGGCCGCCGTGGCGAGGACGATCCCGGCCGCCGCACCGGCGGTCACATGGCCTGCCTCTGCCCCCGTAGCCTCGGCGATAAGCTCGCTCGCCCTCCTTTGGAGCTCGTCCATGTTCACGTAGCCTCGCGCCGCCTCATCCATCGCTTCAAGGACCTCCTTAGGCGGGGCGGAGCCCCCGAGGAAGGTGACCGTCCCAACCGCGTTTATGACTCGTTTCACGCCGAACCTCCGATAGATATCCACAGCCGCATAACCCCTTAACTTGTCAAGAGCAGCTATTTCTTGACTGTTCGTCTACCAGTAACGGGTCTCCGTCCTGACCTCGCTCGCCTCTCCTTTGCGGACGAGGTTCTCTAGGAGTTTGATCGCCGTGATGAGGCTTGGCCCTTTCAGCATCTCCGCGAGTTCCCTGGGGCTGAGAGGCCTCTGAGCGGCCTGGACGAGCTCCTTGGTCTTCCTCATCGCGGCCTGGACTGCCTCTGCGTGGCGTTGAATGAACTCCGTCACCTCAGAGCCCCTCAGAACCGCGTCCTTCGCCCCCCTGTACTGGTGAGCGGCCAACATCAGGTCTGCGTTCAGCTTCAACAACCGGCGGTCTGAGGCGAGGACCTGGTCTGGGTCCCCGTAGAAGTGCAGCATCTCTCCGCTTACGGCGTCGCCTGTGAATACGAGTTGCTGCTCGGGCTGGTAAAGCCCAATCGAGCCGTCCGTATGCCCTGGGATCTCCAATACCTGGTACTCCTCCCCTGCGAGGTTCAGGAGATCGCCCTCCTTCAGGAGTAGGTCGGCCTTTGGGTAGGGGTCCGCCTTGACTGGCCTGAAGCAGTCCGGGTACCTTTCATGCAACGCCCTGAAGAGGATGGCGTCTAGGTCTTCCTCTATCAGCCACGCGTCGGCCCTGTGAACCGCCACCTTCGCGCCTGAAGCCCTCTTCACCGCCGGGAGGCCCTCGTAGTGGTCGCCGTGCCCATGCGTCAAGACCACAAGCCCAATCTCGGAGGGGCTTCTCCCCAACCGTTCCAGGTAGGGGAAGATGTTCTCCTCAGGCGTCTTATGGAGGCCCGTATCGATAAGGGCGATCTCTTTCCCGAGAAGCACGTAGACCCCCGTGAACATCTCTCCCAAGGGGGCTTTCACCAGATGGATCCGCTCCGTGATCTTCAAGCTTTCACGCTCCGAGATGAGGCACGTCTCTCGTCCATCACTCCTTTTAAGAGTTGCCAACGTTCAGACGGGGAAACTGTTTTCACCACGTTTATAGTCGTAAACGATAAATCCGTTCGAGCAGGTTCTCACCCGGTGTTCATGCGCGCATTAGAGGTAGGTCCATGTACGACCTAGTCGTGAAGAATGGGCTTCTCATAGACCCTGCTCAGGGGATTCACGAACGGAAGGACGTCGCCCTTCTCGACGGAAAGGTGGCTGCGGTTGAGCCGCGGATCGACGAGTCGCAGGCTAGGCGTGTCGTCGACGCGGAAGGCCTGATAGTGACGCCGGGCCTCATCGACCTGCACGTCCATGTCTGCTACCGGATCGCGCCCCTAGCCGTAGACCCGGAGGCTGCCTGCCTGGCGAAGGGCTCCACGACCGTGCTGGACGTAGGCTCTTTGGGAAATCTCCTGTTCGAGGGCTTCCGCAGGTACATTATAGACCGTTCCCCGACGCGGATATACGCGTTGTTGAACGTCGGCTCCCTAGGCCTCATCGGGACAGCCCCAGGTGAGCATTGGCCTATGCTCTATAACGACACGTTCGCCACGTCGCTCTTCATCAACCCTGACGAGACGACCCGCGTGATAGAGGCGAACCGCGACGTCATCCTTGGGATCAAGTGGCATAACACTTATGGGCGAAGGGCGCTCGCCGCCGCGAGAAGGGCTGCAGACGCCTCCGGCGGCATAATCATGGCTGAGAACCATTACCAGCCTGAGACGTTGTACTTCCTGAACCGCGGCGACATCCTGACGCACATCTATCATCCGCATAGGACGCATGGAGTCCTAGACCCAGACGGGAAGGTCCCGTCGGAGTACTACACGGCGATGAAGCGCGGCGTCCTCTTCGATGTAGGCCACGGCGCAGGCAGCTTCGCATGGAACGTAGCCGAGAAAGCGATACCGCAGGGGATCAGGCCTGACACGATCAGCACGGACCTCCACACCGGCAGCATAAACGGCCCAGCCTTCGACATGCCGACGACGATGGCCAAGTTCCTCCACCTCGGCTTCACGCTCGACGAGGTTGTGAAGGCCTCCACCGCGCGGCCCGCGGAGGCCCTCGGAAAACTTGGCGAGATTGGGACGTTGAAGCCTGGCGGAGCGGGCGACGTAGCGGTCTTCAAGCTGGAGGAGGGTAAGTTCCCCCTCGTCGATGTCCTAAAGCAGGAAAGAATGGGGTCGCAGCGACTCGTGCCTGTAACCGTCATCAAGGGCGGTGAAATCTACCGGGACGCTCGCCAGCGATAGTTCGATGCCTCGTCCCCGGTCAACTTGATGGTTATAAGCTGTAACAGCGGTTGCTTGCGGCTGGTGGCTTCAAGCCTTGAACGTGTACGAGAAGCTCGGCGTTAGGCCCGTCATCAACGCGTGGGGGACGCTCACCTACCTAGGCGGCTCGATCATGCCTCCTGAGGTGGTCGAAGCGATGGATGAGGCGGCGAAGAGCTTCGTGAATATGCACGAGCTATTGGAGAGGACGGGCCGAGTTGTGGCGGAGGCAACCGGCGCCGAGGCAGGCCTCATCACGGCTGGGGCCTCCGCGGCCTTGGTCCTAGCGACGGCTGCCTGCATCACGGGGAGAGACCCGGAGAAGATCAAGGCTATGCCCTACGCTCTCAGCTTCCAGCCTGAGGTTGTAATCCCTGAGATGCATGTTACCCCTTACGCGATGGCCTTCGAGATCGCGGGCGCGAGGCTTCTCCGTGTCGGCACAAAGCAGGGCTGGACCGTTCAAGAGATGGAGAACGCGGTAACATCGAAGACCGTCGCGTTGACCTTCACGCTCTTCACGGGGCTGAAGGGCTGCAGCCTAGAGGACATTCCACCCGTCGTGAGCCTGGCGAAGCGGAGAGGCATCCCGCTCATCGTCGATGCCGCCGCGGAGCTGCCGCCTGAGGAGAACCTCCGGGCAGTCGTAGCCACCGGCGCAGACCTAGTCGCGTTCAGCGGCGGGAAGGAGATCCGCGGGCCGAACGATACAGGTCTCCTCCTAGGCCGCTGCGACCTAGTGGAGGCGGCGAGGATGCATCAGTGCCCTAACTACGGGGTCGGCCGTCCCATGAAGGTAAGCAAAGAACAGGTCGTGGGGCTCGTCACGGCTCTCAGGCTGTTCGTCGAGAGGGACTTTAAGGCTCAACGCGACGCTTGGGAGTCCATTGTCAAATACTGGGTGGAACAGTTCTCCGGGTATGAGGGCTTGAAGGCGGAACGTGTGATGCCTGACCCCGCGAAGCACGAGTACTACGCGCAGGGATGGCCGAAGGCTCGACTTACACTCGACGAGAAGGCTTTAGGCATCGCCGCTACACGAGCGACGGAGCTGCTCAGGTCTGGGGAGCCACCCATCTATGCGGCAAGCCACGAGGACACCATCACGCTCAGCCCCCAATGCATACAGCCAGGCGAGGAGAGGATCGTAGCCCAAAGACTGAAGGATATCCTCCGCCTCGGCCCAAGAACGTAACGTCTAGACCCGGCAGGCCTAAGCGTACGTTGTGTCAGTCCTTCGCTAGGGCCATGTAGTGTTCGCGGCTGCTGCCTAGGAGCAACCGCACGTACTCCTCGCCCCTCTTGGGAATAACCCTCTCGGCTTTGCCTTGAGCTACCACTGTTTCTCCCTCCCAGGCTTGCTCGCAGAACCGGCCACGGTACGACGTTATCTCCGAGATGCTGAGGCTTGACGGCCCCTCCAAGACCTCGATGGTTGAGACCTTGTAGACGCAGGGCGTCAGGGTCGCCTCTGTAGCGTCGGCTACCCGGGCCTTTATCCTAGCTAGGCCTAGGGGCTGGAATATCATATCGCCGTAGGCTTCTCGGAGTTCACCCCAGTCTTTCACGAACCTGAGGAAGTAGTCTCGGCCTTGGAACTTCCCCTGCATCACCTTCCGGCGTTCTGTCCTGACGAAGTCCTCGAACGAGACGGCGGTGTCCTTCGAGCGGAACTCATAGAGCCTTCGCAGGTCATCCCTATCGTAGGGCTCAAGCTTCGCTCCTGGTTTGACCTGTTCCTTCAAGGCGTGGTATGCGGCCTCCGCCGCTCTTCCACCGTACACCATGAGGTCGAGGTCTGAACTGGGCACGTGGAGGTCCACGAGGACCGAGCCTGAGATGCCCATGTTACGGTAGGAGAGCCCAGCCGCCTCCTTAAGGGTGGCCGCCAGTTCCAGCGAAGCCTTGTGCACCTCGTCGAAGGGCCCGGTCTTACGGAGGCCGCGAAGCTTCACCCTCGGGTCGTAATGTACCGCGACATCCCCGACGGGAGGCCCTTGAAGCTGCTCGTTGAAGACGAGATCGTAGAAGATATAGCCGGGATGATTCTCTGCAAGGTAGGATTCCCGGTTTGGCAGCGAGTAGAGCTTCCTATATCTCCTGCCGAGCCTCACCCGGTCACCGCTCACGTCGGGAATATACCTGACGTAGGCGACGAGGCGGCCGGGCGGATGGGTTAACCCCTTCACGTCAAATATAAGCCCATCCCTTGTCTCCACGAAGTCCCCCTCCCGATAACGTTCCGGCAAGAAGGCTCCCCTCCGGGAGGCTCTAGGCCCACCTGCTACTTGAAAAGATCACGGAAAGAGCGGATAAGCTTCTAGTTAGGGTAGTCACGGCGCCTTGACGCAAACCCTGAGGCTGCGCTCTACCATGTGCTCACCACGCCCTTCTCAATGCTCTACCGTGGGTTTATCCGCCTCAAAGGAGCATGCGGCGAGCCCCGATTCAACCGGAACAGGTCGCGGAAGAGCCCTTCTCGAGAGCCTCTCTTTCCCAGCCTGGCCTGGCATAGGCGAGGGCTCAGAGCCGTAGTCTAGGCTAGGATGCTTCTACGGCTGCTGAGGCGTTGATGATGCCCCATCCGTAGGCTATATCCGGCTTCGAGCAGCCGGGGGGCACCCATGAGGTCTGGGTTAGAGCCTGCTCCACGTACCATGTGGTGTACGGGCCGTAGTAGCCGGGCTTCTTCTTCACGATGAGGGATGGGCTCTGTTTCAGCATCAGCGCCACGGTGCCTGTAACGTGCGGAGCGGCCATCGAGGTGCCGCTGAGCTCCGCGTAGTTCCTTGAGTACCCGTAGGTGGTGGTGAGGGTGACATCGTAGGTCGGCATCGTGGAGTTGACCATGTAGCCCGGCGCGACAACTGTGACGTAGGGCCGGTCGGTAGTGTACCATTCTCTGGCGCTCCAAGAGGCGACGCTGTCGTTCTGGCAGATCGCACCTACGGAGAGGACCATATGTTCCTTCGAGAACTTCGCAGGGTAGAGGACGGCCCCGCCCGTGTTGCCCGCCGCCGCTACGAGGACGATCCCTGCCTGGTATGCTTTGAGGCATACGTCGTACATCGCTTGGCTCCGGTCTGGGCCCCCGAAGCTCATCGAGCCTACGTGCATCTTGTTCCTGATGGCCCACTCGATTCCGGCGATGATGTCGCTGTAGTAGCCCTGCCCCTGAGCGTTCAAGACCTTAACCGCGTAGAGGTAGACCCTCGGCGCGACACCTACCACGCCGATCGTATTATCGACGGCCGCGATCGTCCCTGCGACGTGGGTGCCGTGACCGTTATCATCCTTATAGCTGCCGTACGCGACGCCCCAGCCGAGCGTGTACCGGACCCCTCCCTTGACGTTCGCCGCTAAGTCCGGATGGGTCGTATCGATCCCTGTGTCGAGCACCGCCACCTTGATGCCGGCGCCTGTATCCCCATACGTTGACCAAACCTCGGGGGCCTCTATCTTCGATATCCCCCACGGGACAGTCTCAGAGTCCTGGGCCGAGGAGCCCCCTAGGCTGGGCTTCTCCACGATGTATGCGACGGCATCCTTCTCCACGTAGCTGACGCGTGGATGAGCGCGGAGCCGCTCCAAGGCAGGCTCAGGAAGCAGGGCGGCGACCGCGTCTATCTCCGTGTAGACGTACCGGACTTCGCCGCCGAGCCTCCTGACGGCGAGTTCATCAGGCCTACCGTGGAACCCGATGATGACCCTCACCTTCTGGGGCTGGCTCGACACAGAGACGGCTGAGAACACCGATAACATGATGAGCAAGGCTGAAAGCACGAGTAGACCTAGGGCTCTCAAGGCAAAGATGGGCCTCCTGAGAAACTGAGTTAGGCCAAACCAACATAGCTCTCATTCCTATTTCAGTTTTTTCCACCCGCTGGCGGTGCTGTAACCTTAGGCTTTTCGCTTCACATCCTTGACGAGGCTTAGCATGGTATCCGGCTCGGGGCCTAGGCCTCCGCACGGTGCCCTCCCTAGGCTCATGTGTGGTCTGGCATGGTTGTAGTAGGTCTTCCAAGGCTTCGAGCCACGTGGAGGCATGGTTGAGTGGCCTAGTGCGGCGGGAGGGGAAGTAAAGGAGGCACCTCAGCCGGCGCTTCACCTCTCCACTCGGCCTCTCCATGAGGTTGCCTACGTGAGGGTCTACCAGATGCCTCAAGCCCAGCATCTATCCGTGATGATGACCCTGACGCCACGCCTCTCCCTGAGGCTTCTGAGGAAGCTGTAGGCTGCGGGGCTGCTCCTCGTCCAGCCCACCTTAAGGGCTAGGAGCCTCCCTGGAGCCCGGGTCTAGGGCCGTCCAGAGCTAGGCCTCTAAGCCCTTCACGTTCAGGAGACGCTCATCCACAACAGCCGTCCTGGCCAAGCCTGGGCTGAAGGCCTCCCCTAGGCCTCTGAAGCGGTGGAGCCGACGCCATATCGACTCTGGCTCCTAGCCGGGGAGAAGCCTACCGCCCTCGCATCCCTCCCTGAAGCTCAGCCCGGACAGGTATAAGCATAGGGCGTAGCCCACAACCCAGAGGGGAGCCCTGCCTCTCTCGAAGAGCTCGCCGCTCATAAGCCATCGAGGGAGATAGGGCTCCCACTAAACCTTAACGTTACAGCAGGGCCTGTGAGCGACGTAAACTTTATCATGGAGCTGAGGGCCAGAAGCCCGGCTGGAGGGTTCCTAGTGTCAACCTCATTGTATAAGGAGCTTGCGAAGGCTTGGCAGGACCCTGCCGAGTCGTACGTAGAGGGCTTAATGCGAGAGAGAGTCATCGCGTGGAGAAGGGGGCCCTCCGTGGTGCGTGTGGAGAAGCCGACGAAGCTGCATACGGCTCGGAGGCTCGGGTACAAGGCGAAGAAGGGCCTCATCATCGTCAGGGTGCGGGTGAGGCGCGGCTCCCTTGGGAGGCCCCGCCCTAGGGCAGGGAGGAGACCTAAGGCTATGGGCGCCAAGAGGATCAGGAGAGCTAAGAGCAAACGGTTGATCGCCTTGGAGCGAGCTGCACAGAAGTACCCGAACCTGAAGGCTGTGAACAGCTACGCAGTCTGGAGAGACGGTGTCCACGAATGGTTCGAGGTCATAATGGCTGACCCAACCATCGTGAAGGCCGCCGAGTGAATCTACTAGACCCGAGCAGAGTAATGGCCTCATACGCTTCGCCTCTGAGCGCGCTGCCTCCGCGGCATCAGCATCTTTAAGAGCCCTTACTGCACGAGTACAAGCGACAACTATGATGTGTCAAGAGTTACGGAGAGCGATGATCGGAAGGCATTATGCTGAGTTGTCATCCGAATCGAAAGACAATCTGTAAGAGCTCCCGCCCTAGGTAGGGAGCGGGACTCCTATGGCACTGACGAGGAGCAGTTGCGGTTACTTCCCCAGGGGCGAGCCTTTCTACGTTCAGGTTCTCGGGCTGAACCCTGAGGGGACGAGCCGTTACAGGTCGGTTCAGAACTTGCTGAACAAGCTTAGGAGGCGGGGTTCACGGTCTTCAACACGCGCCTCCCTCTCTGCCTTACGCAGACTCGTGAAGGAGACGGGTCTTGACCCCGATGCTCTCGTGGCTTCGAGCCCTGAGGAGGCCGCTCGCCGAGTCCAGGGCTTCTGCGACGGCTTCAACGCCACGGGGAGATGTCGCTCCGGCGGGTGAAGGGCTCCAACGCCTGGGAGGCAGCCCTCAGGCTCAGCTCCCTCGAAGACCAGATAAACCCCGTAGAGGAGAGCCGGCAGCGGAGTCCTCCCCCTGACGAAGATAGGCTATCGCCTCTAAACACGCCGGGGAGAGGCCTCCCCTTTAAAGTAACAGAGAAGTAGTTTTCCGCCAAGGGATTCATGGCGCGCCTGAGGTCAAAGCATGGGCTTATATCCAGACCCACCTACTCACCCCATCTACGAGATAAGCTAAAGACGGGACCCTAACGTAACAGTATCCTCTCCGAGGCTCTAGTGCGCACTACAACGCTTACAGGCCAGCGAACATCGCGTGAAGGGTTTCTACTGGGCCGGATACTGTTACTGTCTCTAGGTTTAAATGCAAAGCTGCGCCTCTTTAGGCTGCTCTACCCTCGCGGCGCCATATGGCTGGCCAAGTCTATCCAGCCGTTGGGGTCTCCCTGAGAGCAGCGAGTTGGCATGAAGGCTGGGCTCTGAGGACTCCGTTAGAGGGGTTTGGTCTGTCAGACGTTGGTTGAAGACGCTTCGCTACTACATTGAGTTAGCCGAAGCAGATGAGCTTGCCCGGCGGTACTTCGTTATGAACGCGTTCGACGGAGCCCTCACAGTTCTAGGCGTCATAATGGGAGCCTTCGTCAGCGGCGCCGCTGAGCCTAAGGTGATAATCACCGCCGGGGTAGGTGCAAGCTTCGCGATGGGGCTCTCAGGAGCCATAGGCGCCTATGAAGCCGAGCGGGCAGAGAGAATCCGAGTCCTGAAGGAGTTGGAGAGCCACATGTTCAGAAGCCTGCAGGACACGCTGATCGCAAGAGCCTCTCGGGCCGCCGCCTACTGGGTCGCGCTCGTCGATGGGATGTCTCCCGCCGTCGCGGCGTTGATCCCTCTCTTTCCACTCATTCTAGCCCAGCTTAACTTCGTCCCAACTGACTTGGCGTTTCCAGCTTCCATTCTTCTCAACCTTGCCACCCTCTTTGCCCTAGGCATCTTCCTAGGTAGGATTGCGAAGGAGAACGTCTGGATTCATGGTCTACTGACTCTCGGCGCTGGGGCTTTGACGGCCATCCTGCTGTTCCTCTTCTTTAAAGCTTAGCTCAGCATCCTACAAGGCCGCGTGCAAGAGCAGTCTACACCTTAAGGCTTATGAGGGCGCGCCCAGTTGTTTCTGCCGTGGATGCCATGAGTTCAGTTTACATCAAGCGTTTGCTTATAGACGCCCTGAAGCCGCGCGAGACCCCCATCATAGACCTCTCGCAGACTATCTGCTCCGTTGAAGGCATAGAGGAATGCGACGTGACGGTGACGGAGGTAGACGCCAGGACGGAGACGGTGAAGCTCACAATCCGAGGGCCGAACATCGATTTCGACCGTGTCACGAAGGTCCTAGAAGAGAACGGCATGGCCATCCGCGGCGTAGACGAGGTCAGCGTGGCAAGGACCAAGATTCCGCCAAAGCCCGTAGCGAAGTGAAGCCTGCCTCTTACCCCGCATGATGCCCTGGGTGGAACGGGACTCGACTCGAAGAAACCGTTTTATGAGGGCTTCGGCTTGCGCAGTCGCTCTGGGGCAACGCTTGGTTGAGGCTTCGCAGCTGGCTTCTCTTCCTGACGATGGTCTTGCTTTGGGCCTTCAACTGGTCCGTCATGAAGCGTGGCTTAGCCCTCGCGCCGCCCTTCACCTTCGTCTTCCACAGGTTCCTGCTCTCGCGTGCCACACTCCTTGTCGTGCTTCTCATCCTCAGGCCTCCAACGATTAGGGGTCGAGCTACGCTTGGGAAGGTTGTCGTGGCCAGTTTGCTCAACGTGGCCAGCTTCGTCGCGACGAACATAGGGCTTTCCTCTCAAAGCTCCGGCGTAGGTGCGGTCCTGACTTATACGCAGCCGCTCATGGTCTTCGGCCTCGCAGCGGCCTTCCTGAAAGAGGAGGCCTCAAAGCTCCGTCTTGCAGGTACGGTCCTCGGCTTCGCAGGCGTCTCAGTTCTCTTCCTCGAGACGGGCTCCTCCTGGACGCTTTCCCTCCCCGTTCTGAGCCTCGTCCTGGGAGCGTTCTTCTGGGCCGCCAGCACCATCTACTACAAGCGGTTCCTCAATCACGCTAACCCCGTCTTCCTGAACGTGCTCGCGATGGCGATCGGGCTCCCGGTCCTCGGAGGCTTCAGCCTCGCCCTTGAGAACGCTACGGTCCCTCTCACGGCTACCTACGTGGCGATAATCCTGTACGCAGGCATCGGCGCATCCACGATCGGCACAACTCTCTGGCTGGCCCTTCTCAAGGATGAGGATGCGACGACGCTGGCAAGCTCTACATTCATCGTGCCCATAATGGCTCTCGGCTTCGGCTGGTGGCTTCTAGGCGAAAGTCTCGACGTAAGAACCCTCATCGGCGCCGCACTAATCCTCGTCGGAATCTACCTCGTCAATCAGAGAACGAAACGTACGCCTTCTGAAGAGAACGAGAGAACTCGAACAGTCCGTCAACCCCAGCTTAACCTAGAACGTTTGAGCAGGGAACGCGGGCAGGGCAGCCGCGTCGGGTCGGTCTTCACGTCCTAAAGGCTAGGGTTAAATCCTCTTCATGTTTGTTAAGGCGCGGGTGGTGCGATGAGGGCAAGCGTCATCGCCGTGATAGGTATCCTGACCATACTGATGGTTGGAACGACCATCTACCTGGACAACGTTTTACGCGGGGTCTCCGTGACCCAGATAGCGGATGTGCTCGCCCGTCCAGCAGCCTTCAACAACAGCATCGTAGAGCTTCATGGAACCCTCCACCCGTACGGGTCTTTGCCGAGCCGCTACGCGGTGCTCAGGGACGCTTCAGGCGCCCTCATTCTTGCGTTTCCCGAAGAGGTGCCAGCAGAGTACCTCTACAGCGAGGCAGAGGTCAAAGGCAAGGTCCAGTTTGCTCCAAGGCTTGCGCCAGAGCTGTGGCTCTGCTTAGACGTAACCTCATACCGGGTGAGAGAGGTCACGTTGAAGGTTGCACTCCATAGGACCGGTGGGATAGCTGGGGCCGACGACCTGCTCGTGATCGAGCCTGACGGCAGAGGCAGGTACACGAGCAGGTTCACAGGGGAGAAGACCTTCGCGTTGACCGTACGGGAGGTCTTCCAGCTTAGAGCCATCATCGTCGGGAACGACTTCCAGACGGTGATGCCTGAGACCTACGGTGCGAAACCGGACGCAGCAGACTACTTCAGCTACTCGCTGACGGTGACCTACTACCGCGAGGGCCGCGAGGCCGCTAACAAGACCGTAAGCTGGGTTGACCCCTGGGCGCTTCGCCAACCGCTGCCCAAGAACCTTGAACAGATACGAAGCGGGCTGGAAGCCTTCGTTGCCGAGCTGGTCCACGGCAGACCGTTGACGGACGAAGAGGCGGCGAGGCTAGCCGTCTCAGCGGTCAGGAGCTCCGCCACGTTCAGGTTCGACGGCCTCGACGACAGCCTTGAGGTCACTAACGTAGGGAAGGTTGTGAACATGCCGCCGACGCCCGGCTACTTCTGGCTTGTCGAGGTCACTTACTCCACGAGGCATCCAGGCCACGGGAACCGGTCCGGGCTCATCCTACTCCAAGTCATCACGAGGCATAGAGCCGTCGTCACCCTAGACGAGAGCGGCACCGTGACGGGAGCCACCTGCGACGATGTCTGGGACCTTCTAGCCGACGAGGAACTGGCCTCTCCGCCGACGAGACCGACGAGGTTCACCGTCGTAGAGGGGGAAAGGAAGCTCGATGTCTACGTGGATGTCGACGTGACCGACGGCGTCACCGGAGAGGAGGCGAGGCTGATCGTTGAAGCCACCTTCACCGCCATGATGGGAGACACGGTCATCCGGAGGCTCGACAACCTGACGCGGGACGGCGACCTGTTGAAAGCCCACTTCACGTGGGGCTACAGCACCGAGGGGCTCGGCCACTGGTTCGAGGCCACCGTCGACCTGAACGCTCGAAACATCGTCGTGACGCGATGCAGATAGACCCCCAGGTCACGTCCCCCCAGATCGGGCTGGCGAGAGCCTCGGTCTCCTCCTCGCCCCCGAGCTTATGGGCAGGACTAGCCTATTCTCCCTAAGCTGCCGATGCTCTAGTAGAGTGGGCGGCGTCTCGGCGAAGGCGGTCGTCCTAGGGACTTACTTATTCAACGGCAGGGCGTGTCCAACAGTTGCCCTATCGCCGAGAATACCTACGTCTTTCCATGCCTCGGGCATGGAGGTGGAAGGCACTGGATGCCCGACAAACCCACCCTGATTTGCCCCCAAAGCCTCGGAAGCACCGCGGCGTGACGCTAGGTGTGGCTCGGCATCGCCGCGCCTTGGTCCACGGATAGAAGCAGAGACGGTAATACCATCCCATGGAGAAAACACGCCCATAGACAGGGAGGGCTAAGAGCAAATTGAGGCTCTCTAAGCCTTCGCTTTCCATGCCTCAGCATGGAAAGCCAGCACCTAAGACAGCGTAGAACTAGGCCTTCTCGGCGGGGCCTGTCCTTGTGAGGGCGTTCTCGTATACCTGCAGCGTCTGTTGCGCGACCTTGTCCCAGGTGAAGTATTCGAGAACCCTCTTCCTGCCGTTTACGCCCCACTGCTTCGCCCTGACAGGGTCGGAGAGCACCCCCTTTATGCCCCAGGCTATGTCCACCGGGTCGCCACCATTGATGTGTATGCCGTTCTGGTCTGGGCCTGTAGGTACGACCTGCTCTCTGAAGCCAACGACGCCTCTTGCACCTACGACGAGCGGCTTCTCCATAGACATCGCCTCGAGGCTTACGATGCCGAAGGGCTCATAGAGCGATGGGAAGACGCAGACATCCGACGCCGCGTAGTGGAGGATCCGTTCCCTCTCCGGGATGAACTCGAACCTGAGCGAGACGTTCTTCTCCACGCCTAGCCGGGCGCAGAGCTCCTGCAGGTCCCGTTGCTCCTCTCCTCTCCCGAGGATGACGAGCTTCGTCTTCGGGAAATCCCTCAGTATAAGCGGCATAGCCTGGAGCAGGTACCTGACGCCCTTAACCCATGTCAGTCTTCCGATGAAGAAGACCATAGCCTCGTCGTCCTCCACGCCGTAACGGCGCCTCACCGCCTTCACCTCCTCCGGACTGCATCTAGCCGGGTCGTAGACCTCTGGGTCTACGCCGTTCCATACGACGCTGATCTTCGGCTCTGCCCAGCCGTGGTGGACAAGGTCCTCGCGCATCGCGTAGCTCACCGTGACGATGCGGTCCGCCTTCTCCGCGGCTTCGTGTTCAAGATGGGTTACAACCTGGGAGCCGGTGTTCCCACTTCGCCCCCACTCCGTGGAGTGGACGTGGAAGGCGAGGGGCATATTGATCTCGTTCTTCGCTATCAACCCGGCTATGCAGCTGAGCCAGTCGTGAATAGAGGCGAGGTCGAAGCTGTAATGCTCCTTACGTATCAGGTCGTTCACGAACTTCGTAGCCGAGAGGATGTTGTAGATGAAGAGGTCGTTGAAGAACTTGATGTTCGTCCCCCAACGCTTAAGGTCCTCGGCGACGAGCAGAGGGAAGATGTTGCTCGCGTTCGCTATCATCGGCCTATGGACCTCTACTCCACGGATGACCTCTCGCGTCGGCAACCCGCCAGGGTTCAAAGTGAAGACCGTCACGTCGTGGTTCAGTTCCACGAACTTCCGAGTGATGTTCTCCGCGTAGGTGCCGAGCCCCCCGACCAGCATGGGAGGATACTCCCAGACGAAGAAGGCAAGCCTCAACCCTCGTCACCGACCTCTTTCACGAGGCTGAACGGCGTCAAACCGCGAGAACCCTCCCAGGCTGTCTTGAACCGCCGCGCTACCGTAGCCCTCAGGTCTCGCGGTTCTCCTAGATAAGCGTCACCTCATCCGTATACGCCGAGTCACCTAGCTGAGGCTGATTCCGCCTTCACGGGACTCGCAGCTTCCGCGCAACCGTGAAGTAGAGAAGCGCGGCCGCCGCGACTAGGGAGGTGACGAGGCTGTACGTGAAGGCTGCCCGCCTACCCGCCGCGTCCCAGAGGAAGCCTACGATGAAGTTCGCAGCGAGGAACGATACGCCCACCGTCAGGTAGTAGACGCCGTAAGCCGTACCCCTGAGGCCCTCAGGCGCATACCGCGGTATGACCGCCCTCTGAACCGTCTCCACGATTCCCATGTAAACACCGTAAGCCAAAGCCACCACGAACGCGTTGAACGGGTTCGCGTCCAAAACCACGAGCGCGAGAGAGGTGGCGGCGAAGGCGGAGTAGCCCAGAAGCAACGCCCGCTCGCGTCCGATTCGGTCAGCTGTGATGCCGGCAGGGATGCCTAACGCCGCATGTGCAACGTTGAGCGCCAGGTAGACGCCTGGGATGAGGGCTTCCGGGACGCCCCAGTCCCTCGCCGCGAGAAGTACGAAGGAGAAGTCGAACGCTCCGATCGAGAAGAGGCTCACCACCGCGAGCAACAAGGGAAAACGCCCCTGAAGAACCTGCCCGACGTTCCCGAGGAGCTTCGCGCCTTGAGGCCGGCTCGCCCTCTCCTGAACGAAGAAAACGAGGATCAGCAGCGCGAGTAAGCCGGGGATGAAGGAGGCTAGGAAGACACCTCGCGCTGTTATCAACGGGACGAGCAGAAGGGCTAGGAAGGGGCCGATGACGGCCCCGGATTGGTCTAGGGTTCTGTGAAGCCCGAAGGCTCGGCCTACGCGTCTCTCCGAGACTGAGGATGCTAGTAGGGCGTCTCTGGGCGCGGTTCTCACGCCTTTCCCAACCCTGTCGCTGAAACGGATCGCGAGCGCGTCGACCCACGTTGAGGCGAAGGCGAAGAGCGGCTTCACGACGTTCGAGAAGGCGTAGCCGGCGAAGACCACTGCTTTCCGCCTACCTATCCTGTCGGAGATGAGGCCTGAGAGCATCCTGAAGACGTAGCTCGCAGCCTCCGCGACGCCCTCTATGAGGCCGATCAACGCCCGGGGTATCCTGAGCTGCTCGTAGAAGAACGTGGGCAGAATGCTGAACGTCATCTCGCTGGAGATATCTGTGAAGAGGCTTACGAGGCCTAACCATACCACGTTCTTCGAGGAACCTTCCCTCTCAGAGCCTCGCGAACCCATCGCAACGCCTCCGTCCAGACCCAACAAAGCCTCGCGACGCAACCTGACCTGCTAATCCCAGGTGCGTAGTTCATCTACAAGACTCCACGAAGGAGATACGCTTGAGTTAAGAGTTTCCCTTACGTACATTCGAACAGAATCCGTCTAAACCGGAAGAAGAGCGTTCGACATCGGAAGCGGAGCCCGCAAGGTAGATATATCGATCGAGAAGGTGGGGGTAGGCGTCGCCGGCAAGGCCTCATTGGAATACCTCGAACGCCCATTCTCGAAGATGATACACTGCGCGCAGACCCCTTGTGGGGCTCGAGAGAAGCCTGGAGGCCGTTTACTACCGGGTCACCGTGAGTGTCTACGGTGCAGGACCGAGCCCCAAAGCCGATGACATCTCCCAACCCTGCTGGGTGCCTTCCTCAGCAGGGTCTTAAATGCGCAGACGAAGCTGACCTGACCGCACGTCCATGCGATGCTCCGGTGTGGCTTCGAGGAGTTTCCAGTCGTCTTCCCCAGCAACCGCGTGGTAGCCGTCTACGGGAAACGACTCAGGGCGCTAACGGTACCTCTGTGAGACCGCAGGCATCGAACACATCATCCTTGGACGCGACCAGCAGAGTCACATCTCAACCATCTAGGAGGGAATCTGCGCCCAACCATCGCTGATACGGAGAAGCAGAGCGCCGAGCAGAGCCTAAATCTTCAGGTCCACGATCACCGCACTTGAGCATCGGAAGGCAACGCTTAAGTCAACTCCTAGGCTCTGTGAGAGACTGGGTTCTGGCGATTGCGTTCTCCAAGACGTGCAGTTCGCCTGCTCGCTGTGGCAGCCGTCCTCTCGGCGCTCTCTGCGACGGGCTGGCTGGCCTACCTGACGACCCCCCTCTTTGCGCGGGCGCAAGCGTTCCCATCCTTTGAGTTCTACGGCGTAGTGCCACCTACGAGCTATACGGGCGGCGTAGACGCCCCCTACCCTGAGCTGGCCTGGCCTAACGGGACGAAGTATACGCCTTTCTGGCAGAACGGGACCGCCTACCTAGACATCGTGGGGATAAATGACAGCACCTCAGTCAGAGTCTACGACGTATCGACGCCCGAGCCGAGGCTGCTAGACGAAGCCGTGGTTAAGAGACTGGAGTTGCACACGGTACTTGTCCATAGCGGCATCGTGTTCAAGGTTGTCTCTGACAGACTCGTCTCTGTAGCCCTGAGCGGCGGGCAGACCTACCTCGAGGGTGGGCATCTCTTCTACCCGAGCACGGACGGCGGCTTCGCAGGGACCGAGTTCATCTTCATGGCCTTACCGTCGAGCGAGGCGAGCCACCACGGCGGTCTCCCCGGCGTGAAGGCGGGGGACCGCCACGCGGTCTACGCGGTCGACGATGCGAAGGTTTCGCTCTACGACGCTGCAGGTAAGCTGCTTAAGGAGTATGAGCTCCAGGCGAATAAGAGCGCGAAGCTCGACTTGAGCTACCGGTCCGTCTTCCGCATCCAGTCTACAGGCCGCATCATGGTAGGCACCTGGGACTGGTCCGGCTACACCGCCCTGCCGTCCGCCTTCGGGGGTTTCCGCGGCACGCGTTTCTACGCGACGCCCGACGCCTCCGTCGAGGGGACTGTTGCGCTCGTCGTAACCGCCCAGGAGCAGCCGGTCACGGTCGCCGTCTACGACCTGGACAGCGGCTCGAAGATGGTTGAGAAGAGCCTTGCCGCCTATGAGCTTTGGAACATAAACAAGGGAGTGAGGGACCTCGCCGCGAAGCGCATCCTCGTCGAGGCGACCGGTCAGGTCATGGTCTTCGCTGCTCAAGCTGGAGCTACCGGCCTCCTCACCGATATAGGCGATGACATCACGTTCTTCGGGCTTAAGCCCGGGGTGACCTCGACGTTCTACGTGGTCTCGAAGGGGTACGTCTTCGCCCCTGAAGCTGACACGGAGGTGAGAGTGGGGGCTGTGAGGCTTGTCGCGAAGAAGGGCTCCTACGTGGAGATACCTTCCGGCCTGATACGCGTCACGACGAACGCGACAGCCATCG
The DNA here is from genome assembly GCA_038870415.1 of Bathyarchaeia archaeon. Taxonomy (GTDB): domain Archaea; phylum Thermoproteota; class CALKCG01; order B24; family JAWCPE01; genus JAWCPE01. The sequence continues at coordinate 31,197 of JAWCPE010000002.1, forward strand.
TGGAGCTCCTCGCCCTAGCTGACTTCGGCTACTGGGGCGAGGGGTTGAACGACTGGGCGACCTACCTGGTCTCAACCCCAGCGGTGACGATGACCTATCCACCAGCTAAGGGCGGTGGCGGGGGTCTGCCGCTCACCGAGATAGCGGTCGTGGCCGTCGTCGTAGTGATCGTCATAATCGCCGTCCGAAGACCCCGGGCGAAGAAAGGCTAACCTACGTCTCTGGGACGGGTCTTTGAGCGCCCCGGCAGATTGAGGGCCCGGCCATATGGTTCGATTCTTCAGGTTCGAGGATGTGCCCAGGTCGACTTCGCCGGACGGGCTTAGGTCTGACCGTATGCTCATCTCCGAGGAGAGCGTCGGCTCCAAGTACCTGCGATGTAGCCTAACCGAGGTTAAGGCTTCTAGGGACGGGAAGGTTCAACCCGTCACGGGCTACCATTACCATACGAAGCGTGAACTCTTCATCATAGGCCTATCCGGCAGGACAGCTCTTCTCGTCGAGGGCAAGAAGTACATCGTGGAGCCCGGCACAGTGCTCTACGTAGCCCCCGGCGAAGCCCATAGAACCGTCGATGTGGGAAGGTACGACGGCACTGTTCTAGAGGTCTGGCATGACCCGCCCGGGGAGGAGACGGTCTCCGTCCCTGTCCCAGAGAAGGCCGAGGAGGCCCCCACAGGCCGGAAGCCCTGAATCTTCTCTGCTTAACTGGGTGAGACCGGTCTTTCCCCTTTTCCGCGTAAGGCGGATAGTCGCGTAGCCTTAGAGAGTTCCCCCGCCTGGGGTTCAGCTGAGCCGGTCTCATGCCTTCAGGGGTTCAAGGCTGTCCATTAACGTGAAGAGCGGGTGCTTCGACACTTGGAGTGGAAGCTTTACAACGGCTCTTCTTCGGGCGGATTCGAAGATGGCGAAGATGACTTCCTGCGTCGCTCTTGCCTGTCGCGCCGTGGTGACGGGCTCCTTGCCTGTCTCGATCCAGTCTAGTAGGGCTTTAACCTCGGCGATGAAGGGGTCTTCCTCCCTGAAGGTTACTGGGACGGTCTCCCATCTCGTCGCGTTCTTCAAGCGGGCTCTAAGCCACGGCCCCTTAGGGTCGTGAAGCCCCAGCGGGTTGACCTCTATCTGGCCCTCTGTGCCGTTGATCAGGACGCGGTGGTTTCCAAGGTCGGTGATCTCTCCGCATTCAAGGAATCCTCTCGTGCCGTCTCTGAAACGCAGATACCCTATCGCGGAGTCCTCTACCGCGTGGCCGTACCCTGTTCTCCTACGTGTGGCGTCGACTTGGCCGAATACCCAGTCAACCGGCGTATCGCCTGCGAAGAACCGCATGAGGTCCGCCGTGTGTATGGCATTTGTGAGGAGGTCGCCGCCCGTCCGCATCCCGTGTATGGAGAAGAGGCCGCCTATCTGGCCCTCGTCTATGAGCTGCTTCGCTCTGACGGCTTGAACCGTGTACCTGAGCTGGTGGCCTACTTGCAGTTTGACGCCTGCCAGCTCGCAGGTACGGATCATATCGTCGGCCTCGTCGAGGCTTAAAGCCATAGGCTTCTCGCAGAGTATGGCTTTCACCCCTTGCCTGCAGGCTTCTACGGTCATCTCATGATGAAGCTGAGGCCAAGTGCAGATGCTGACGATGTCTAGGCTTTCCCTCCTCAGCATCTCCGCGTAATCCGTGTAGCAGCTGCTCACCCCGTATTCAGCGGCGTACCTGCCCAGCCGCTCCTCTGAGAGGTCGCAGGCCGCGACGACCTGCGTTGCGGCAACCCCTTTGTAGCCTTGAGAATGCCACTGAGCTATGCTCCCTACGCCTATGACGCCTACCCTGTAGCGCTTCACAGGAACCTCACCCTGTCAGGCCTAGGTGCCCACAGAAACTGGCAGGAGGGCTGAACGTCGTATTTAGCGTATCCCCGCTAGGGGCTCTGTAGAAACCCTTCCCGGCATAGCTTCACTCCTGCCAATATGGGCGACCGCAGGTAGGCAGCATACCTAGAGGCTTGGCACGTCAACTGATGCCGCCAGAGGGCTTCTGCAGAGCCCCACTAGAGGGCCCCTTCAGGGAGGCTTAGCCTGTAGAGAGCGCCCCACTCCGTCTGGCGCTCCTTGACTAGGCCTTCATCTACCAGGTGTTTCAGGTGGGACCGTACAGCCCTCGAAGAGAGCTTAGACTGAACCGAGAGTCTCTCGACGGTCCAAGCGGCTCGCTCCTCGTCCTTAAGGAGGACCATGAGAATCCTGACGCATTTGCCGTCCAAACCCGAGGGGCCCCCAGCCCGGCTTGAGGACGCGCCCCTGGCCTATATGAGCAAGACGGACATGAGGATGCTCGCGAGAGGGACGCGCAAGAGGAGAGAGTGAGTCGGGTGAAAGTTGATATCATCTCTTCCTCGTCTGCCGTGTTAGCTTGGCTTGTAGACTCTCCCATGCTGGTACATGGCGAAGATGTTCTCCGCGGGCACGTCGGGGCCTACGGTGCTCGTCGGCGCTAGGACGTAGCCTCCCCCGGCGGCTGCGAGGTCTATGCATCTCTCCACGTCCCTCTTCACGTCTTCCACCGTGCCGAAGGGAAGCGTCGTCGTCACGGATATGCTGCCGAAGAGGAGGAGCTTCCTCCCCGACCTCGCCTTCATCTCGGCGAGCTTTGCGAAGTCTACTCCGGACTCTTCCTGGAACCCTTGGAGGCCGTCTATGCCTACGTCTATCAGCCTTTCAAGGATGGGGGTTATATTCCCGTCGCAATGCCATATGGTCTTGACGCCGGCGTTCCTGAGGGGCTGTATCGCCCTTTCCAAGTAGGGAAAATAGATCTCGTCTAGGAGCCTCGGCGAGAGCATGGGGCCGTGGTCGTAGCAGATGTCTTGGCCGCCGTAGACGAAGGGGGGCAGACCCTCCTCTCTTACAGCCTTCGCGATGACCTCGTTCTGAAGCCTCCCTTGCTCCGCGGAGTACTCGAACAGCCGCTTCATCTCGTTCCTGTACCGTACACAGGCGAGCAGGTAGGGCCGGTAGCCGAAGAGACTGTACCACATGAAGACGCATTGGCCGTACCCCTGCAGCCAGAGGAGGTCTTCGCCGCACTCCTCCTGAGCCTGCTTCATGCCGGTAACGTACCGGTCGTACTCCTCGTCGAAGCTGAAGTCCGCCCTCAGGTCTTCGAGCCTCGGCAGGTCGCGGACATACTCGACCACGTCGTCCGGGGTCTTGAAGCGGAGCGGGTCTACGTCCCGCGCCGCGGAGAGGCTGAACTCCGTCGCCCCGCCAAGGGTGCCCTTCGTGGTCTGCTCACGCGGCTTCGGCAAGACCATCTGGATGATGATATCGGCGCCCACGTTCCGGTACGCTTGAAGGGCGGCCCTCATAGGGTTCTCCCACGTGTTCATGGTGAAACCGTACTTCAGCCTCACCCCGCTCGCTTGGGCTAGAAACCCCGGGTGCGCGCACCAGCCGCCCTCCATGGGGACCCTATCGGTCTCCTCGAACATCAACGCCCTGAGAGCCCTCTCCCTACCCGTTAGGTTCAAGCGGCTTCCCTCCGCCGTCAGAGTTCGCGGAAATCCGGGACAGGCAGAGGCTTTCCGCCTTGCTTGATAGACTCCTCTGATACCAGGCCCGGCGCGGTGAAGTTCAACGCGTCGTAGATGTCGATCGGCGGCTTTGTATCGTTCAGGATACTGTCTAGGAAGTCTCTGGCTACGAAGTAGTCGCCTCCCCAGTGGCCGGCCTTCAACGCTTCCTCCGGTGGCTTACGCCATATGTCCGGTAGGTATTGTTCTTCGAGGTCAGAGAGGGGCCGCCACTTGTTCGGGTCCCCGCTGAAGCCCGCGAGCCAGACCTTATGGTCGTCGCCGAGGCCTCGGGGCGCCTCGTAGCAGCCCCTCGTCCCCTGCAGGCTGTAATAGGCCATGTTATGCGGCCGGTTCGAGAGCATGTCAAGCCTTATCTTTATAAGGGCGCCGCTCTCGGTCTTGCAGAGCATAAGCACGGTGTCGTCCATCAAGTGTTCAGGGTCGGTGTGTCTCCCGGAGCCGAGGCAGGAGACTGTTACGACGCGCTCGTCGAACCATTGCAGGACGGGGCCGAGGCTGTGGGTTCCATACGTGCAGCCGTTTCGTCCGACCTGCCAGTAGTACCGCCAGGTGGGCTTCCCCCTCTCGTCATGGTGGAGGCTCTTCACGTCGTGGACGTACTCGCCCTCCGCGAAGTAGACCTCGCCGAAGAGCCCCTGCCGGACCATGTTCCTGACAAGGACGTTCGACTTGGTGTAGCAGTAGTTCTCCGCCATCATGTATTTCGCCCTGCTCGCCCTAGCCGCCTGAAGGAGAAGGTGACACTCGTCCAGCGAGATGGCGGCCGTCACCTCGCTCAACACGTGGATGTTAGACTTAAGGGCTGAGATTGCCTGCGGCGCATGGAACTGCATAGGCGTAGCGACCACCGCGACCTCGACGCCGCTCGCGAGCATATCCTCGTAGTCCAGATAACGGCCCTTGATGCCGAGAGAGCCCCCTACCTTGTTCAGGGTGTCCTGGTTGACATCGCAGATAGCGGTGACCTCCGTCTCCTTGAACGTGGTAAAGGTTCGGATGAACGATGGACCCCTGTGGAGACCGGCAACACCGACCCTGAGCCTGTCTACCATATAACCTCGCCTAAAGCTCAGGCCTAGGTATGCCTCACAGGATAGTTAACATCTTTGATCGAAGCTTCTCAGCCCAGTGCCTGAACCCCGCCACCAGCGTCCTAGGAAGAACCCGTAAGGTACCTTCAAAGGGCGTCCCTGATCATCTGAAAAGTAAGCTAGCGGCTTTCAGAAGCTTGGGAAACAGCAACGCAGAGAGCGCCGCCGATCGGTAGCTGATCGGACGTGATAGGATAGGCCTTCGGCCGAGCGTCGTCTCAATACGCGTAGAGGTTTCCGTAAGGCCTCGTAGAGACGGGTATGAGTTTCTGGAACTCGCCTTCGAGCGCTTCGTTAAGGCTCACGTTGAAGAAGCGGCAGTAATCCTCGGCTAGGCTCTTAACGAGCTTATGGTCTTCCTGGGTCATCTCTTTGACGCCTACCTCCTTGCCTAAATGGGCGACGCTTCCCTTGATGTAGATTGCGCCGCCGTGCATCCCCGTGCCCACGTAGCTCGCCTTATGTCCACCGCCGCTTGGAAGCGTCAGGCCTAAGACGAGTAGGACGCCGCCTGCCATGTACTCGCCTAGGAAGTCTTGGACGGTCCCGCCGACGACGAGGATGGGCTTCTTCTCCGCGTACTCCTTCATGTGGATGCCGACGCGGTAACCGGCGTCGTCACGGATGAAGATGCGGCCGCCCCTCATCCCGTAGCCGGTTATATCCCCAGCTCTGCCGTGGACGATGATCTCCCCGTTATCCATCGTGTTGCCGCAGGCGTCCTGAACGTTCCCATGCACGATTATCCTCGGCCCGTTCATGAAGGCCCCGAGGTCGTTCCCCGGCGTTCCGTAGATGTGAAGCTCTAAATCCGAGTGGAGGCTCGTCCCCACGTACCTTTGCCCATAGACGTTCCGCAACTCGACCCGTTTCACGCGGCCGCCGCCCAGGGTTCTCAGCAGAGCGTTAAGGTCGCGGTAGTGGAGGCCCTCCGCGTCTACCTCCGCGACGCCGTCGCGGAGCCTGACCGGCTCAGCGTTCATGTAGAACGAGGCGGAGCCGAGAAGGTTGTTCAGCTCTTCTTCTCTCGTTGCGTTTATGTCTGCCATCTTGAATCAGTCTCCTGCCATCTTGACTCCTAGAATGCGAAGCTCCGTGTCGGTCAAGCCTACGCCTCGTAGGTGCAGCCTGTTCCCTCGGAGGCTCTCGATGGCGTTGATGCCCATGCCTCCCATCATCTCCTTGATCTCTAAGCTCCAGCCCTTGAGCAGGTTGACGAGCCGCCGCGTCGCGATGTCCGGGTTGACACGCTTCCCAATCCAGGGGTCTGAGGTCGCGATCCCCCAGGCGCACTTGCCGGTGTGGCATTTCTGACAGAGCGTGCAGCCTATCGCGACGAGCGCCGCCGTTCCGATATAGACGGCGTCCGCGCCTAGGGCGATCGCCTTCACCACGTCCGCGCTGCTCTTGATGCCTCCCGCCGCCACGATCGAGGCCCTGTTCCTGATGCCCTCGTCTCGAAGCCTCTGGTCCACCGCTGCAAGGGCTAACTCGATGGGGATGCCCACGTTGTCACGGATAACCCTCGGGGCGGCTCCGGTAGCGCCGCGGACCCCATCGATCGCTACGACATCGGCGCCGGCCCTCACGATGCCGCTCGCGATGGCCGCCGAGTTATGCACGGCCGCGATCTTGACCGAGACGGGCTTCGCGTAGTCGGTCGCCTCCTTCAACGCGTAGATGAGCTGCCGTAGGTCCTCTATGGAGTAGATGTCATGCTGCGGCGCCGGCGAGAGGGCGTCCGTGCCGGCAGGGATCATCCTCGTCCGGGATATCTCAGGGCCGACCTTCTCGCCGGGCAGGTGGCCGCCTATCCCGGGCTTCGCTCCTTGGCCGATCTTGATCTCGAGCATAGCGCCTACGTTCAGGTACTCTGGGTAGACGCCGAAGCGGCCTGAGGCGACCTGCACGATCGTGTGGTCCCCATACTTGAAGAGTCTCCTGTCGAGGCCTCCTTCGCCGGTGTTGAAGAGCGTCCCATACTCCGCGGCGGCGCGGGCTAGGGCCTCGTGGACGTTGAGGCTGATCGCCCCATAGGAGAGCGCCGAGAAGATGATGGGCGTCTCCAAGGTGACCTGCGGCGCAAGCTTCGTCTCGAGCATCACGTCTCCGTCGACGAACTCCATCCGGAGGCTGTCAGGCTTCGCGCCTAGGAAGGTCCGTAGCTCCATCGGCTCCCTTAACGGGTCTATCGAGGGGTTCGTCACCTGGCTCGCGTTGAGCAGAAGACTATCCCAGTAGGTGTAGTAGGGCTTATCGCAGCCCATCCCCGTCAGGATGA
>JAWCPE010000003.1:0-3396 GCA_038870415.1 Bathyarchaeia archaeon
GAGGAGGAGGTCAAGCTTTACGTGACCATGCGGATGCTGGGCAGGCGGAAGGTGTTGGAGCTGCTGGAAGCCATTCAGAAAGGGGGAAAGAACATCGACGACGTGCTGAACTACGTCAGGGGAAGCGCTGGGACGCCTCTGGAGCTTAAGATTCCACAATCGTTGAAGGTGGAGCATGAGGAACTCCACGGTGAACTTGAGGAGGCGACCGGCGTCGTCGGGAAAGTCGGCGAGGCGGCGAGGGCCGTTGCAGAGGTTTTGCACCCTCACTTCGTGAAGGAGGAGGAATTCGCTATGCCGCCGCTTGGACTGCTCCGACCGTTAGCGGAAGGGAAGCTCCTGCCTGAGATGGTGGACGTTCTCACGATGACCGACCGGGTGAAGTCGGAGCATGCCCAGATGCTGGAAGAGCATAAGGCAATCGTGGGCGCGCTCAAAAACCTGGCGGATGTGGCGAGGCAGGAGAACAAACCGGAGTACGAGCACTTCGCCCAGAGGCTCATCCTGCACGCGCAGAACGAGGAGGAGATCCTCTACCCAGCCGCGATACTCATCGGCGAATACCTGAAACTGAAGCTCGGCAAATAAGGCCCGCTCCGCTCATAGCCCCGAGAATCACGTTGCCTAACCCGTTGTACATACGCCCCGCCTTCGGGCTGCTTGTTGCAGGCTTCGCGTTCTCTCGTTTCAGACGCGGTTGGCGAGCGGCTTTAGAGGAGGCTCGATCTCAAGGACAGCCGGCGGATAAGGTCCCTTTTTCTGCTTAAGAGCGCATAGGATACTGCTTACCCCTGCGATGGTGGCCTCAACGGAATCCTTGTTAACTGGATAGCCGCAGTCAGGGCCGGACGCTCGGATAGTAAGCGCCGTGGGGCTTTCGTATGGTTATAAGCCGGGAGCCCAAGACGGAGCTGCTGAAGCTGCGAGCGAAGACATCGATTATTCCTCGTGCGGTGTTCTCTACTGGAGAGGGGCAAGAGACCGGGGTTCCCGTCGTTGACGCGGCGTTATTCGGCGCGGCGCTCCCTGCCGGCGTAGCAGTCTTGCTGAGCGGTGAGCCGGGAACTGGGAAGACCCTGCTCTGCCATAATCTTCTAGGCGAGGCTTTGACGAGGGGTCTTACAGGTCTCTACGTGGCCTTGGACGATTTCCCAGATAACATACGGGCCTCGCTCTCAGCGATGGGCTACGACGTGAAGGGGTTTGAGGCTGACAGCCGCCTCCTCTTCATCGACGCATACTCATGCGAGATCGGCCTCGATAGCCGCGAACGTTACTCCTGTGACAGAAAGGACCTCTCCCTCCTGAGCATAGCTATCACGACGGCGTTGACGGAACATGGATGTGAAGGCGCGACGAGCATCATCTTAGACTCCTTAACGACCCTACTCCACAGGTACGGGGTGAAGACTTCTCTAGAGTTCTTAAGGATGCTTATCGCGAAGACGAGAAAGGCTAGAGCAAACCTATGGATTAAGCTCAACTGCACAGCGTTCGAGCCCTCCGTCGTCTCCTTAGCCCACGAGATGGTGGACGGCGTCATTAATCTACGGATAACGGAGACCGAGGATGGGTTTTCGAGGCTGCTCTCCGTCATGAAGATGAAGGGAGTCCTCTGCCCAGCTAGATGGTTACCGTACGAGCTTCACCCTAGAAAAGGGCTCGTGCCGGTGAAACCCACTTATAGAAATCCTTACGTAAGGAAAGAAAGCACGCTGTCAAGAAGCTCAAGATGCGATGGTCTCCCCGTCCCTGAAGGCTACCGCTAAACCCCTTCAGGGAAAGAAAGGAAGACTACACGCCTACCACAGGCGCACGGTGTTACGTTATGGCGTGGAAGGTGCATAACTAGACCAGCGGCAATCACGCCGTCTTGAGAAGCCAGGGAATCGTCCCACGTTCAGGTACCGCGGTATCTGGAAGGGAGTATGTCGCCCCGTCCGTTAAGCGTACAAGTTTCTCGATTCATGGCATTGTGTTCACCTCTATGAGGGCTGTGCCTCTTCCTGGGAGGTCGAAGCTTATCGTGACGGCGGAGCCTGTCTGGCTGTACGAGGCGCCCTTCACCTCGGCTTTCCTCTGGGGGTCTAGGCCGACCTCCTCAAGTTTGAAGGCGACCTCTCTGGCTTGCGGGCTGTCGGAGAGGTTGAAGGCGTTGATCACAGCCTTCCCTTGGTCTTTGAGGGTGTGCACGTGGACGGTCTCGTCGAGGCCGTAGAAGGTGCCTTGAGTATAGAAGCTCTTCAGCCTTCGGTACTTTTCCATAGCCTGCTTGTGGGCTTCCCAGACCTTCAGGTCTGGATGCTTCCCGCCGACGCCTAGGTGGCGGCAGGTGGAGGCGTACCACCAGAATTCGAGGGCATACTCGTTATCCTTACGCAGGTCGATGTGCAGGTAGAGCGGATACCCGTAGGCGAGGTTGTAGTAGTAGAGGCTTACGGCTCGCCCGCTGAGGAGGTCCCACATAGGGTCCCACATGTACTCGTAAGCCCACAGCTCATCTGGGCCCCCTGGCAGCCCGTGCAGATAGTAGGTGGGCATAACCGGGTAGACGGTCGTGAAGGCTTCGTGAAGCTCTATCAGAAGCTTCGGGAACTCCCTGTGAAGGTTCTGGGCAAGCTTCAGGATGGCTCTGCAATGCTCCTCCCGGGTTAGGGGGATCGAATGCCCATGCGTAGGGTCGTAGCAGGGGCATGTGTAGGCGTCTCCGTCGAACATCATGAAGATGACCCCCGCCCTGGCCAGCTCGAGTAGACGCGCGGTCTTCGTCTCAAGATAGGCGGGTGAAGCCATGCAGAGGTCTAGGAGCACCCTTCCATCACAGTCCCTCTTATGGGCCTTCTCCGGGTAGGTAGGGTTCCGTCCAAACCTGTCCGGCCACCCGGCGAGTGGCGTGTGAAGGGCCACGTCTAGCCCGTACTTCGCCTTCATCAGCCTCACGAACTCCTCTGCCGGTAGGAGGCGTTCAGCCGCCCATATGGAGGAGCCGAACATCGTATCCCATCCCGGGTCGAGGTAGAGGGCTTCGCATCCCAGCTCCTTCGCCTTCGCAGCCTCCTCTTCCATAGAAGCCAACGTGTAGAGCCTCTGCCGCGTCTCAGGCGTGTCAGGCCCCCACCATAACGGGTTATCGTAAAGCTCATTCCAATGGACCGGCGGGTTGAAGCCCTCAGGAACCCCGTGGCCGTTCTCATCCATGAAGTCTCTGAAGGCGTAGTAGCACTCCTTCCAACCGCCTTGAACGAAGGCGTACCTCGTAACCCCGAAGCGTACCTCCACGCCTGGCCCTATTCTCGTCGCGGCCTCCGGGTCGCCATGCCAAACACCGGCGCCTCCGAAACGGAGAACCGGCTTCCCGCCTGCTTCCTCAACCCTCAGGAGGGAGAACTCCATCCC
>JAWCPE010000003.1:3406-33419 GCA_038870415.1 Bathyarchaeia archaeon
CATCCCTTCCAGACCGTGCTTCGCGATCAAGAGCGAGGATTCGCCGTCAGTCCAAGCCCAGCCCTCAGAGCCGAACTCAGGTGTTGGAACTCTCTCCTCAGGTTTGAACCAGGGCCTATACCAGCCCTGCCTAGAGAGCAACTCGCGGAACGAGTATTCCACGTACTCGCCTTTACGCCCATACCAGCATTCGCGACGATAGGGAATGGCTACGATGCGGCTGCCCTCTAAGCCCTCTAAGAGAGGCCCAGCAGGGTCCTGAAGCGTCTTCGCGAAGCCGAAAGCCATACAGGGAGTATCCAGAGCCTTCCCCGCCGTATTCTTCACCGCGATGGTTTCTTCGAGGTAGGGTTCGTCGTCGGGAACGGAGAACACGTGTTGAACCTGGAGGTCCTCAAGCTTCCCGGTGACGGCGACCTCTAAGCCCGCTTCAGCCCAGGGCCTCACGGAGTGCGTGACATAGCTCGGAGAGACGCCTTGATGCTCCCAGACACGATACCTATACCTGTAAGCTGCGTCAGCGTAGATGCGCCCAGTTCTCTTAGACCGGAGATTCGTCGGGTTAACACCCTTCTCTAGGAATACGTCGAGCGAGAAGTGGTCGTTGCCGAGAAGAAGCTTTCCATCAACCAGATCACACTCAGCTTTACCCATGAAGAGAGCACCCTTGCCAGCTCATCGTCACGCTATATAAGACCTGCTAATAGCTGGCTTTCCTCTAAGCGTAGGGGTACGTCTTGACGGCCTCGCACATGGCGATGAGGTTCTCAGGAGGCACATCCGTCTGGACAGCGTTGCATGGGCCGATTATCAGCCCAGCGGGCCCTACGGTCTTGATCCGCTCCCAGACCGTCCGTTTAACGGTCATCGGCGTGCCGAAGGGCAGCGTGGTCTGCGTCCCGATCGTCTTCTGCAGGCAGATCCTGCCCTTTGAGAGACGCTTCACCTCGAGGGGGTCCATACACTCGGGCTGGACGGGGTCGAGGACATCCAGGCCAACCTCGGCTAGGTCGGGGAGTATCGCTCGTACGTCGCCGTCGGTGTGATAGACGACCTTCACGCCCCAGGCGTGCGCGGCGCGTATGAACTCTGCGAGGCGAGGCTTCAGGTGGCGCCTCCAGAGGTCCGGATGCATCATAAGCCCCCTCTGCGCCCCCACATCGTCGGGGGACGTGAAGGCGTCCACGCCGGCCTCGGCGAGGAGCCTGCCCTGCTCAAGGCGGAGCCTCGCAAGCCGGTCGAGAACCTCATCGATGAGCTTCGAGTTCCTGTACATCTCGACGATGGTCTGGTTGAAGCCGAGAAGCCACCAGGCCCTCTGGAAGACGTGCGTAACCGTCCCGTAGAGGCAGTAGTCCTCATACCTTCGTCTAGCGGCTTCTACCCACTTCAGGCTCTCTAGGTCGATCTCAGGCCACGGGTACTCCTCCAGCCGCATATGCTGGAGCGGATGCCAGCTAAGCGTGAAAGTGTAGGTCCGCTCCGGGGCCCAGATGCTCTCGACGCCCCAGATGTCGCGGCCTACCTCGAACCTTCCCTCACGCCTCACAGGTCGGAAGCCCTCCCTCTCCGGGCCGCCTGAAACGTAGGTGCTCCCGGTCAGGGCTTCGCCCCAACGGCTCTTCATCCGGAGCCCTGTCCCCCGCGTATCCATGCCTACAGCCTCGTAAACCCTCTCCGACTCCTCAGGGCTGAAGCCTAGATGCTCGCGGAGCTTCTCGAACGCCTCCGCCCGCATGCCTATATCGATCGGAACCCTGTCAGGCGTCTCTAAATTCATGGCTTTTAATACGCGTTCACGCGGCGACAATCGTCAACCCCTCTCCATATGTGCGCAGACGGTAGACCCTTCGCCGAACGGCGTCAAATAGCTTTCGTCTAACAAGGTAGGTTTGTGGAAGGCGAGGAGCTGAAATCGTTCAAACGCTGAGATGCGCGCCGCGGGGCTGAGAGCGTAGCGGTTTTACCGCGGTTCACACGTCCTCTACGTATGCTCTTAGCCTCTGTGGGGAGCCTCCCCCCTCGCGGAGAGACCGCGCGGTACCCGGCCTCGCATATCGAGCACTGGCTCCGCGAGCTTCTCCAGCTTGGCTACGGGGTCATCGGCACAGGTGAGCCTGGGGGCGCCCAAAGGTACGGCATGGTCGAACGGTTCACGCAGGACTTCGGGGGCGTCGAGGTCCGAAGGGTCGGAGCCTCCTTCAAGAGCTTCTACGTCGGCCCCATCGCGGCGCCCACGAACCCAGCTGCAGCGAACGAGGTGTTGGAGAACAGGTTCCTGAGAAGTCTCTTGGGCCGCTCTGACGTCATGCTGAAGGCGACTGTGACCGACCCAGTCACGATCGGCTTAGAGCTTATCGCGAATACCCCTATCGTTGCGAGGACACGTCCAAGGCTCTTCTGGGAGGTGACCGAGGCCCTCACGCCCATCGTGGAGGAGCTAAGCCGCATCGCGGACATCGTCCAGTTCGACTGTCCCAGCCACCTGTATCAGCCGACGCGGGCGCCGTGGCAGTACGTGAACGCCCTTGTCGAGCGGACAGGCGGAAAGCCGGCGTGGATACACCTCGACGGCCCCGTCGCCCGGAGCTGGCGAAACCTGTTGAACGAGTACCGCGTCGAGACCTTGGTCCTGAACCTCTTCGGCGCGGAGGAAGAGGAGAACCTCAAGGTCTTATCGGAGGGCCGCCGTGAACTCCGCGAGGCGGGGAAACGGCTTGGCGCCTCGGTGGTGAAGAGCCAGATCCGAGACGAGCTGAGCGAGGTAGAGCCTATCCCGGTCATCGCTGCAAGGTTGAGGAGGCTTGACGCCGTCTTAGGAGGCGACCGGTCGTTGGTCGAAGCGCTCCTACCTGGATGCGGCTTAAGGGTTCTGGATAGAGCGGCTCAGGGAATCCTTAAGGCTCTCCCCCGGGCGGCTAAGGAGGCGGGTTGGCTCTAGGCTCTTGAACTACGCTGACAGGATTCTTTTAAGGAACTCTTCCTGGGTGGCGAGGCCTTCGAAGAGGCTTCTCTCGTTGACGACGACTTTAGGGACGCTGCGGACCTCGTACCGCAGTGTGAGGAAGGGGAAGGCGGAGGTCTCTACCATATCCGCGCTTATCCAGGGGTTCTCGACGGCGAACTGATGCGCGAGCCTCACGACCTCCGGGCAGCGGGGGCAGTTCAACGTGACGAAGACCTGAATATGCATAGGCCTCTCGATGGTTCTCAGCTTCTCCTTCGTGCTCTCCGAGAGCCCTGTGCCGCCTCGGGAGACGTCTACGATGGCCTCCGTGAGGGAGTGCAGCTCATACCCATAGGGGAGGCCGAAGAACCTTACCCCGTAACTTCTCTTCCCCTGCAAGACGACGGCCGGTATCTTGTCTACACGTAGAGCCTCGGCCTTACCGCTATCCTTGGCGAAGTCGAGCACCTGAACCTTGACCCTGTCCGAGAGGCCCGCGACCTCTTCCACGATCTTGCGGGTCTCCTCGCATTCTCGGCTCTCCAGCTCCTCGGTGAAGACGACCAGCGTCACGTCGTCCTGCATCCGCTTGGCGAAATCCCTCCTGAGGAATTCCTGTAGCTGCTCAGGGATGAGCCTCATCGCTTCGCGGGTGTCGTCCACCGCCCAGAGCCTCGGGTGAACGCGTCTCCTCGCGTAAGCCCGAAGCCGCTCCTCAGTTATCCTCTGTTCACGCTTCGCCATGGCGTCTTCGCCTATACCTCGCTGCGCCTGTTCTTAATCTCTCCGTTTCCCTCCCCGGGGGGCTTCGCGGGCTAGAAGAGGAGAAGACGTGGCTCAACAGGCTGGCGGCCTACCTTGATGAACCAGCGTAACGATGTCTGGGGTCTCCTACCAGGCTAGCTACCGGTTCGCAGCTCATACGTCCAAGGCTGCCCCCTTCACGCTGCTCTCATCGATCCAGCCCATACGTTAGAGATGCTGAAATCCGATGGGAGGTCCTGCCAGGAACGACTATGCGACAACCGCCTTCTTCAACTTAGCTTAGCTTCGGCTAGGTTGAGGAGACGCTCGATGAGCTCCTGCGCTCTTCTCCCGTCTGTCGCCGCGCCTAAAGTCTTCGCTTGCAGCGGCTTAAGGATGGCGTGAGCAGACCGGGGTTCATCAAGACAGGTGTCTCCTTAAATCCTGCCTGCCTGATCACCGTGCAGGGCTTAAGTGTGCTCCTCCTTGAGACCTCCCTGGGCCTTCTGAGGCTTTACGCGCTCTGCGACAGCTGCCTCGGCCGCCAGTTTGGGATGCTCATCCACGGTTTGACGAACGAGGAGCGCGGCCGCGCGTTGAAGGTCCTCCTAACGGCGGAGGGCCACCGGAGAGTCTTGGAGGGCAAGAAACGCGACGGCGTAGCTTTGCTCAGGACCCTAGCTTCGAAGGGCCGGTTCCCCGAGGCTCAAAGCACCTTGACGGCTCTAGGCGTGAAGAAGATACCTCCGCCGGAGCCGTGCTACCTCTGCGGCGGCGTCCTAGAGATGGTCGACGAGAGGGCTGCGAAGGTCGTTGAAGCCCTGAAAGGGTACAGGTTCAGGAACTTCCTCATAGGCGTCGCGCTCCCCGTCGCGGTGGTCGAGCGTGAGGATGAGGTTCGAAGCCGGGCGAAGTCGCGTTTCGGCGAGAGCATCCGCGGAGAGCTCAGCCGCCTCATCGGGAAACGAGTCGGCGAAGCCCTAGGGAAGCCCGTGGAGCATAAGGCGCCGGACATCCTAGTGGTACTGGACCCTTTCACAGACCGCCTAGAGGTGAACATGAACCCGCTCTATTTGGCGGGGCGCTACGTGAAGGCGGGGAAAGGGCTGCCTCAGAGCTCGAGGCTCTGCCCTAACTGCCGCGGCGGAGGCTGCGAAGAGTGCAAAGGCTCGGGGAGACGCCTCGAAGACTCGGTGGAATCCCTGCTCGCGGCGCCGGTGCTCAACGCGACGGGAGGCGTAGAGGCGGTGCTCCACACCGCGGTCCGGGAGAGCCCAGATACGCTCGTCCTCGGCGAGGGGAGGCCCTTCATCCTCGAGGTTAAGAAGCCTAAGGACCGGCAGGTCGACCTAGAGGCGTTGACGCGGACGGTGAATGAGGCTAACGCCGGGAGGCTCTCCGTACATGAGCTAAGGTTCTCAGGTAAAGAGGAGGTGAAGCGGCTCAAGCGAAGCGAGAAGACCGAGGAGACGTACCGCGCGCTCGTTCAAGCCGCGGAGGAGGTGCCAGCTGAGAAGCTGGAAGCCTTAGAGCAGGCCTTCAAGGGGGTAGAGGTCCGACAGGGGACGCTTAAAGGCCGCTCCGCCGGGAAGCAACGGTACCTCTACGAGAGCCAGGTGAAGCCTGAAGGGCCCACGAGCTTCGAGGTCACGGTGAGGCTTCAAGGCGGCCTCGACCCCCGAGGCCTCATCGCCGGGAAAGGACGCGAGACCAACCCGAACATGGCCGAGTTCCTAGGCACCGAGCTAGACATCACGAGGCTAGAACTCATCAACGTAGAGCAAGAAGGCTTCTAGGATGCTTGGACAGCTCCTTAGAGCTGTCACTCGGAGGTTTTACCCCCCGTCCACGGTGGCGTTGAACCAGGCTTGTCGGTAGGCTTCTGATGACGGCGACTGCGCCGAAGGCGAGGCCGTAGATCGCGCCGAGGCCGAGGCCTAACATGGCGAATGGCAAACCTAGAGCGGTAGCGGAGCCCAAGATGACCCCTGCCAGGATCGAGCCGAGAAGCCCGCTTAAGAAGTTGGCCGCGATAGCTTTAGCGAACCTTTTAGCTAGCCAGCCGACGAGGAGGCCTGTCAAGGGGGGCTCCGATGAGCTTTAGGGGGAAGCAGCAGCGTCGCGGCGAAGCCAGCTACCACTAAGAAGCCGACCTTCAACGTTGACAGCAGCCTCAAGATGACCTCCGCCCAGCTCGACCAAGGAGGCCTATACTCGCCCGTATGTCTTACAACCTCGCTTCTCGCTCGACACAGGTCTGAGAAGGCTCCGCTAACGCTTGAGGCTACGTTTTTGAACTTCCTAGCAAGGCCTTCAGGAGCGTTGCCGCATGATGCCCAGCGGGTTAGGGGCGCCGCCTGGAACCCCAGACAGGGACGGTAATACCATCCTATGGGAAAATTCGCGGAGAGGGCTCCTAGCCTAGGTTGGCAACTCGTTCTCCGCCCGGGTCTAGAGGATGCAGGTCGAAGCGGTCGAACGCCGGCTTGTGAGCAGGCAGAGCCTTCCGCTCGGCGTCTACCGCCTTAAGAGCCAGCTCTGAGCACATCTATCCCTGTATGGTCGAAGAGGTTCTGAAAGCCTTCCTAGAGGCACTTGACAAAGCCTTCCCTGACGTCATCGCGGTCCGGAAGGTCTACTTGGACTACCGGGCAGCTCACCCGGAGATTTCCACTCGGCTCAGGGACGCCTTCGACGAGTGGCTTAAGAAACGGTACAAGTAAGTAAACCCTACACGGGGCTGAGCCCGAGCTTCTCAGCGATCAGAACGCGTACATTCTCCCAGGGCTGGGATAGCTCCTTCCGCGTAAGCCAAGGCCAACCCTGCTCCTGGCAGGTCCTGAGCAGCGCCGCGTTAGGGTTCAGCGCGAGCGGCCATCGAACCCTCTCTAGTACGGGGCTGTCTTGGTCTGTGTCTCCGAACGCGTAAGACCGCGATAAGTCTACGTGTTTATCCGCGGTTAACCTGTCGATAAGCCCTGCCTTCGACTCGCTAAGGATGAGGTTCAACTTCACCCGGCCCGTGTAGGTGCCGTCTCTCCGCTCGAAGAGCGTCCCGTAAAGCTCGTCGAAGCCGAACGGCGACAGCTCACTTACCGGCTCAATGGGCGAGCCTGAGACCGCGAGGGTCAAATCCACACGTTCTCTCAACCACTGAACCAGCGGCCTCGCATACGAGTACTCGTGCTTCGGGACATAATCTGCCATGAAGCTCCCGGCTATGGTCTCTATCTTCGCCGCCTGGCGGCCTCTCAAAGCGGACGCGATCAACACGGGCACCGTCTCCGCCGCTTCCCGATACGCGATACGGCCCCCCTCGTACGCTTCGACGATGCGGTCTATCTCGTCTGCCACCATTTCCGGGAAGAGGCCTCTCTCTGCGAGGTATCGTGGAAAAGCTTGGGTTATGAAGCCGCGGAGAAGCGTCCCATCTACGTCGAAGAAAGCCGCCGACTGAGAGCCGGCTGAGGACAAGCCCTTACAACCCCCTCAAGGACGGGCTGCCAATCCTGTTAAGGCAGAGAAGATAGAGCTTACGAAGCCCTCCTAGGACTCCTCTCAAGTCTTCGGTTCAAACATCTTCATCGATGTGGAGAGGCAAGGCTAATAGGCATCCCCCGGGGCGGAATACGCGTTTCTCAGGTGTGTTTCTCGATGAATGTAGGCATCATGTACGGCGGCTCCGACCTAGACGAGCTCGCCGCCTACTGTCGAAGGATAGGCGTAAGCCACGTCTGCTTGAACACCGGCTCGACGCCGCGGCTTGACGACGAGGGCGTCCCAGAGGTTGAAAGCCTAAGAGAGGTCAAAGAGCATCTCGGAAAGGCCGGCTTGACGCTTGAGGCGATGGTCGTCAGCAGCTCGCTAAGCCGTGAGGCTTGGCTGGGGCTTCCTGAGGCTCAAGGCGAGGTCGCCCGGGTGCGCCGTGTCATCCAAGCCCTGGGAGAGGCCGGGGTGAGGACGGCGATGTTCTTCGTGATAACCGACCGTCCCTGGACCCCCGACAGGCGGGCAGAGCTGAAGCACTGGAGGCGCCACGTCGCCACGTATCAGCGAATAGCGGAGCAGGCTGAGGCTTCGAAGGTACGTTTAGCGAACCATGCCGGCTACTACGCGCATGAGTGGGTTCGGGGCGCCAGAGGCTTGAATGAGCTGCTGAAGGCGGTGCCCAGCCCCTACGTCGGCGTGAACTACTGCACAGGCTTCTACATGGCGGGGGACGACCCCTACGAAGCCGTCGAACTCTTCCGAGGCCGGATCTTCCTCGTCCACCTGAGGGACTTCAAGCGTCGCGGCGAACTCTTCGACGAAGCCCCGCTGGGCACGGGCGAGATAGACTTTCCACGTGTCCTCAAGCTGCTCAGGGGCGTCGGATACGACGGCGTACTCTTCCCGGAGCACTTCGGCCCCCAGAAGCCAGGCGAAGACCTCCAAGCCCAAGCTGTCGCGTATGTGAAGAAGCTCTTAGCTTGACCGGCGTCAAGCCTCAGGCAGTAGAGTCGATGTTGGTGTCCTCCCGCCTTTCCTTCAGGCATGGGCGGGTTAACCGTCCTACGTAGATCGCCGCCGTAAATAGGTGATGCTATATGCCTAGTTTCTCGTTGATCTCCTTCTGGTAGGATTCTATCCTGAGGCTTTCGACATCATCCACCTTGACGGGTTGGCCTAGCTCTGCGGATTCGTAGAAGGCGAGCGGTATGGCCATGTCCCTGTAGGCTTCGTGGCCGTCCACCTCGGGTTTCCGCCGGCTTGTTACCGCGTCGTAGAAGTCGTAAAGCTCTGTGGCCACGGTGTCAGTGGCGCCTCCGGGGAACCAGCGCTCCAGCTCCTCGGGTTTGAGGCTCTTCCTCATGTCTCGTTCGACGACGCCTAGTCTACGCCTCTCTACGGCGTCCTCCTTCTGGACGAGAAGCTCCTCGCCGGAGAGGGAGCCCTTCGAGCCGTAGACGACTCGCATGTTGATGTCTTTCCCAGGCGCCACTCGGGTCCAAAGCCACTGGGCATACGCCCTCTTCGCGTACCGGATTATCGCCATGGTCATGTCGTCTACTGTTACGTGGACGCCTCTCTTCACAGGCTCGAATGTATCGGTGACCGCGTAGACCTCGACCGCCTCCCTTCCGAGATGGTATCGGTCTAGGTCCGCTAGGTGGACGCCCCCGTCGAAGACCCAGCTTCCGCCGGCGACGAGCTTCTCCTCACGCCAGCCCCACGGAGCGGGGCCCCACCCCGCCGCGGTCCAGACGATCATCCTCGGCTCCCCGATCAGGCCTTGGCGGATAGCCCACCAGATTGCCCTGTTCTCAGGGGACCGCCTGTAATTCTCCGCGACTGCGAGCGTCCTTCCATGTCTTTCCGCCTCTTCAAGTATGATCTTCGCCGCTCGCATCGTTACGCCTAATGGCTTCTCGATGATTACGTGAAGCCCCTCCTGCAAGCATCTAGAGGCTACGATGTGGTGAATGTTATGCGGCAGGCATATGTCGACGGCGTCGAGGCTCTCCGCTTTGAGCATCTCTTCAACGTCCTTGTAGATCTTCGGCTTATCCTCTTGGAAGCCGCTGATTGCTTCCTGCTTTGCCTTCGCGTTCTCTTCGGAAACATCGCATAGAGCCTTTACAGCGAATACTCTTAGGCGTCGCGTGTAGAGGTCCCTGTAACCGTTCACATGAGCCCCCGCCATACCACCGCAGCCGATGAGCGCGACGTTCAGCTTCTCCATGCCCTATCGCAGGGGCAAGAGGCATTCGGATGAATATAAAAGACTTCTGAGCTGGCCCCTTCAAGGAGGACTAGCACGTGTTCAACTTGCGAGAAAGGGGGCTTCATCTCTCTCTGTGTGCCTTCGCGGAGGCTGTTTCAGGGCTTGAGGCGCGGTCTACTCGTGTTTCAGAGCGTTGGGAGCAGCTCTCTTGCAGCGTGGTTTTCGAATGGAGTAACCGTGAAGGTTGATGCCTCTTCTCCGCGTCGCCGGAGGGAACCTGGATCAGAGCGCGAGGAGGGCCCTGAATTCTCTCTGCCCGCCAGGGGAAGCCCATGGCAGCTCTGCAGCCTCTCTCTACGACGCCTGCAGGCTCTTCGGCGATGAACGCTTAATAGCAGACCATCGTACCCCCTCATAGGATGAAGAGTAGCCGGTTGCCGCCGGGACAGCACGAGATCGAGGCTCTTCTAGGGTGGAATATAGACCACCCCGGGATCATCCCGGAGAACCCGAAGGTCGACTTGGAGAAGTGGACGTTAACCGTTGACGGAGAGGTAGAGAACCCGCTGAAGCTGAGGTGGCAGGACCTGCTTAGGCTTCCGTCTATCGAGTCGAAGAGCGACTTCCACTGCGTAGAGGGATGGAGCGTCTGTGACTGCCTGTGGCTAGGCGTCAGGTTCAGCTCGCTGGTTCAGGTGGTGAAGCCGACGGAGGACGCTAGACACGTCCTCTTCACCTGCTCAGACGGCTACACGACATCCCTAGACCTTGAAGACCTTCTCCGAGAGAACGTGCTCCTAGCCTACAGGCTCAACGGGAAACCTCTTGAAGCGCCACTCGGCGGCCCGCTGAGGCTCGTCGTGCCTGAGAAGTACGCGTACAAGAGCGCCATGTGGGTCGAGCGGATAACCTTCACGCGGAGAAAAGAGCTAGGCTACTGGGAGAGACGAGGCTACAGCGACACCGCCGATGTCTGGAAGAACGACCGCTACGCTAGGTGATCAAGACAAACTGAGGAGAGAATCGCGGACGCTCTTCTTCACTCACGTCCGTAACGTCACCTTTGCTCGATCGAGGCGCCCTGGGCGGCGGCTGAGACCCATCCTTGTCTGCCGCCCGCGTTTAGCCCCGCCTCTAACAGTCTCTTCCCCGCGTCGGGGTTCTTCGCTAGGGCTATGATGCTCCCGCCTAGGCCGGCCCCTGAGAGCTTCGCACCGTACGCTCCTGCTTCCACCGCGCTCTCTCTGATCCTTTCCAGCTCCGGGAGACTGACATCGTAGAGGCATCGCAGAAGGCTATGCTGATAGTTCATGACTTCTCCTAGTAAGGTGTATGTGCGTTCTTCAGCCGGGGAGGCTTCAACTCGGCTCCATGCCTCTGCGCCAAGCGCCGCTGTAGCCTCCTCTTCCATGACCTCTTCAAGCCTTAACGCTTTGAGGGCTACCTCCGTAGACTTCTGCATTCGGAATGTGAAGACCAGCCGGCTTCGAGCCTTCTCGTCTAACAGGTCGAGGTAGGGCTTCAGCTCCTCCTCTGAGAGTTGGCGCCAGTCAGGCTCGTAGTAGCGGTAGCCCATTCTCTGCTTCACGCTCTGGGGCACGGCTGGGTTTTCCATAAGGGTCTTCAAGCCTCGGTCTATGTCCGCCTGCCTGTAGGGGTGTATCTCCGCCGTGGAATGCCTTATCCCAGAGTCTATGACCGTGAAGGTCAAATCCTTAAACGGGAGGGCCTCCACCTCGTAAGGCGGTCGGCATTCGACCTTGACGACGCCGCCGTACGTGACGCCGTACTGGTCGAGCCGACCGCAGGGGATGCCGGCCTCCTCCGTCTCCGCCCTATACGCCATATCGGCGACCTCCGCCTTCTCATAGCCCAACGAGAAGGCGTGGTTGAGCAACGTGAGGAAGCCTACCTCTAACGCGGCGCTGCTCGAGAGCCCCGAGCCGATCGGTATCTCGCTTCGAACCAGCACATCTAGGCCCTGGAGCTTCGAGGCGTCGCCGCGCTTCGCGATGACGTTCACGACGCCTCGGAGGTAGTTTCCAAACCAGCCGCGGTGAAGCATCACGTTAAGCCCGAGCTTAAACTCGTCCTCGTAAGGCTCGCCTAGGTCGCAGAGGTCGAGCGACTTGACGCGGATGACACTTTCGTGGTTGGGCTTGGCTAAGAGATACGTCCGCAGGTTGATCGCGACTGGCACGACAGGGAGGCCCTTGTAGTCCTGATGCGTGTTCAGGAAGTCTATCCGCCCCGGCGCCGAGGCGACAGTCCAAGGCCCAGGCCCTAAGGCTTCGAGCGTAGACGGCATGGTTCCGCCACTCACAGAGAACCGCCACTAGGCCAAGCCTAGGCTTCCCTCGTCGATTAAAGCTTAAAGCCTCAAATAAGGGAAAGATAGGAGTTCAAGGGTTCGATGACATGCCTACTCCTTATAGGTGTGGATAAAGTTGAGGATTGGTGAAAAGTTTAAGCCGCATCCAAACTTAAAAAGAGTTTATAGAGTTTACCTTTTGCTTGTGGCTATTCCAGTCCTTACCGTTTCAGTGTTGCCAACATTGGCTGTGTTTATATTCGAGTCTCAAATATGGAGTATGGCTTGGCCATTCACCTTTATACCGTTAATTGGGGCACTTGCAGTTTTCGGCTTTGTGGCCTTTTGGATTCCCAAGTATTATGATTCCATATGGTATTTTCTTGCGAATGATGAAGTGGCCGTTGAGAGAGGTGTCTGGTGGAAGATGAAGCATGTGGTTCCATATTCGCGGGTCATGTCGGTTGATATAATTCAAGGACCTATATCCAGAAGGTTTGGCGTTGGTTCAGTGCATGTGTATACTGCGGGGTATACTGGGCCTGCCGGAGGATCTGCTGGCCCAGGAACTAGGGGTGCGGAAGCGACAATCTGGGGAGTTTTGAACTTCACTGAGATAAGAGACATGATAATTAGCATGGTAAGGGAGAGGCCTCTCTTCGGACCATCTGAAACGCGTGAAATAGGATTAGAGATTTTAGAAGAGTTAAGGAAAATAAGAAAAGCTGTGGAAAAGTAGTTCCCACTAGAATGAGCGTCATACGCGATTTTGTTGCTATACAATGTAGGAAGAATAGTTCGAAAGCAAAGAATATCGTCCATGGGACTGCGAGGGCACCGCATTGGACACCCGTCCAGAAAAACGTCTCAATAGATGGGAAATTCCTGGTGAGAAGATGCTAAAAAGAGATGGCAACAACAACCATAATCAAACAAACAGCATATAACAATACCATTGAAAATCTAGTTGTTCTAGGCTTTAGAGCCTCAAATCAAGGAAAGAAAGCCTTAAATCAAGGAAAGACTAGGCATGTCATCGGGAAACGTCATAAATTTGCGGTGTATCCGATGAACTCTATGCCAAACTACTGGATTTTCGTGGTCGTTGATCACAAGGTGGGTAACCGTTTCCTGTGGGCTGAAAGGGTTTTAGAGAGGAGGCTTAGGAAAAGGTTTTGGGCCTTGAACCCGAAGACCAGCCATTTCGGTGATCTCCAAGAGGGTGACAAGGCTCTTTTCTACGCTCAGGGCCGGTACCCACGGGGCTTCGCGGGGTCCGCAACGTTAGCTTCGAAACCCCACCCCTTAAAGCCCGAGCAGATGGAGGAGTTACGCGGCGAGCCTTCGCAGTTCTTCACCCATGCCGTCGAGCTCTCTCAGGATGAACGTTTCATACATCCAAAGACCATAAGAGAACTTGGGGACCGCATCTCGTTTAAGGGGGTTATGGTTCGCAAGGAGCCTTACTTCAGGGGAAGTATCAAGAAGCTCTCAAGGGAGCAGTATGACATGATCATATCCCTCTGCACGAGTGGAACCACCTAGAGAGCTTTGGCAGTTCGCCGCTCATCTAGCACGCTGACCTGAAGGGGCCCCCGGCGATCAGTAGGCTACTCCCAGCGTAACTGCTTATATGCCTAGGATCTGCCGGGCTTTCTCGGCTATGGCTTGGGCCATCTCTGAGGTCCTCGCGGTGCCCTTGAGGTCGTAGGTTACGGTCTTGCCTTCCGCGATGACGGCTTCGGTGGCTTTGAAGATGGCGTCGCCCCTCTCCCGCTCGCCGAGGTATTGGAGCATCCAGGCGCCTGAGAGGATCGCCGCCGTGGGGTTCACCTTGTCCTGGCCCGCGTATTTCGGCGCGCTCCCATGGGCAGGTTCGAACATCGCGTAGTTGTCGCCTATATTCGCAGAGTATAGGCAGCCCACGCTCGCTACGAGGGCTCCGGCCTCGTCTGTGAGGATGTCCATGAAGAGGTTCGTCCCCACGATCACGTTCTGGTTGAAACGTTGCGGGTTCTTCAACAGCTGCTGCGCCATGTTGTCCACGATGTAGTCCTGCAGCTCTATGCCCGGGAAGGCCTCCGCTACCTTCCGGGCTTCCTCTAGGAAGAGCCCATCCGTCTCCTTCAGAACGTTCGCCTTATGGACTGCCACCACGGTCTTCCAGCCTCGCTCCTGAGCCAACGTGAAGGCTTTACGCAAGATACGTTCGCAGCCTCGGCGCGTAATCTTCCTTACCGCTATGGCGACGTCCGGAGTCAACCGGTACTCGATCCCGGAGTAGAGGCCTTCCGTCGCTTCGCGGACGCAGAGGAAGTCGACCTCGCCTAAGGGCGCTACCACCCCGGGGATCGTCTTGATCGGCCGGAGGTTCGCGTAGAGGTCGAAGGTCTGCCGGAGCGTGACCGCGACGCTCCTAGGGCTGCCAGGGCCAAGGAGCGTCGTCGTCGGAGCCTTGAAACATGCGTCTGAAGCCTTCAACGCAGCCCAGGTCTCCTCCGGGAAGTAGGAGGCGCCGCCGTGCCTCTTCCACCAGTCGGAGCCGGCCTCGCACACGACGAGTTCTACACCTGTCTCGACAGCCTTGAGGACTTTCAAAGTCGCTTCGGCCAGCTCAGGTCCCGTGCCGTCACCGCGTATCACAACAGCTCTCTTCGCCAAGCTTCGCTCACCGTTACGCAGGCTCGTCTCTTGCCATGATGGTGGATAATAACTATTTACCCTGAGCTTCCATCGGGCTTCTTCTTGAACTGCCACGCCGATCTTGCTCCCTCGGCAATGGGAGCGACAGAATGAATGAATGCAACCAACCAAAGCGGTTTCCCGAATCGCCGCCCTACGGTTCAACTCGGCTCGATGATGGAGACGCCTGAAGCCGCGAAGCTTAAAGGCTGTCTAACAGCATAAGTCACTCATGGAGACAACTTCTAGCGAAGAGGGTTCTCTACGGTTGCAGCCCTCTTGCACGTAGAAAAGCCACGTCGAACTAGAGTCAAACGTAAACGTTTACGATACCGCTCTCGTAAGGCAAATGGTTATCTCACCATCCGGGGTTCTTCTCAACCTTGTAAGTCGCAGTTCCTCAGGGAGCTCAGTCGATGCCTGAATACCCAGCCAAGCCTCTGCGGCGTCCCGTGACAGCGAAGCCTCATACACCGGTCTATAAGATGCACAGGTACTTCGCGCGGAGGCCTCACAACGTCTTCCGTAGACTAGTCGAATACTACACGGAGCCCTACGGCTTGGTCCTCGACCCCTTCTGCGGAGGAGGCGTCACCGTTGTTGAGGCCCTACGGCTGGGTCGCCGCGTCGTAGGCGTCGACCTCGACCCTATGGCTGTCTTCATCACACGCATGGAAGTAACCCCGATAGACCTCACCTCGCTGCAGAGGAGCTTCGAGAGGATCCGAGGCGAATGTGAGGAGTGGGTGAACAGCCTCTATCTGACAAGATGTCCTGCCTGCGGCAGGAAGACACCGGCGGAATGGGTGGAATGGGGCCCGACATCCCAGCCTCCAGCTCAGGAGCCTACGAGGATGAGGCTCCGCTGCCCCTGCGGTTATCGCGGCGAGAAGAGAGCCGACCGAGAGGACTTGGAGAAGGCCGCCTCTGTTGAGGAGAGCTTCCAAGACTCAGTCAAGGCTTTAGGCCTCTGGTACCCGCGTGACCCAATCCCTCTCGGCGAGAAGACCCGTGAGCTCCTCGGGAAGGGTTACCGGTTCTTCTACGAGCTCTTCACGAAGCGGAACCTCCTCGCGCTCGCGATGCTCTTCAAGGCCGTAGAGGGCGTCGAAGGCGAGGCTGAGAGGAACCTGTTAGAGCTGGCCTTCAGCTCGCGTCTCTTTGAGTCTAGCAGGCTGGCTCACGTCAAGCGAGGAACAGTGGTGAAGCCGGGCCACCATTACTGGCCGCCGCCGAGGCCCGCCGAGGCGAACGTCTGGCGACAGTTCCTAAACGGCTACAGGGCCGTCCTGAGAGGCAAAGCCTACAGCAACAGGGAAGTCGCGGGTTTCAAGGAGGCTCAAAGCTTCGACGACCTAGAGCGAGGAGCCACCTGCTGGGTTCTGAACAGTTCCTCGACAAGCCTTCCCCTCCCGGATCGATGTGTGGACGCCGTGATCACAGACCCGCCTTACGGGGCGAACGTGAACTACTCTGAGCTGAGCAACTTCTGGGCCGTATGGTTGAGGCGAACCCTCCGACTGGAAGGCCTCATCGACAACCGTGAGGAAGCGATCGTGAACCGGTACCAGGGTAAAGGCTTCAGGGAGTACGAGAGGCTCCTCACGAAGGTCTTCAAGGAATGCCGCAGGGTCCTCAAGCCAGAAGGCTGGCTCGTCTTGACGTTTCACAGCCGCGACCTGAGAGCCTGGGCCGCCCTAGAGGCTGCCTTACATGCGGCAGGCTTCAAGGCCTCCGAGGAAGGGATGCTCTATCAGCCGCCTATCCGCGCTTACCTCACGACCCTCCATCAAAGAGAACGCGGCGCGATGCTCGGCGACTTCATCCTCAGCCTCCGGAAGACCGACCTAGCCGCGGAGACGCCGAGAAACGAGGCGGTAAGCCTTGAACGTTACGTCGTGCAGGCAGCCCGCGGCGCGATGAGAGGGGGGAGAGGCGCAACCCTGAGCGACATATACGCGGGGCTGGTCCCTCTGCTCTTCACGTCGGGGCTTCTGGCTTTCGCCTCGAACCGCCTGGTGGAATCGATCCTCAGGAAGCATTTCGCAGAGAAGGCGGGCGCCTGGCATCCTCAACGGAAAAATGCTAGGATAGACGAGGCTGGGGGAAAGGTGGGCCCTAAGGTAAAGGGCTCTGCCCTCGAAGGGGGGCTTTAGCCCGAGGGGCTGAGCGCCAGGGCAGGTTAGCTGGCTGAGTCCTCGTAGAAGATGAGGCCTTCCTCTTCAACCCCGGAGCACCGCCTCAAATTAACACCTCTAAGGCCCACGTAGTCCTCAGAACAGTAGGCCGGTAACCTTAAGGCTGTCTGCGGTGCTGGGGTTGTAGCATGCAGGTGACGTTGCCGTTCGGGTTTGAAGAGGTTACGTTCCGCCTCCCAGCCGCGGAGAACCGCGTTCAGGTTGCTCGTTCAAAGAACCTTCGCACGGGCCGGAGCTTCGAAGACCTGACGAGGGAAGCCCTGGCTCAACCTACCGGGTCGTTGAGGCTCTCCGCCTTAGCCCGTAAGAGAGGCGGAAAAGCCGTGGTGATGGTGGATGACAAGCTGAGGCCGACGCCCGCGTACCGGGTTCTCCCCGCCGTGCTCGATGAGCTTCAGAAAGGAGGCCTTCATCCGCGAGACATAACGATCGTGACGGGGACGGGTCTCCACGAGGTGATGACGGAAGAAGAGCTAGCCAAGAAGGTGGGGGACGAGACGCTCGCACGGTACAGGGTTCTGCCGCATAACCCTCACGATAAGGAGCAGCAGGCGTTCATGGGCTTCTCGAACCTTGGGAGCCCGATATGGATCAACGAGGCAGTCGCCGAAGCCAGTGTTAAGGTGTCGGTGGGGCGTGTGGCGCCGCATGGAGACGCAGGCTACGAGGGCGGCGCGAAGATGATCGTGCCGGGCGTCGCCTCGCTCGAGACGGTGATGCACAACCACGCCATGTTCCTCTCGGCTAAGGCCGGGATAGGCACCTTAGACTCGAACCCGGGGCGACGGGACATGGATGACATCGGCGGGAAGGTAGGCCTCGACTTCCTCGTGAACTTCGTCGTAGGCAGCGACGGCGAACCCGTCAAGGGCTTCGCAGGCCACTACCTCAGAGCGCACAGGGCCGCGGTCGCCTACGGGGATGAACAAGTCTGGGCAGCCGAGATAGGGTGTAAAGCCGACGTGACGATCGCCTCGCCGGGCAGGGTCTCCTCGAAGCCGAGAGGAGTCGATTGGAGGATGCTTGCGAACGCTAAGAGAGGCACGAAGCCCGGCGGAACGATCGTGTTACTCTGCGGAGAGGAGGAGCCTCAGAGCGAAGACGAGGCCAGGGCTAGGACCCCGCCTTTGATGTACGAGTTAGCTAACAGCTCGCTTGAGACAGTGGTACAACGGATGGAGCGAAGGGAATGGAGGACGCCTGAGGACTGGCTTCACATCATGCGAGCCTCTGCGGGGAAGGCACGGTACTACTATCACCGCGTCCTCCTAGCAGGAGGTAAGGCTTCGCCTAGGACGCTCAGGGGCCTCAACGCCGAACACAGGGAATCCTTGGAAGAAGCGGTTCGGGAGGCCCTGAACAGGGCAGGCGGGAAGCCGCGCGTCCTCATCCTACCTGAGGCTACGACCACGCTCCCGCTTGAACACTACCACAAGGAAGCCCTATGATGAACCTATCGAGGGCATCGTAGGGCTAAACTCAACTCGTACGATTCCGCCGGTTTCCGCTTCTCGGAGGCTTCTACCTCTCAATTAAGCCCCTTGAGGGCTGTCCCAGCTGGCTGTCTTCGTTATCATCGTTGCTTCTTTGGGTACGGTACCATGTTGGGTGCTCACTGCTCACCGGCATGTATTTTCTCTCAGCTGTGGATCAGAAGAAGCTCCTCGGCAGGATTCTGTCCGCTGCTCGCTCTGCGGGCATCTCTCCGGGTTCAGGATTCCAGCCAACAGCTGAGCCGCGGCGGGCGTCCCGGTTATCGAAGTAAAGTAGATTTCACGGTGAGAGGTGGTATAGGGCTAACTCTACCACGGTAAAACATGGGAGAGGGCCTATTTAGTCCGGCTGGTTTCAGTCCTGCCCATCGACCAGCCCGTCCCGTCTTGTAGGTTGCCGACGGTCGTGAGGTTGAGGAACACCTCCTCCCTCTCCGTGCAGCCTGTCAGCTGCGGAAACACTTACTTTCGCCGCATCTCACGCCTCTAGGTCGCGTGGCTCCGCGTAGTACTCACACCTCGTAGGAAAGAAGAAGACCTTGAGGGGTCTTCATAGGGAGTTGCGAACGATTATCCTGAGGCGAGCAGGAGGCGCAGGCGCTTTAGAGGATCTTTCCTGTCTCCTCCGTTGTGTTGAGGCCGGGTGTCCGTTTCTCGAGGTGAACCTTGAACTCTGGGGACCGGAGGGCCTCTAGGAAGGCTTTCACCGCAGGTTTCTCAAGCCTCGTCTTCAGGGCTAGGAAATCGTAGCGTTCATCAGCCAGCGGGATGAAGTCTAGGCCGTAGTTGACCGCTGCAGCCCTTATTCCCACCGTAACGTCCGCTTTGCCGTAGAGCACGGCGGCGGCAGCGGCAGAGTGGGACTTCGCCTCGACGCTATAGCCCTTTATCCGCTCCGTTAAAGCCCTGAGGGTTAGACCGTTCTCCTCCGCGACCCTCCGAAGGCAGAGGTCTGTCAGTAGCCTTGTGCCCGACCCTGCGTTCCGATTGATGAACGACACGTCCGTTCGCAGGAGGTCTCTTAACCCCGTGACCCGCTTCGGGTTCCCAGGTGCCACCATCAAGCCTTGAACCCTGCTGTAGCCGCGGATCAAGACAGCTCTCTCCGCGAGCCCATACTTGGCAAGGAAGGGCCGGTTATACTCGCCCGTAGCCTCGTCGAGCAGATGCACGCCGGCCAGGTCGGCGTCGCCTCGGCTGACGGCTTGGAAGCCGCCCACGGAGCCTACGTTCACCACCTTTGCGGTCAGGCCGGGCTTCGCTTCGAAGAGGAGCCCCAGCAGGGCATCGACACCGACGCAGTGGCTTCCGATGATCATCAGTTCCGTCGGCTGCAGCTCGGGGCTGAAGAGCGTGACGCGGAGCGTTTCGCCCTCGTCTAGGAACTCGCGGTTCTCAGGGACCTCTGCGAAGCCGTCTGCCATCGCGAGGCTCGTGATAGCTCCTGAGCCGCTCAGGAGAGGGTAGGCTTTCAACCTGCCGGTTTCATCCTCGACCAGGTAGACGGGCAGGTATTCGCGTCTCCCGCGGGCCGCGTATATTCTCACCGCCGCCTGGGCCTCTACGCTTGTGGCTCGTCGGGCCTCGAAGACCCCTGCCATCGCGGAGATGACAGGCTTCACGAGCAGGTTGAAGATGACCATCGCAGAGGCCGGGTAGCCCGGCAGGCCGAAGAGCGGCTTACCGTTCACGACCGCGATTATCGTCGGTTTCCCAGGCTTCACCGAGATGCCGTGGACGAGGATGCCGGGCTCCCCGAAGCTGTCAATCACCCTGTAGAGCAGGTCGCCCACCCCGGCGGAGGTACTCCCGGAGGTGACCACCACGTCGGCGGATTGAAGCCCCTCGCGTATCTTCGCCTCTATCTCCTCGCGGCGGTCCCCAGCCACGCCTAAGAGCAGTGGGGTGCCCCCGCTCTCAACCACGGAGCCGGCTAAAGAGACGGCGTTGATATCGTATATCCGCCCATACTCTAAAGGCCTGCCTAGAGGCGTCAGCTCATTCCCCGTCGAGATGACCGCTACCTTAGGCTTACGGTACAGCTTGACGGTTCTCAGCCCGAGCGCGGCTAGGACGCCTAGCTCCCTAGGGGTCAGCCTCTGGCCTCGGCGTAGGACGAGCTCGCCTAGCATTATGTCGGAGCCAGCCGCCGTCACGTTCTCGCCCGGCGATACGGCTCTGAAGGCGTCGACCTGAGCGCCGCGTTGCTCCGTGTACTCCACCATCACAACGGCGTTCGCGCCTTTCGGCATGGGCGCCCCTGTGCCTATCTCAGCCGCCTCGAAGGGGCCTACCTCGAAGCTGGGCTTCTCGCCGGCCTCTACTTTGCCGACGACTGTCAAGCGGACAGGCCGGTCCTCTTCGGCGCCGAAGGTGTCCTGAGCCCTCACCGCGTAGCCGTCCATCGAGGCCCTATCGAACCCGGGCACGTCGATGGACGCGAACACGTCCTCTGCGAGGATACGGCCGTAGGCTTCCTGCAGGGCCGCCTCCTCGACGCCTACGGGCTTAGGCGTGAAGTGCTCCCTCAGCTTAGCCTCCGCGGCCTCTATCGAGGCGAGCGACCTGAAGACCTTCCTATTGCTCATCTCGGCTCAGCCTCCGCGGCTCTTAGAAGCCGGACCTCTACCAGCTCGTCTCTCTCTACGCCTTCCTTCTCCTCTGGGACGATGAGCAGACCGTTCGCCCGGACGAGGCTCGAGAGGATGCCGGACCCCGCGGCTCTCAACGGCTCGGCCACGTAGCCTTCTTCCGTCTTCTTCACGACGACGCGGACAACCGTCCGGCTGCCCGCCGCGGAGGGCACTCTACGCGTCATCCGTGCGATAACGGTAGGCTGGGGCTCCGGCTTCGCGCCTAGCATTCGCAGAAGGAGCGGCTCCACAACAGCTTGGAACGCCACTGCAGCTGAGACTGGAAACCCGGGAAGCGAGACTACCGGCTTACCGTTCACGAGCGCTACGCCGGTCGGTCTGCCAGGCCTCAGCGAGAGCCCGTGGAGAAGCATTCCAGGCTTACCGAGCGAGTTGATCGCTTCCGGGACGAGGTCCGTTCTGCCTACGGAGGTGCCGCCCGTCACCAGGACGAGGTCTGCTCGCTCTAGGCCTTCCTTCATCCTCGCCGCCAAGGTGCTGAGAGAGTCCTCGGCGATGCCCAAGTTTACTGTTTCGCCGCCCAGCTCTCGGACTAAGCCGGAGAGTAAGAGACGGTTCACGTCTATGACTTCGCCGCGCCTAGGGGGGACGCCCGGCTCGGTAAGCTCGCTTCCCGTCGAGAGGAGCGCCACCTTAGGCTTCCGTGCGACCGCGATGTGAGTTAAGCCGAGGGCAGCTATCAGGGCTAGGTCCCAGGGTTTAAGCCTCGTCCCCCTCTTCAGGACTGCTTCGCCTTTAGCCACGTCTTCGCCTCGTCGCGAGACGTTCTCGCCGGGGGTTACCGCCGCCTGCGCTTCAACCTCTGTATCGCTGAGGCGTCTCGCGTACTCAAGCATCAGCACCGCGTCTGCTCCCTGAGGCATAGGCGCGCCTGTGGTTGTCTCCGCCGCTTCGCCCCGGCGCACCGTAAACTCTGGGGGAACACCCATCGTCACCTGTCCTACGAGTTTCAACACGACGGGATTAGCCTGGGACGCCCCGAAGGTGTCCTCTGCGACGACGGCGTAGCCGTCCATCGCCGACCTATCAAAAGCCGGCAAGTCCACCGGGGCGGCGAGGTCCGCGGCTAAGACGCGGCCTAGGGCTTCCTCTAACGCCACGGTCTCAGCCCCTAACTCAGCGGGAGAGTAAGCCTGAGAGAGGATCTTCAACGCCTCATCAACCTTCACCGTCTCCTTGAACCCCTTCAGCCGTGCGCCTGCCATCCGTAAACCTCTGAAGCCGCCGTGCTTCGCGATTTGCGAGTTCAAAGGCCTTCTTTAAGGCTTCCCTACGACAAGGGCTAAATAGGGAACGCCCTGCATCATTCCGCTACCTAGGACTCGTCACAGTGGTCAGGTTGGAGAAGTGTCCTCAGAACCGTGAGTTCTGCTGCCCCTTCAGCTCTGCCGCGTGCACAGCGATGCCGAGGCCGTGCACGCTCTTGCTCTCGGCTATGCACTCCTATCGGTGGCTTCAGGACAAAGGCTATAGGTTCGTCGAAGGCGAAGGCTTAAAGAAACCCGTGTAGGTTCAGGCTGCGGCCTACGCGGGCAGCTTCTTGCTCAGGTGTCCGGGCATCAGCATATCGCAGAGCCTCAGGGTAGGGCTTAAGGTCGAGGTACTCCCTCGCTCATGACTTTGGCCTCGAACTTACCCTTACATCTTCGCTCGCGGCTGCAGAGGAGTCTCCCTCTTCGCGGCCACCGAACGAGCTCCACGCGCGTCGAAGCCGTAACATCTGAGGAATCGCGGTCGACGTAAGCTGGGGGCTAGGGCTGCCGGGACGTCTAAGAGATCATCGAGCCTATACCCTCGCGGAAGAGGCTGCCGAGGAGGTCACTTCTCTTCGGCGGTTTGCCGTAAGCCCTAGAGCCGAGGAGGTAGACAGCCCAAGGCTCTTGACAGCCTCATGAACGCGTTGAGCTAACTCGCTCAGGGGTCCAGCCTCCCCGTGAGGGTATTGAAACAGGGGCTGTGTCCTAGAAGTTATCTGGGTTTCTCTGCCGGGTTGGACACAGCCCCGGCGATACTGTAAACTTAAGGGAGGCTTTGGGAAGCCTTCCATAGGGGTGAGCTATGGATTGGCTTCTCAAAGCCCTTAGGAGTAGTGGTCTTTTCAAGCGTAATAGGGTTTCGCTCCGCCTGAAGCTCAGGGCATGCCTCCTCTACATGGCCTGGGCTACAGGGATATCGCTTACCGGCTGAGGGTTGTGAGTGTCAGCCATGAGGCTGTCTGGAAGTGGGTTAAGCGGCTTGAAGGCTTCACCTTGGAGGTAGAGCCCAGGGAGCGGAGGCTCATAGCCCTGGACGAGACGAAGCTGAAGGATGCTGGGCGGCAGTTCTACGTCTGGGCTGCCATCGATGTGGGCACACTGGAGCTCCCCGGCCATCCGCGTCTCCTGGGCGAGGAGTGTTCCAGCCGCGAAGCTCTTCCTCAGGATGGTTCTTAAGGCATGCCTCAACAGGCCTACCATGCTGGTGGATAAGGGCCCCTGGTACCCCCAGGCCTTCGAGTACCATGGGCTACCGTGGAGGCATGAGACCTTCGGTTTCAGGAAGAGGGTCGAGCGGTGGTTCCGCACCCTGAAGGAGCGGACGAGACGGTTCTACCACAGCTTCCAGACCCGGAAGGGCCTGATGAAGGCCGAGCTCTTCCTGAGGCTCTACACCCCATGGTACAACTGGATACGCCCCCACCAAACCCTAGGAAGACCACCAGCCTAGCAGACCAAAGGTAACAGTATTGGCAAAGCATAGAAACTGGCTTAAGAGCAGGTAGTTCTCACTCTATGTCATCTCATGACGGTAAAGGTGGTGCGGCCTCCTGCGAGACCGATGCTTCTGAAGCTGGCGGGAGCCTGCGGTCTCACCGCGGCCGTCCTCGTACCGGCGCTTATACTGCTCGCGGTCCAGCTTTCGCCCTGGTTCAGCTGGACGGAGAACGCCCTCAGCGACCTAGGAGTACGCGGTGTAGCAGCGACCATCTTTAACTCGGCCCTGATGATCGGCGGCTGGCTCGTCGTCATCTTCGCGTTTGGGCTTGGCGAAACGCTGCGCGGCAGTAAGCTCGGCCGCGTCGGGGCTTTCTTCCTCCTCTTGGATGGGCTTTCTCTCTTTGCGGTCGGACTCTTCCCTGAGAGTGCAGGTCTGCTGCATTTCTACGTCTCCGTAGCCTTCTTTACGCTACTCCCAGTCTCGCTTCTGCTTATCGGAGCGGCGCCCATCGCAAAACGGGCAGAGGGAAGGTTAGGCCTCTATGCTGTGGGCGTAGCCCTCTTCGCGGTCATCGTATGGTTGCTCCCGTGGAGAGGTAAGGCGATCCCGGAGGCGCTAGCCTCCTTTCCCGCAGCAGTCTGGTTATCGTTGGCAGGGATCAGAATTTTGAAGCAGAAGCCCAGCCTTGCGTGAAGCCGCCCTTCTCTCCTCGACTGCTTTCTCTAGAGTAGAGCGGCGAGACTGATGAGCAGCTTCCTAGGCGCATCTCTTATAACGCGCCCTCTGTCTCATGTCCACGCTTAAGCTTGGATGCGTGACGAGCGGAGAGTATAGGGATGCCCGAGTTTGTCAACCCCTTCAGCGGGATGGTGCCTCGGAAGCTTAACGAGAGGGAACTCGTTAGAGCTTTGCGTCTTTCCTTAGCTGCCGAGGAAGAAGCGGTTCACCTCTATGAAGCTTTAGCGGACGCTGCAGATAACAAGCTGGCCCAAGCCATACTACAGGAGATCGCGAACGAGGAGAAGGTACATGCAGGTGAGTTCCAGAGGTTGCTCT
Source organism: Bathyarchaeia archaeon (assembly GCA_038870415.1). Classification (GTDB taxonomy): domain Archaea; phylum Thermoproteota; class CALKCG01; order B24; family JAWCPE01; genus JAWCPE01. The sequence continues at coordinate 27,893 of JAWCPE010000003.1, forward strand.
GTATCTTGCTTAAAGATGAGGCTAAGTGGTTAGGCGACGGCGCGCGGGAAGTCAACGGGATGGCGCAGAAGGTGATGGAGGAAAAAAGCGATACAGTTGAAGCTGCTAAGGGCGTCCCAACCATTGGAGATCTGAAAGGCTGTAATGGAGATAGGTATGCAAGTTAAGTTCCTACACCGCATAGATGCACCTAAACGCTGTAACCTCCCGTTCAGACGTTACCTACAAGGCAACATGACTGAGATGGACCGTCTAAAGGCAAGTCCATTGTCACCGAAGGAATAGCAGAGGCATCTTCGCTCATCTCAGGAAGCCGCTAGGAGCTTGATGCTATGCAGAAAACTTGAGCTTTCGAGGATCTTTGGAAGGTCGCTAACTCAACCAAGGAGGTCTTCCCGATGAGCTTCAGCCACCTAAAAGGCTTCACCCAATTTCTTTTTATCAGTTCTATTGCGTTTTCACGGTAGTTGATTATGATCATGTGTTCGCTTGAAGAGATGGCTAAGCGGGCTCTGGCCGACGAGGCTTTTTCATCAACCATCTACGAGCGCCTTGCTAGACTCTATCGAGGCGAGAGTATAAGGGTAAAGCTTACAGAGGCTTCCAAGGCAGAGGCTGCACATGTCAACTTCTGGAGCGAACTCCTTACAAGAAGGGGTGAAGCCTTGCCTTCGACCGAGGCTGGCAGGTTCAGGCTCGCCCTCTACACGATTGTGATGAGGCTTCTAGGCTTAGGCCTCGCGTTGCGCTTGCTGGAAGCAGGAGAGAGGGATGCCATTGAGCTCTACTCGAAGATGCTAGACAGCCCAGACCTAGAAGAATACGAGGCACGTCAGCTAAGGAGCATCCTTGAAGACGAGCTGGTTCACGAGCAGGAATTCGCCGAGGAAGAGTCTAGGTTTGGAGAATTCCTCAACCATGTGAGAGACGCCGTCCTAGGCATGAACGACGGGTTGGTCGAGGTCCTATCCGTCACCGCGGGACTGGCCGGGATCTACGGAGACCCGTTTCCCGTAGCCCTCGGTGGGGTGACCGTCGGGGTGGCTGGGGCGCTCTCAATGGGCATCGGTGCCTTCGCCAGTGCTAGGGCCCAGAGGCAGGTTCATGAGGGGATGATTCTAAGGATTGGGTTGGCCGCGCGTTTCGCAGCCCATATCTTCAAGGAAAGGATAGTGGGATATATGAGGAAGAAGGGGTACAGCGAGCAGGTCTCGAGAGCTATAGGGGAAGAGTCATCCAAGGACTACGGGCTCCTTTCGAGGCTTATCGCCGAGGAGGAGCGCGGCCTTAGGGAGGAGGCCTTGGAGAAACCGTCTAAGGTGGGACTCTACACGGGCTCCTTCTACGTCATCGGCGCCCTCGTCCCCCTTATCCCCTACTTCCTACCCTTACCAATAACGTTGACCGTGATCCTATCTCTTTTTTCCGCAGGGATAGCGTTAGCCTTAACAGGATTCATAGTAGCGATTTCAGCGAACATACCCGTCAAGAGGAAGATCGTGGAGATGATCATCGCAGGGATAGGCTCAGGTACTATAACCTTCGTGTTCGGAAGGATTGCATCGATGCTTTTTGGGATTGAGGTCTAGCCAAGAGGAGAAGACTCACTACCACAGAGGTAAGGCCAAAGAGAGCATGGAGAGGCTCTCCTACCACGGTGAGAAGCCTATTAGAAGGCTCTTCACTCCCCTACACGTTCCTCGTATAGAACGGTGGAGGTTGCTAGCCTGTCCTAGCCAGTTGGCTGTCGACAGCTCCGGTATGGGTGGACTCTGGCCATGCGCTCAAGTCAAGCAACGGTTGACAGCCAGAGACCCCTCAACTGGTCGAGGGGAGAATATTTATCGGACGCTGTTTGGGGCTATTCACAAGGGGGCAACCTGGGGCTTCCCCCCCTTGGCCAAGCTACGCTCGGCATCTCTGCCAAGCTCAGTGGGTTGGCAAAGGGATGTAGGCTGACTGGGATCCCCCTAGCTGCCCAGCTAGCGAAGAGGAGCCTATGGTTTAACGTAGCATGAGGAGGCGTTGACTGGATGCCGAGGGAGGGTATGCTCTATGAGCGGCTGCCTGGGGGCAAGGTGAAGTGCAACCTCTGCAGCCGCGGTTGCGTCATCTCGGAGGGAAGCGCGGGTTTCTGCAGGGTAAGGGTGAACAGGGAGGGCGTCCTCGAATCGCTCGTCTACGGGCGTCTCTGCTCCATAGGTGTGGACCCCATCACGAAGAAGCCGCTCTCGCACTTCCATCCCGGGTCTTACGTGCTCTCGATCGCGACGGTGGGCTGCAACTTCAACTGCCTCTTCTGCGACAATTGGGTCATAAGTCACGAGAGAGATGTAAGTGGAGAGGAGACAGCTCCAGAAGACATCGTGAACCTCGCTTTCCGCGAGTCGTGTGAGGGTATAAGTTACACGTACACGGAGCCTACCGTCTTCTACGAGTTCGCCTACGACACGTCGAAGCTCGCCTATGAGAAGGGGCTCTTCAACACCTTCGTGACGAACGGGTACATGACGACTCAAGCGATAAGGATGATAGCGCCCTACCTCAACGCGGCGACGGTAGACTTCAAAGGAGGAGGCGACCCGGAGTTCTACCGTAAGATCATGGGCGTCCCCAGCGTCGACCCAATCTATGAGGGGCTGAAAGAGATGAAGCGTTTAGGCATACACGTGGAGATAACGAACTTGGTCGTCACGAAGTACGGTGACTCTCTCGACGCGATCCGAAGACTTGCCAGATGGGTCGTCCAGAACCTGGGCCCCGACGTCCCCTTCCACTTACTGAGGTTCCACCCCGAGTACAAGCTCACAGACGTCCCTTCTACGCCTCTGCAGACCCTAGAGCAGGCCTGGCAGACCGCTAAGAAGGAGGGACTCCATTACCCCTACCTTGGGAACGTGCCCGGTCACAGGTACGAGAACACCTACTGCCCAGGATGCGGGATAACCCTCATCGAACGATTCGGCTTCGAGATCACTCGCTGGAGGCTTAGGCCAAACAACACCTGTCCTCAATGCGGTTACGCCATCGCGGTAAAGGGCGGCCTACGACGGGCTAAGCCAACCCCGTAAAGACACCGCCTCTCGAGGAGGCTATCAACTTACGGCCTATCCGGTCGACTGTCAACAGCTCCGGGGGTGGACCTAGGCCCAGTATCTCTGAGACGAGAAAGCGAAGGCCAAAAAGGCTCGCCTTAACAAGCTGAAACAGACAGGGAACCGAGCGCTTTCCACGAGTGGATGACGACCTCCGCATTGGGTGCGGATCGACTGGCTTTGGAGAACGACTTTTATCCCCTTCTGCTTAGGCTTGGCTTCTGCGTGTCTCCTCGCTCACGCCTTGATGGTAGACTAGCCGCGTTCGTGCGCGCTTGCCGAGTTCCCCACGGCGATTATCAAGTAATCCGGCCCGAAGGCCTCATGCGCGAGGTTGGCTGTCGCCCCTGAGTTGGTTGCGACCACCACGTTCCTAATGCTGAACTTGTCGGTTCTCTCCTTTACGAGAGCCACGACATCTTTCAGCTGAACGTCCTCTTCTCATATCCTGTAGAGCTGAGGCTTAGGCCATTCCTGTGGTTAGGTCCCGTCGCGATTGGCCTACTGGACTCTGCCTCGGCCTGCGACGGGCCAGATGACTTCGACCCGGCCGTTCCTCACGCCGTAGTATTGGTCGTGCAGGTTGAGGCACATCTCCTGATGCAGAGGGATAACGGACAGTCGTTCGCCGACCTGGAACTTGTGGCTGCACTTCGAAACGTCCACATGCCCATGCTCGACGCTCATCGAGTATATCTTCGCCTCGGGCTGCTCGACGATGTAGCCGTACGGTGTGGGCGGGTAGCTCGCGAACGTCTTCATGCCGCCGTCTATGATGATCCGGCTCGGCGTGGGGGTACTCACCACGGTGCAGATCACGCGTAGTACGCATGTCCGAGGATTCGGCGGGTTCGTCTTATGGCTGATCCGTGTGAGGCCTTCGAAGACATAGCTGCCGCTTCGCGTCTCTGTGCAGCCCATCGTTTTGGACGCCGCCTCGCCGCCCGTCCCGCCGCCGCTGATGACCTCGACCGGTATCCCGTCGTCCTTGAGCAGTTCCACGGTGCGTTTCACGAACGGCGCCGCCTCGACGCGGCTCGGGTAGGTCATTATGCCCCGGAAGCTTAAGCCTGGCATCTTCACGACTCTCCGTGCCAGGTGGAGCGCGGCCTCAGGCGACTGGACGCCGCACCTCTGGCCGCCCGTGTCGAGCTCGATGAGGACGGGTGCCTCTAAGCCCTGCTCCTTCGCCTGGTCCGATATCCCTTGGGCGGTAGGCTCGGAGTCTAGCGCTACGGTGACGGTGGCCCTTGTGAGAAGCCTCAGAAGCCGCTCTACCTTGAGGTGGCCGACGATGTTGTAGGGGATAAGTATGTCCTTTATCCCGGCGGCGACCATCACCTCAGCCTCGCCCAGCTTCTGGCAGCATATCCCAACCGCGCCTGCAGCCAGCTGCCTATGAGCGATCTCAGGCGTCTTATGCGTCTTCGTATGCGCCCTCAACGCTATGTCCAGCTCGCGGCAGTGAGCAGCCATATCGCGGATGTTCCGTTCGAGTATGTCTAGGTCAGCGGTCACAGCAGGCGTATCCAGGTCGGAAACGAGCATACCCCAATCATCCCTCCGTTCTAGACCCGCGCGTGGCAGACGCACTTAAGAGCATCGATACCCGGGGGGCACTCAACTTGCTGGGAGGTTTGGCCAGGGCTCATCTTGAAATCCTCCCGGTAGGGGATGGAGTCAGAATGACCCGCGCCCTCACACCCCTTAGATGACGCTTATGAGGTGGGTTTTGGTCAAACCTAACTATTTCTCTATAGAAGAGAGTCACCTAGAACCCCCCTAGGAGCGACCGCGTATCAGGTGTTAGGCCTGTCCTCTAGGGGTCAGTCCAACTGCCTTGTCTCCTCTGACTAGGGCTACGGCATCTCGATCGAGCCTAAGCAGAGCGATGAATCTCGATGCCTCGAGCTCAGAGGAAGAAGAACCGCTCGCTCTACGTGGAGGGGCTTAAGCCTCCCTAGCTGGAGGATGAACCTCCTCTAGGTCAACGTGCGGGAGGACTGGTATGAGCCTCCAGGGGTCTTACATTGGCCAGCCTAGGTCTGCTTTTCACCCTGTAGAGCTGGAGTCCGACAGTGTCTATTGAGGTGAAGGCCCGGTTGGGCGACGAGATATGCCTCGCCGGGAACGTTCGCACCCGCTCTCAGCGTACGGCTCGGAGCTAGAGGGCGCCCGGGACGTTAAGGAGAGCGTCGAGAAGCCCGACAGGCGATCTGCGGACGAGTTATCGCCCAAGAACGTGATAAAGGGGATCAGGAAGCTGTTGCCCGTGGACGGTATCGCGACGACGGGGGTTGGCAGGAACCAGATGTGGGCCTCCCTCTACCTCGAGGTATATCATCCGAGAACATTCATAACATCCGGAGGCCTCGGAACCATGGGGTTCGGGCTCCCGGCGGCTTTGGGCGCGAAGGTCGCTAAGCCCGGCT
>JAWCPE010000004.1:0-33297 GCA_038870415.1 Bathyarchaeia archaeon
AGGTCGTTGAAGTCCTTGATGATCCGTCCGAGCGACGACTGCACCTCCTCGGAGGTAAGCCGTAGCTCCGTGATGAGCCTGTCAATCTTGTTAATGTAAAGCACCGGCCGGACCCTTTCTTCTAGGGCTTGGCGCGTCACGGTCTCCGTCTGAGTCATGACGCCCTCCACTGCATCCACGACGACCACGGCGCCGTCTATCGCCCTGAGCGAACGCGTCACCTTGCCCGTGAAGTCGATGTGCCCCGGCGTATCGATGAGGTTGATGACGTAAGGCGTCCCGGCGCGCTCGTAGTAGAGGCTGATGTTCGCCGCCTTGATCGTCATCTGCCTCTTCTGCTCCTCTTCCATGAAGTCTAGGGCGAGGGCTTCCCCCGCCACGGAGGGCGAGAGGAGCCCGGTCGCAGCGAGGAGGCTATCAGTCATGGTCGTCTTGCCATGATCCACATGAGCGATAATCCCAGTGTATTCCGGGCCCTGCGAAGCGAGGTGAAGCTGGTTTCGCTTTAGGCCTTTCGGACCTGGTTCTTATCCTTGACGATGCGTAGGATCTCCGCGGTGGACTTGTACTTCGGCAATCTTCCTTTTCTCCCTTCAGCCTTGGAAGGCGTGAAGACTAGAGAAGCTTCGCTTTTAAGGGTTTAGAGTCTCCTACGCCCGCTGTGGATATACCCCTTCCGTAGCTTCGTCCTGGCAGCTAGGTCGTTGACCGTGGTTGTACGGTGCCTCTCACCATGCTCTACCGTGGTGTTAACAGCAGCAAAGGAGCTTAGGGGAGGCCCCGATTCAAGAGAAACCTAGCTTAGGAGATAGTTCTTCTCCAAGAAGCCCACGCGATTCGGGAACTGGAGGTGTTGTTGGAAGCCTCTGAAGTCTAGATGAACGGCGTAGATGAGGTCGGTCTGTTCCTTGGCTCAGCGGCCGCTCCTAACAGCTGCGCGGCGATCTCCAAACGTCCCCCCTTAGCTGAGATGCTTCCGGCGCCGCCCTCAAGCCTGAGGCAGATCCCACCCAAGGGGCATACGGTCAGCTTTTCAGCCCATGAAAGGCTGCCGGGGATCTGCACCTAGAGATGGCTGAGAGAACCAAAGTGAGCGAGATGCACGGCTGAAGGGTAAAGGCTGGAGACGCAACGCATAGTAGCGCGTAGAGATAGGCGCGCTGACGCTGGTCGCAGTGGAGGTTCTACCTCAGTCCCCTGCGCGAACAGGCAACTCTTATCAGGCGCTCCCTGGCTCGGTAGCCTGAAAGAAGACCCTGCGGTAGGTTGAGGCGATCAGACCTGACCGAGAATTCTACGGATCTGACGAAGCTCCCTGAGCTTGCTGTTGAGGTTGGCGCTGCAGACGCAAGGCTCATGAAGACACGGGACATTGCAGTTCGGGAATGGGTCAGGTGGAAATGCAGGTTTGGATGCGAGAACTACGGCAGGTCTCTGACCTGTCCGCCCTACTCGCCGCGGCCCGACGAGACACGAGCGCTTCTTCAAGGCTACGAGTACGCGCTGCTAATACGCGTAAACCCCGATAAGAAGTTGCATGACCTCGTGCTTACCTTGGAGAGAGCCCTCTTTCTGCGGGGCTACCACTCGGCGCTCGGCCTGACGGCTGGCTCATGCAAACTATGCGAGGAGTGCAACGTCAAGGGTGGAATCTGCCTGAAGCCTCGTGAGGCGAGGCCGTCTATGGAGGCCTGCGGCATAGACGTCTTCACCACAGCGAGAAACGCAGGCTACGAGATGAAGGTTCTAACCTCCAGAGACCAACCCTACTACAGGATAGCCCTCATCTTAGTAGCATAGCAACCTCCGCTTCGCTTCGCGCCGGCAACCCAAAGATACTGTTATTGGATACGAAGGCGTAAAGGTTAATGCCTGAGGCTGTTCTATCACGGCTTAGGTGTGAGCACGTCCGACGAAGAACTCGACAGGCTGAAACGTCGCAAACTCGTAGAGATGCAACGGCAACTCCTTAAGGAAAAACTCGAGAGGAAGGCTGCAGAGGAGGCAAAGTCTACCCCGAAGCACGATCCCGAGCGGGCTCTTCGGGCCAGCCTCGTGGAGCAGGGAGAGGAGGTGCTCAACGCTTTCAAGGCTCAGTATCCTCAGGCTGCGAGGATACTCATCCCGCTGCTGGGCAAAGCCGTACTTGAGGGGAGGATACGCGGCTCGATCGACGGCGGCTCGCTGCTCCAGTTCCTCCGTAGCCTAGGCTACAGGGTGCACATCGAGACGAAGATCTACGTCGGGAAAAGGGGAGAGCTCAAGGAGCTATCAGAGTACCTGAGAGAGAGGAGCCCATAGACACGGGCCTCCCCGGAGGAGCTTCTGCGGCGTTGCTCGCGCCGCTCGCAGAATGCTAAATCGTCTGGTCTCTTCCCCCTACGCTGCCGGCGCTCTTGTAGGGGACAGAGATTACACCATCGGCGGGGAGAAGTCTACCGTGACCGGATCGCTTAATTACCCATAGAGGCAGTAAACCTGAGGCTTGGTCTTGGTTGATGCTTGCGAAGACTTATCTTGAGACGATCGATGCGCTCCTCGGTAAGGTTGCGGAGGAGCAGGCTGAGAAGCTTGTGAAGGCCGCTAGGATGGTGGCTGACGCAGCGGTATCCGGTAGAAGGCTCTGGGTTTACGACAAGGATGTGGTGGTTGCCTCGGAGGTCTCAGGCCGCGCCGGGGGTCTCCTGATGGTTCAACCCCTCGGAGACGTCTCCTCTGTCCAAGAGGGGGATGTAGTCGTCATAAACGCGGCGAGGAACGACAGCCCCTCCGACGCCTCGCTCGTCGAGAAAGCGAAGATGAGGAAAGCGAAGACGATCGCCATCTTACCGTTCAGCAACCCGCCTGATGCGTCGAGGAAGCTTCAGGAAAACGTGGACCTGGCGATCGACGATTACGCGGAGCCGGGCGACGGCTGCCTCAGGGTGGCAGGCTACAACTCGAAGGTCTGCCCAACGACGGGTGTGATGAATGCAGCTGTTATGTGGGCTGTCTGCGCGGAGGTTGTAGATGAGCTCAGGCGCCGGGGTAGGGAGGCGCACGTGTACAAGAGCGTCTTCCGCGTCGGCAGCAACGAGTGGAACGCCAAGATGAGCGAGGAGTTCAAGAGGACGGGCTACTAGAAGCGAGGGGGAGACGATGGGGCTGGGACTGGACTATCTCGCTTACGTCAGGGGTGAACTACGAACAGTCATAACTGAGGAGCTTACGAAGATCGAGAAAGCCGCCGGGTTGGCGGTTGAGGCGCTCGCGTCGGGCCGAACCTGCTGGCATGCTGATATCGGTCATATGCCAGAGTACGAGGTGAAGGTTGGACGCGAAGCTAGGCCGAGCATCTTCAAGCCGCTTCGACCGACCCCCCACGACAGGAACGTGTGGCTAACGGAAGTGCGACGAGGCGACCTGGTCGTGTTAGGGGACCAGTTCGACGTGGCGGAGGCCCTCATAGACTGGGCCCTGGAGGCGAAGAGACGCGGCGCTACGGTCGTGGGCATAGGCGCCTCGATGAAAGAGCATCGGAACGAGATTCCTACGCGGCACGCGTCGGGAAAGAGCCTGGCAGATGTGGTCGACGTCTTCATAAACACACATGCACCTATGGGGGACGGAGCGCTCACCGAAGGCTTGAAGACCGGCTTCGGCGCGACGACCGGCATCCTCAACTCCGCCATCTACTGGGCGCTCTGCGGCGAGATCGCCGAACGCCTAGCGAAGAAAGGCGTCAAACCGCCCCAGATTGGCTAATCACCCAGTTCAATGTGCATGGTCAGAAGTAAGGATAGGAGCGGAAGCTAGGACAAGCCGTCAAGGCCCTCGGAGAAGCGCTAGGGCCACTGGCATAAGAGGTCCCAAGAGTCGAAACGCGGAGCGACACCCGATGTAGCATCCTCCGTGCTGAGCCTTCAAGGCGTGGTTTAGACGCGAATCTCCTATAAAGCCTGGGAGACGTATGAGGGTGACATGAGTCTTCAGGTGGCTAGGAGCCCGTCGCGGGAGAGGATGGTCTCCGCTTTGGAGCTGGAGGAAGCGGACGCCGTCCCAGTCGGCGACATAGGGGTCGACCCTCCCGTCGCACGTGTCTTCCTCGGACGTGAGCCGGTCTACAGGAACCCCAGAGCCTCCCTAGAGCTCGTCGCCGAGGGCAAATTCGACGAGCTGGAAGAGAGAACGGTGAAGGACCAAGTTGAGCTTCTGCACAAGATCCTTAGGTTTGACTTCGTTCGCGTCATCCTCCCTGGCTTCGCACGGGGAACGAGGGTCCGTAAAGCCGGAGAGGACCTGTGGGAGGTGAACGGGACGCTCTACAGGCTTCACCCTGTTGCCGGCGGCCTCTGGCTTACGGAGCGTCCTCAACCAACCCTGGAGCTTCTGAGGCAGGAGATCGACGCTGCGGAGAAAGCCCTAGAGGCGGTCAGCTCTGAGCCGCTTGGCGCCCTGACGCGTATCACGAAGCAAGTGGGTGACGGTGGGCTCATCCTCTGTAACATTGATGCTCAGTGGATATCGTACGACGCGGCCCGCCTCGTCTGGTTCTACCGTTACCCGGCGGAGATGCGTCGGCTGATGGCAGCGAAGGCGAAGTGGGCCGCCGCCATGGCCGAGGCGATGCTCGACGCTGGCGCAGACGGCCTCTTGGACCCGCAGGATTACGCGAACAAGACAGGCCCCTTCATCTCCCTGGCGCAGTTTGAGGAGTTCGTCGCATCGAACCTTAAGGCGGTTGTCGACGCGGCCCACAGGAAGGGCGGCTACTACGTCCAGCATACTGATGGGAACGTGAAACGCCTCATACCGCTGCTCTTGAAGTGCGGCTTGGACGGCTTGAACCCCTTGGATACTACAAGCGGCATGAACCTAGCCGAGATTAAGGCTGAGTACGGTGACCGCATCTGCCTCTTCGGGAACGTGGACGGGGTCCACATTTTACCCCGCGGCGGCAGAGCAGAGGTTGCTGCGGAGACAAAACGATGCCTGCGTGAAGGTAGCCCGGGTGGCGGCTACGTGCTCACGTCCAGCCACTCGATACACCACGGCGTCAAGCCTGAGAACCTCCTCGCTATGCTCGAGACAAGCTTCAAGCTGGGAGAATACCCCAAGCCTGGAAGAACAGGTTGATCCAAAGCTTCGAGAACCCTCTCTTAAGCGGCGCTGAAGCACCCGTATGAAATGGAGCCTTCTAGGGGTACGAAGCCGGAATTGACGCGAGGAAAGCTTAGAAAGAGAGAAGGCTGGAGCGGAAGGCTAGCCTATACGTCAGGGAGAGACTGGGATAAGGCTCAACGCCTTCCATGGATTATAAATAGAGTCCCGAGCCTAGGACAGCAGTCTTATTTACTTCTCTAACCGGCAAGGATCTACAACCGAAACGGTGGCTGCCTTGAGGATAGAGGGGCTGAAGACCTACATGTTGATGGGGAGGCATTGGCCTGGCTTTCCCTGGGTCCTCGTAGAGCTTGAGACAGATGAGGGGCTCTCAGGGCTAGGTGAAGGCCTCCCCTACCAGAGCGGTAGCCTACTGGACGGCTTCGAGGCGGCGAAGAAGCGTCTCGTAGGCGAGGACCCCTTCAACGTTGAGGCCATCTGGGAGCGCCTCCACCGAGCAGGGACGCCTCTCCCCGTCATCAGTGCCGTTGAGACCGCCCTCTGGGACCTCGTAGGTAAGGCGGTCCGTCAGCCCGTCTATAGGCTCCTCGGCGGTCGCTGCCACGAGAACATCAGGGTGTACGCAGACGGCTTCTTCCGAGGCGCCTCCTACACGGAGGCGGAGTACGTGGCGAAAGCCCTCTCAGCCGTGGAGCAAGGCTTCACCGCCCTGAAGATGGACGTGGACGAGCCCATACCGTCGACGCGCCTCCTCAGCCGAGGCATCAGTTCGCAGGACCTCGCCCTCACAGTCTCGATGGTGAGAGCCGTTAGGGAAGCGGTCGGGGAGCACGTGGACCTGGCGATAGACTGCCACGGCGCCTTCAACGTGAGTGCAGCGATAGAGCTTGGCAAACGCCTGGAGAGCTTCAGGCTGATGTGGATTGAGGACCCTCTACCCGCGGGCAACGCGAAGGCAATGGCTAAGGTGAGCGAAGCCCTGGAGACCCCCGTCTGCACCGGGGAGTTGCTCAACACGCGGTATGGTTTCCGTGAACTCCTAGAGGAGCAGGCAGCTGACATCATCATGCCCGATGTGGCGAGGACCGGCGGAATCTTGGAGATGAAGAAGATCGCGGCGGCCGCAGACACGTACTACGTCCCAGTCGCTCCGCACAACATGGTAAGCCCGATAGCTACCATGGCTAGCGTTCAGCTCTGCGTCTGCACGCCTAACTTCCTCATCCTTGAGTATCAGATGGGCGACGTACCGTGGAGAGACGCCATCATAGACCCTCCGCTTCCCCTAGAAAGGGGCTACCTCAGGATCCCCTCTGAGCCCGGAATAGGCGTAGCGCTCAGAAAGGACGAGCTTGAGAAGCATCTGGTTAGTAGCGTGAAGTAGGCAAGGGCAGACTATCGGTGGCTGGGAGCCTCAGGGGTTACTCGAAGGGTATTCTTAGTTCCGCCATGAGCTTCCTTGCGGCGGCGACGGAGGCTCGGGCACCCCACTCCTTAGCGGCGATATGCGTCTCCAACGAGGTGAAACGGCTATAGCCCATCTCGGCGAGGGCCTGGAGCACCTGACGGATGCCCACGATGCCTTCGCCTAGGGGCACGTACCTATCCGACCTGTCAGCCTCGATGCTGAGCGTGCCCCCAGCCGCCGCGGGACGCTTATGCTCTACCCAGGGGAGGTAATCCTTCAGGTGCACATGCGTGATGTAGGGGCGTATCGCCTCGAAGCCGGTCGGGACCGCGTCTTCACCTCGCAGCTTCGCGTTTGACGGGTCCCAGTTAGCCTTCAGGGACTCCCTATCCACCTCCGCGATGATGGAGGCCGCCGAAGACGCCGTGTCGACGAGGCAGATAGGCTCATTCTCCAACGCTAGGACGCAGCCAGAGTCCTCTGCTCTCCCCGCGGCGGAACGCAAGAGTTCGACGAGCCACCGCCTGTCCCAAGGCTCCGCTGGGTCACCGACCAGGCCGAAGACTATGATGGTTGAGGTGTCCAGTTTCCTCGCGAGGTCGAGGGAGTCGGGAAGCCGCTTCTCCAAGTGCCTCCTCACCTCCTGCCTGTCCGTGTGCGGCACCTTGAAGACCCCTGGTGAGAGCGCCGCCACCTCGAAGCTCGTGCTTCGAAGCTCCTCTAGGAAGCTCCGGACCTGGGCCGGGTCGCCGTCAGGCAGCCTCTCGCCGTAGATTCCGCGGAGCTCGATGTAGCTCAGGCCTAAGCTCGTGATCAGCTCGAGGGCCTTGATGGGGTTCGCGTCTACCTCGTCAGTTGGGATGCAGACCTTCAAACCCAGTCACAACGCTACTAACGGCTCGGGGCCTCAAATCTCTGTCGGTTTCAGCTCGAGGAAGTGTAACCAAGGCCCCCTCCGGGGCAATCAGGTATAAGGACATGCCCCAGAGCCTAGGCTTATGCGTAAGCCCCCGTGGCTTTGACGCCCTCGGTTGAGGCGTCTAGACCGAGGTGTCCTACGGATATCTGAACGACGGCAGCCTCTAGGTCCACTCGCTCGAGCACCACTCCTCTCACGCTGAGCCTCTCTTTCGGATTGGGTCGTATCAAGACTAGGCACCTGAGGTTTGGAAAAAGTCTAGGGCGCAGCGCTGGACGGTCGAGTCCATGGAGAAGACGCTCCTGGACCCCCTCCTCCAACGGTATCAGGGCTTTCTTTAAGGGAGGGCATGCCTAGAAGGCCGGTTCTGCGAACTTAACGAGTCGCCTTCGACTGTCAAAGGGGTCTTTAGAAGGTAGGGGCATTCAGATGGAAACGTTCCAGTTGGCTGTAAGTCTCCACTGCCAGGAAGACCCTGAGGAGGACTTAATAACCTCCCTGCGTATTCGCGTTGAAGCCCTTTGTTCCCTGGTGAAGACGAGAGACCAGCGGATGAGGAGAGAGGCGGGGTTCCCTACGCGAGGAGACTACGATGGGTCCTTATAGCCGCGGTCGTAGTGGTCATCCTCGCGCTATCGTCGTCGTCTCTCCTGACTGTTTGGCTGAACGTGACGGAGTTCGGTGAGCTCTTCATCCGTCCCCTGTACTTCGAGGTTCTCAGCGGGTTGATCCTCGCCCCGATAGCGTTCCTCAGGGTGGACTTCCTCCATAGAAGGTCCCTTACCTGGTGGATTGTCAGCCTTCTTCGAGGGCTTTACCGCGAACACCTAGAGGTTGAGGGCTTCAGAGAGGTTTTCGTCAAGTATGACTTCAGGTCTTTCAAGATGCCGCCCGTCAAGTTTGCTCTCTGGCAGGCCACAAAGGTTCTGGTAGGCATGCTGTTCCTCAGGGACCTTCTCTTCGGCATGGCCGTGCAGGCCTCGCTCGGCGGCTGGAACCCTGGGCTGAGCCAGCTCTGGAAGGTCTTTGCGGTTCCGTTCGTAACCCCCTCCCTTGACAAGGCGTACGCGTATGAGAACGTTGTACCCATGATACCCGCCCTAACACTTCTGACACAGCCCCTCATGATAGCCCTCACCGTGCGGCTCTTGGCCCTCGTGGCCGCAACACAGGTGGTCGGCATCCTGATGCCTGGCAGAGCAGGGGAAAGAGTAAGCCGGAGAAGCAGGAAAGCCTCGTTGCTAGGCGGAGAAAGGTTGATTGCAGCTGAAGCGTTAGCCGCCCTCGCTTGCTTCTGGATAATGTTCAACCTCTTCCTTCCCCCTTTGCTCTTCTTGTACCTCTCACCGTTCATCAACTATAACACCAGGTACGTGATTGCCGGTTTCGCAGCTGGGGGAGTATACTTCACCTTCCTAGCGTTACACGACCATCTCAGGGCTGGAAGTCTAGGTCTTTTCACACGCCGCCGCGTAGCGGTTAGGGTCATGCCTGTAATTCTCATAGTGCTCGTCACAGGCTCAATTGTAGCCGTCAACAATAGCATCGCGGATGCTAGGAAGGTGGAATGGCTCGGGCCGTACGTCTCCCAGCTCGTCTACGTCAACCGGTACCTTGCCGAGCTGGATGACATCGTGGAGGTTCCCTACAACTTCAGCGTGGCAGCCGTTCCGCCCAGTCGCATAGACGCCTACATCGCGGAGAACCGAGTCCTCATCAGCAAGGTGCGTCTCTGGGACTGGGAGGCTGCCTTCGCTAAACTCAAGCCTGAGATAGGCCTAATTCCATACATTGATTTCCAGGACTCGGATATCCTCCGTTTCAACGGTAGCCTCTACTGGAGCGCTTCCATGAAACCCGTCCTGCCGGGGACTGTCCGTCCCGAAGACCGCTGGTACTCGGAGAAGTTCTATTACACGCATATACCGACGGGCTTCCTCTTCCTCGACGCCCATGGGGGCGGGGTCGTGAACGCCAGCGACTTCATCCAGCAGCGGAGGATCTACTACGGGGAAGGTGGGCTGCTCTCGGATACGTGGGCTGCGTATCCTGTCGGTCGGACCCGGAGCGATGAGCTGGGCGGAGCCTTCTATGGGGGAGGGGGAGGCGTGGATATTCCCCCGCCTCTGAGCTGGGTCTTCGACCCTACCTTCTTCCTAGCGTACCGAGACACCACCATTCATGTGATGCGGTACAGGGACGTCTACGACCGAATGCAGCTATTGTTCCCCTACTTCGTGTATTCAGAGCTCGCCGAGAAAGCGGTCGAGCGGGTAGATATGCTCCCGGTAACGGATGGAGAGAGCACGTACTGGTTGATGCCGTTGATCGCCAGTCTGGACACGGTGCACGTGCCTTGGAGCGGCGCCAGCCCGTTCAAGAGGCTTACGGGCTACGCGCTCATCGACATCTACCATGGGAGCATCCAGGTCATCGTGCTAGGCGACGACTTCTTCAGCGAGCTCTTCAAGAGAGCCTACGCCGACTACGTGACTACCGAGGTGCCAGACTGGTTGAAAGGCCAGCTCAGGTACCCGGAGGAACTCTTCGAGTACAGGGTCTCTAGGTACAACTTCTTCCATGTGTTGGATCCGTCTACCTTCATCGTTGGAAAGGAGTTCTTCGAGGTCCCCGCAGGCCTGGACACCTACTACGTGTTCTCTAAGCCCCCCGGCTTCGATAGGCCCGAGTTCGTCGGGCTCCTATCCTTAGAGCTGAGAGGCGCCGGTGGACGAAACTTGGCTGGCTACATGGTGGTCAGGAACGAGTATCCTGCGTTTGGGCAGATGATCTTCTACCAGGTGCCTCTGGAGTCGACGGTGAAGCTGCTGGGGCCCTCAGCCGTCCTAGAGGCTTTGGAGAAGAACCCTGACTTCGCTCAGCTTAAGACGCTTCTCCGTACGCCCCGCATAGGCGACAACATCCTCTACCGCGTAGGAGAGCATGACGTCTACTTCATCCCCGTCTACACGGCTGGCGCCGGCGGGGTCGTCACCGAGATGGGGGTCGTAGCTGCGGTAGGGGCGACCTTCACGGGAAGCTACCAGGTAGGCCTCGGGAACACGGCTGAGGCCGCCTTTAGAGCCCTACTAGCTCAACAGGCTGGCGTTGAGCCACCGACGCCCACCCCGCCCATAGACAGGGAGCAACGGAAGTCAGCCATCCTGAGGCTCTTCGAAGAGAGCAACCTCACCGTGCTGCAACCCCTGAGCGTCAACCCCCACGTCTCGTTCACCGAGGGAGCGGCACGGTACGTGGCTGAGGAAGAGTGGGAAGCCGCTGAAGCCTTGGTTAACGCCTTCATACAACAGTGGGGCATGCCCGCAGGCAAGGTCCTGATGTGGTCTGAAGACTCCCAGGTGAACTTCGGCGTCCTAGTAAACGTAGGAGGCGTGGTTGAGCTTCACTCCATCACCATCGACTTGGGCTAGCATCCCACTGATCCGCCGTAGCTTCGGCGACCGTGGGTCTGCGAGAAGAGAGCCGAGCGAGGCAGGCATCATCTTCGTTATCGCACTCGCCATAGGACTGGCCGTTATAGCGATAATCGCTGTAAGGTTTGTTCGCGTACAGCGCGGCCTCTTAGGCCCTATCCTCGCCGTCGCCGCCGCGGCGCTACTCGTCTACTGGCTCAGGGAGCTCCTGATCCCTTCCAGGCCAAGATGGCTTTTCGACATCCTTGAAGACGAGAACGAGATCACGCTCGTAGCTGAGGTGCCCGGCCCAGAGGACGAGGTAGAGGTCAAGCTGGAAGGACGGAGAGTCGTGATCAAGGGAGGCGGCGGTTTCCGTAGAACCGTAAAACTCGGCGAAAAAGCTGAGATCATCGAGAGAAGCTACGTCAACGGCGTGCTAAACCTCAGGCTTAGGAGACTAAAGGTTTCAGCCACTTGAACAGGAGCGGCGCTCGTAGCAGCCGTTTAGAAGCCGACGCCAAGTCGAGTCGGGGTTTCTGACCGCTTTGGAGAGAAACTGAAAGCTGAGGCCTAGCTCACACCTTCTTAGCGAAGGCCTCCGTATCCTCGGCCTCCTGCCTTCAGGGAGCCTCTCATGTGAGGCCTCGTAAACTTCCGTGCTGATGCTTTCCATCCATCAGCGTACTCTGCAATCACCCAAGGCATCACCTTCTCGCCTCCAAGGGTTCCTATCCGTATGGGTACGCGTCAACGGGCAAGTGTCCTAGGCGGTCCTAGAACGGATCAGGCAACCTCGTTCCCCGTCCATAGCAGCGTGTGGGGCTCAGAAAGCCTTCCCGGCATAGATTCACTCATGCCAAAATGGGAGACCGCAGGCGCGCAGCATACCTAGAGGTTTGACATGTCAACCGATGCCGCAAAGAGGGCTTCTGCAGAGCCGCGCGGGGAAAAGCCTTAAGGTTATAGCAGGACGGGCTTCGGTGCTTACAGCCGTGATTCAGCCGATTCTTCGTGCGACAGCCTCTCGACCCAATTCGCCAGCGTTAGGCTTCTAGAGACGGCAGCGATCTAAGGGCTAACAGTAGGCTCCTGAAGGCGCTCCGAGGTGGCGAGTATGGAGCCTAAAGCCTCGGATCAACGCCGGAAAGGGATACCATCGCTGCTACCGACTGTTACTCCCCCTAGCTGGGCTTAGAGATCGCTCATCCTTACGGAGCCCACAAGAGGCGGAATCCGTAAGGGACGTATCCGAGTATAGTCAGGGCGCCCGTAAGCGAGTGGTTGAGGTCGGTTATGGTGTTGGCGGGGACCAGCCGGGGAATATCGAAGGAGGTGTGAGAACGCCGAGGAGAGAGGAGAGCGGCAACTGTTGGAGAGCCGCCCCCGGCTGCTAGTGAGAGATAGGTTGCGCCTAGGAGAACCTCGTATCCTCTGACTGCCTTTTCTCTGCCAAGCCTGACAGCTAAGGCTCGTTTCCCGACTGCTCTATCGGCGTTGTAGTATGGGAACTCGTTGATGTAGAGCACGGCCGCGATCAGGCAGAAGACAGGCGGAGACGCCCAAGACGGCTTCCCAGCTGACAGCACGGGTCTGAACATAGAAGGCGCCTAGCGTCATCAGGGAAGTTGACTCCAACCAGTAGCTTCCCCTCGACCCTATGCCCGGCGTGGTTCAACGGAGGCCCTGTAAAGAAGAGACCTGAGATGAACCCTATCACCCCTAGTAGAAGGATGAGAGGCCCGCAAAGATCAGTGCCCCGGAGAGCGCTTCGGAGGGTGTCAGAAACCCGCGCTGGACAGTCCTGCTGCCGCAGCTGAGGGGCGGGACGAACTCCTGATTCACCTCGTCATCGCCTCACTTGTGGTCGAAGTAGTCGTTGACCACGCTCGTCCCTAGGTGCGGAAAAACCGCTCCGGAAGGCTTTTAACGGCTGTTGATAGCGCCCTAGGGGCGGGAGGAGTGCGATGGAGGTTGTCGTTGCGCTCGTTCTCAGCTTGGCGGCGGCCTTGACGATCTACTGGCTAGGCGGGGCGATCACTCCGAAGAGCAAGCCTACGGTGAACAAGCTGATGGCGTACGCGTGCGGTGAGAAGTTCAAGGGAATGAAGTTCCAAGTGAACGCGGAGGAGTTCTACCTGTATGCGATCTACTTCCTAGTCTTCGACGTCCTGGCCTTCGTTCTGAGCACCTCAATGGGCTCGACTGGCCTGATGCCGGTCATCTACCTCCTCGTCGTCATCGCAGCGCTCATCCCACTCCTCGGGAGACGCGAGTAGATTGGGCCTCGTCAACTGGGCTAGAACCCACTCGCCTTGGATCATCCACTTCAACACCGGCGCCTGCAACGCCTGCGACATAGAGGTCCTAGCCGCCCTAACGCCGAGATTCGACCTGGAAAGGTTCGGAGTCCTCCTGAAAGGAAGCCCGAGGCACGCCGACGTGCTTGTGGTAACCGGCGCGGTGACAAGGCAGGTCAAGGATAGACTCGTCCGGTTGTACGAGCAGACCCCTGACCCTAAGTTCGTCGTCGCCGTCGGCGAATGCGCTATCACAGGCAACGTCTTCCACAACTGTTACAACGTCCTCGGAGGCGTAGACAAGGCGGTCCCCGTGGACGCCTACATCCCCGGGTGCCCCGTCAAGCCGGAGTCCGTGCTCTTCGGCGTCACCGCCTTGCTCGGAAAGCTCAGAGGCGGATAGAGATGTCAGGTAAGGATGAGATGGCGACCGACGCGGTTGAAGGCCTCAAATCAGCGATTGGAGAGGCGAACCTCCTAGGAGTGCAAGCCCGGAAGAAGAGGAGAGTCTTCGTAACCGTCAAGGACGAGGCTTTGAAGCCCGCGGTCACGTATCTCGCTGGCGCCGGGTTCATGCACATCACAACCATCACAGGGCTCGACCTCGGCGATAGGCTCGAGGTTGTCTACCACCTCGACAAGGACGGTGTCCAGTTGTCGTTGAGGACGACCGTCCCTGAAAACCGCCCTGTTCTAAAGTCTATCACCGATGTTCTGCCTGGCGCTGTCTTCTACGAGCGGGAGGTTCACGACCTTCTCGGCGTCGTCTTCGAGGGCCACCCGGACCTGTCGCCGCTTGTACTCCCCGAGGGATGGCCGAAGGGCCTCCACCCGCTGAGGAAGAAGTACACGGTCGAAGACATCAGAAGGATGGTGGACCAAAATGTCTCTGTCTGAGACGATGATCCAGGTCCCCTTGGGGCCGCAGCACCCAGCCCTAGCCGAGTCGGAGAGCTTCCTCCTCACCGTAGACGGGGAGCTCGTCGTCGACGTTAAGCCTCGGATAGGATACGTCCACCGCGGAATCGAGAAGGCTCTAGAGGCGCAGACATACATTCATAACCAGTACCTGATCGAGCGGATCTGCGGCATCTGTTCCCACGCGCACACGCTGTGCTACACTCAGAACATCGACTACGCGTTGGAGATAGAGACCCCTCCGAGAGCGCGGTTCATCAGGACCATCGTGATGGAGCTTGGAAGAGTCCACAGCCATCTTCTCTGGTTGGGCTTGGCAGGCCACGAGATCGGCTTCGACACGCTCTTCATGTACACTTGGCGTGACCGGGAGGCCGTCATGGACCTCTTGGAGGCGATCTCCGGTAACCGGGTTAACTTCGCGCTCTTCACAATCGGAGGCGTCAGGCGGGACCTGTCCCCAGAGATGGTCTCCCAGGTCAGGAAGGTTGTAGACTTCCTCGAGGAGCAGACGAAGTACTACAAGAAGGTATGCGCCAACGAGGTCTCGGTCCTCAAGCGAGTTGCCGGCGTAGGAATCCTCAAGCCGAAAGATGCCTTAGAGTATTCAGCGGTAGGGCCCTTCCTCCGGGCTAGCGGCATCAAGAGCGACATCCGAGCTGACGACCCGCACGCAGCATACGATGAGATCCCGTTCAACGTCGTAACGTATGACAGCTGTGATGTAGCGGCGCGAGTCTTCGTTAGGATCGACGAGATACTAGAGTCGCTCAGCATAGTCCGCTACGGTGTGGACCATCTGCCGCAAGGACCGGTGAGGCTGAAGGTTCCGAGACGCGTCCCGCCTAACGAGACCATCAGCAGGGTAGAGGCCCCGAGAGGCGAACTCTTCCACTACCTCAAGTCAAACGGCACCGATAGACCGGAGAGGTACAAGGTCAGAACGCCTACTTTAGCTAACATCCCATCTGCCTGCAAGATGATGACTGGGATTTATCTCGCCGACATACCCATCAGCCTCGCCTCGATAGACCCATGCTTCTGCTGCACGGACCGCGTCACGATCGTGGATGAACGTAAAGGCACAGCCCGCAACTGGACGTGGCAGGAGCTGACCAGGTACGCGCGGAAATGGTATGAGAGGCGGTAACCTATGGACCTAGTAAAGCTCGCGGAGATGATCCTCGTTCCCGGGATGGTCTTCCTAGTCTTCTTGGGCTTCTTCTTCGAGTGGCTTGACCGGAAGTTCTACGCCCGGCTTCAGAACCGGTACGGACCCTTGCATACGGGCTTCGCCGGGATACTCCAGCCCCTCGCCGACTTCGTGAAGCTCCTCGCGAAAGAGGACATAGAGCCTGAAGCTGTGGATAAGAGTATCTTCAGGGCCACCCCGATCGTGCTTCTAGCGATACCGTTGCTCGCTCTTCGTACCTATGGTCGATATGAAGGCCGTCATCAACTTCGAGGGGGACCTGGTCTTTGTAATCTTCCTTCTCGTCATGTACGCGGTCAGCGTCTTCCTCGCAGCGTGGAGCTCGACAAGCCCGTACAGTACGGTTGGCGGCGTGAGGGCTGCCTACCAGCTGCTGGGCTTTGAGATACCGCTAACGATAGCGCTCCTGACCCCCGCGATTAAAGCAGAGAGCCTCTCCATAAGCGGCATAGCCCAATGGCAGGCCACAAATCTACCGTTCATACTGCTCCAGCCCCTAGCCTTCGGCGTCGCCATCCTCTGTCTACTCGCGGAGCTGGAACAGGTCCCGTTCGACATCCCGGAGGCTAAGACCGAGATCGTAGGCGGATGGCAGACCGAGTTCAGCGGCAGGAAACTCGCGTTGCTCAGGCTCTCCGCGGACGTGGAGCTCGTCCTCGCCGCGTCGCTTGTGACCGCCCTATTCCTCGGGGGGCCAAGCGGCCCATCGCCGATCCCGCCTATCGTCTGGTTCCTCGTCAAGTCGATCGTGGTCGTCTTCATCTTCTCAAATCTCCGAGCGCTCTTCGCTAGGTTCCGGATCGACCAGATGGTGCATGGAAACTGGAAGTACCTCGTCCCGCTCGCGGCGCTACAGGTCATGATGGTTGAACTCCTGCCCTAGGCGGTGAAAGAAGCTATGGCTATGGAAGGTTTGCTTCTCCGAAGCAGCGTGAAGAAGCCTGCAACGGTCCGATACCCGTTCGAGAGGCTTCCGCCAGTCGAGGGGCTTCGGGGTAAGCCGGTCTGGGACATGGTCAAGTGCATAGGCTGCGGCATCTGCGAGAGGGACTGCCCTGCGGTCGCGATAGAGATGATCGGTCGGGGGAAGACGGCGGAGTTCAGGATACACTACGACCGATGCGCCTTCTGCGGTCAATGCTCCGAGTCTTGCCCCGTCGACGCGATCGAGATGACGAAGCAGTACGAGCTGGCCGCATTCACCCACGACCAGATGAAGCAGGAGTACAAGCGTCCGAAGCCCGCTGAGACGGCGACGTGACCGGCCGCGAGGCGTTTATAGGAAAGAGCCGTACGGTATAGGCGGTAAGACCATGGCGGCAAGGCCTAAAGTCTTCGCCACGCTACTCGCAGAGGTCGTGCGGAGAGGCAACTGCATGTTCTGCGGCGCCTGCATGGCGACCTGCCCTACGTTCGCCCTGCTCCCGACAGGCGAGGAGCCTGCCCTGAAGGGTCAATGCATCGCCTGCCAACTCTGCTACCACCACTGCCCCAGAACCCCCGACGCTCTGCCCTACCCGTTCGAGGCAGTCGAGAAGGCGGTCTTCGGCGAGGTAAGGAGCCGAGAAGACCCAGGCCGGCTTATAGGCGTCTATAAGGGCGTGTACGCCGCGCGCTCCACGAAGGAAGACATCCTCAAAGTCTGCCAAGATGGCGGCGCGGTCACCTCGCTCCTCGCGTACGGCTTAGAATCGAAGGCTTTCGACGCGGCGGTCACCGCCGGGCGCCTAGACGATACCCCATGGAAGGCGATGCCTGCCGTCGCCTTGAGCTATCAGGGTCTCCTCAAGACGGCTGGCACGAAGTACACGGCCAGCCCGACGCTGCTTGGGTTGATGTCAGCCGTCCAAGAGTACTATAAGCGGAACGTAGCGGTGGTGGGGACCCCCTGCCAGGTCCAGGCGCTCAGGAGGATGCAGACACACAGCTTTGGGGTTTCAAAGCTTACGAAGGCTGTCAAGCTGACGGTAGGCCTCTTCTGCATGGAGAGCTACAGTTACGACGGCCTGATGAAACACCTACAGAGCGCGGGCTTCGACCCCTCCGCGATCACGCGGTTCGACATAAAGAAGGGCGTCTTCACCGCCTCAACGACGGGACAGAACAGCTACAGCAGCAAACTCGACCAGCTCGACCATCTAGTGAAAAACTCCTGTAGGATCTGCACGGACTTCACAGCTGAACTCGCAGATATCAGCGTCGGCGCCGTGGGAGCCCCGCTCGGCTGGTCGTTCGTGATCACCCGGAGCCAGCTCGGCGAACAGATTCTGCTCGACGCAGAGAGGGCAGGCTTCCTGACGTTGAAGACGGGTGAGGAGCTGAAGCCAGGCCTCGGACCCGTCCTGAAGCTCGCCGAAAGGAAGAGAGCGAGGGGACAACCCGCGCAGGTTCTTGACCTGAAAACTGCAGCAAGGCCCGCCTAGACCACTCGTTCCACCGCAGAGGAAAGACGCGAGCTTCCAGGAACCTCACCTAGGTTGAGGTTGCTCCCTTAGCCTGCGCTTCAGCCTCGGTCTCCGGCCTGAATACTGTTAAGGAAGGCTCCTCCTACAGCCACCTGAGAACCATCAAGCCCTGATAAGGCCGCCAGCAGGCTAACCTTGTCTTAGCCAGCATCTTCGGGCTTTCTCCCGAGGGAGTAGAGCGCCCCTATGACCTAATGTCTTCGCTTAGCTAGAGGCGAGGGTTACCTCTTTCTTTCGTCACGCCTCGTTTCTTAATCGTGAGGATGCCTCTCTCCGTAAGCCTCGCGACGACCATGTGCACGTTCAGTCTAGTCAGCACGTTCTTCTTCAAGCTCTCCTTTTGCAGGCATTGCCCACCTACAAAAGGAGATCGTAGCTACTTGCGCGGTGCGTAACTCTATCGGTACATCCTTGCTTAACGCCTGAAGGGCTTCCTGTTGATTCTTTCTCGTAGAGAGTTGAGTTAGCTATCCAACATAGCTTAGGGAGTAAGCTGTTACTACAAGGGTTCTTTCTACCATGTAGCCTAGTCGTTGTCTTCTAGCGCTCGTGGCTATGAGCAGGACGCCTATGATGTAGAAGAACGGCGGGAAGCCTACGATCATCGGGAAAAAGCAGTGTACGAGCTACGCCGGCTTGGGCAATCCATCCGTGAGGAACTGGCGACCTTCAGCGATCAACTCTTCGATCGTCACTTCCCGTTGGGTGGCGTGCCTCATATCCCTCAAGATGAGCTTGCCCCGCTCCATCTCCTCTCTCGCGAGGATTACGACGAAGGGGAACCCCCTCTGGCTGGCGTAGGCCAGCCCTCTCCTGAGGCCTCTCCGTGAAAGGTCTATCTCAACGGGCAGCCCCACGTTCCGAAGCCTGTACGCTATCTGAGCTGCTCGACCTACAGAGGCGTTCTCCAACGGGACTAGGTAGATGAGGCTCGTAGACTTAGATGTGGCGGCGAGGCCCTCCTTCTCCATCGCGAGAAGCAACCTGTCCACTCCGGGGGCACACCCTACAGCGGGTGTAGGCTCGCCTCCGAAGAGCTCAACGAGCCTGTCGTAGCGCCCGCCGCCTATCAGGGCGATCTCGAGTCCTGCAGCGAAGACCTCAAAGATGAGGCCAGTATAGTATTCGAGGCCCCTGGCGAAGCCGAGGTCTACGAGCAAAGCGGCGTTAGGGAAGATCGCCTTAGCCTCATCTAGCGTTCTTCGGAGGGAGCTAAGCGCCTCCACGGCTACGGGGCTGCCGCCGCAGGCATCCGTCGCTTCCCGGATAACATTCGCGTAGTCCAGCCCTTTAAGCCCGAAGAGCCTAGAGAGTAGCTCTGTCGTCTTCTGCGGCACGTTCAGGCCTTCTAGGCGATTGAGAGCCTCCGTATACCTCTTCTTGTCAGCCATCGAGAGGACGGCGTTCTGGTCCTCTTCTGAGACGCCCGCCTCGCCCATTATTCCCCTCAGGACGGCTACATTGCTTACCTTGACGGTGAAGGTCTTGAACCCCAGCCTAGTCATCAGGTCTGAGGCTAGGGTGAGTATCTCCAAGTCTCCTTCCAGCCCGGGGACGCCGAAGAGTTCGAAGCCCCCTTGATAGAAGCGGCGGAACCTCCCAAACTGGGGCTCATCATACCGGTAGAAGTCCCAGATGTACCCTAGCCTCAACGGCTTAGGTGCCGTCCTAAGCTTCGTCGCCACAAGCCTCGCTATTGGCGCTGTTCCCTCCGGCCTTAATGCTACGTCCCGTCCGCCTAGGTCCTTGAAGGCGTACATCGCCCGTCGGGTCTCATCCCCCACCTTGGCGGCTAATAGCTCATAGTGCTCCAGGGGTGGCGTCTCAACCTCCTGATACCCGTAGAGCTGGAAGAGCTGCCGGATCGTCCCCTCTACATGCCTGCGCTTCGCCAAGTCTTCTGGCAGGTAGTCCTTCATCCCACGGAGCGGCTGGAATCGCGTGGCCTCTCGTCCCATCTCCCTCTACCTCTTGTCTAGGCTCGTAATTTGCCGGTCGAGGCCTTGGAGAGGCACTAAGCCCGAGCGCCTTCCCTTACGAAGGCATGGAGCTGAGGCTTCAAACGTGGGCTGGAGGCTAGCCCTCAGCCGTGTCCATGCAAACGGCGGCTTAGAACCCGAGCGGGGATACCGCGTAGTAGACCACTTCCCCCCTTCTGTCGATGACAGCGAGGACAAGTTCCTTCTTCGAGCTCTGCGTCGTCCTCAGGTTATCGACGAGTGTCTCGATCCTCAGAGGCTTGCCTTCCGAGACGCCGACCACTATTAGCTTCGCCGGTTCCTTCCCGTAAGCGCCTCTCTCGTAAACCCTGAAGTCGAGGCCGAGCCCGTAGCCTTCCTTCACGACGTACCCTCGGCTTCTCAGGTCTCGGAAGACCAGGTATCGAGTCCAGACCTCTGGGTCTCTGCGCAGGAACGCCTCAGCGAGCTCTTTGAACGCTACTTCGCGGCTGTCCCCGTCTCTGACGATGAGCTTCTTCTCCGCTACCAGGTAGAGGCTCTCCTCAGGGGAGAGGACTAGCCGTTCTCCCTCAGCTGTACCGTAGCCTCGTTGAACCAGGGAGTCGAGGTATTCCCCTTTCTCCACTACGACACGGCCGTCGATCCAACGAGCCTCCCCTGTAATGAAGGTCAACCGGGCGCCGCCGGGTGACTCAGGCATCCTCAGCTGGACTTAAGGCTTTAGCAAGGCCACGTATCGAGAGTAGAGCTGCCTAGCCGGGGAGGTGCCGTTAATAGCCGGGACGCATCTCCGTAGCCGTGCAGGTGGCGGAGGGATTGACATCCCATGGGCAGACTCTAAAGGCTGTGCGATGGGCCGGCGACCGCATGGTTCTCCTAGACCAGAACCGACTGCCTTGGCAGATGCGCCTCGTCGTATGCAGAACGGCGTCGGAGGCCGCCCGGCGCATAAAGGATATGACCGTGAGGGGCGCGCCCGCGATAGGCGTAGCGGCGGCGATGGGCATGGCTCTGGCAGCTGTAAGAAGCAAGGCTGAGAAGCCGGATAGGTTCCTCAGAGACCTGAACCGGGCAGCGAGGCTCCTAGAGGCCGCCAGGCCGACGGCGGTGAACCTCTCATGGGCCGTTAGAAGGATAACCGCCCTAGTCTCGAAGGAGTTGGAGAGACCTGTAGCTAAGCTCAAAGAGGCGGTAGTTGAGGAGGCTCTTCGAATCGCGGAGGAGAATGCGGCAGCTAACCGCCGCCTGGGAGAGCACGGCCAAGTGCTCCTCGCCGACGGGGATCGAGTTCTGACCTACTGTAATGCTGGTGCGCTCGCAACGGTCGAGTGGGGCACCGCCTTAGGGGTCATCCGCAGCGCCGCCGGCAGGGGGAAACGCATCCACGTCTACGTTGCGGAGACTCGGCCTAGGCTTCAGGGTGCGAGGCTGACCGCCTTCGAACTCCAACAGGAGAAGATCCCGTTCACGCTCATCACGGACAACATGGTAGGGTACTGCATGTCGAAGGCGATGGTCGATAAGGTGGTCGTAGGGGCTGACAGGATCGCCGTGAACGGCGACACAGCAAACAAGATCGGAACCTATACCGTAGCAGTCTTGGCGAGACACCATGGGGTTCCGTTCTACGTGGCAGCACCCACATCCACGATCGACTGGAAGGCCGCAACGGGCGCCGCGATTACGATAGAGGAGAGGGACCCCTCGGAGGTAACCCACTTCGCCCGGCGGGCCGTCGCGCCGCCCGGCGTGGCAGCGATCAACCCGGCCTTCGACATCACGCCCAGCAGCCTGATATCGGCCATCGTGACTGAGGCCGGCATCCTCTACCAGCCCCTACCGCTTGCGATAGCCTCTCTGCAGACCGAGAATAATACCGGTCTGTAGCCGGCGAAGGGTTGAACGACCCTTGAAGACTCGGTGGCTCAGCCCCCTAAAAGGATAAGCCTAGAGGGTTATCAACACCTGTCATGCTGCCGCTCGTCTCTAGGCTTGCGAGAAGTCAGCAGTGGACAAGATGGGGCTTGACCACTGGGTCCTAACCGAGCCAACTCGGGCTTCGCCGCCTGCGGGCTGCGAAGTTGAAAAGAGCGGCCGCTTGGAGATGGCGAGACCGATTCCCTCCCCGCTCGTGCAAGATGTCTCCCTTCGCGGATAATGAGGGCCTTCTCGACGACCCCCGTTGCCTCGCTCGTATGCGGCGATTTCTGGCGTGGAAACGTGCTCGTCCAAGGTGGTGAGGTCGTCGTCCTACTCGACTTTCTGCGATGCAGGCTCCGGCGGAGTACAGGCTCGTCAGTTTAGAGAAGCTCTGCCTCTACCCGGACGATTACGGGACTGAAGGCCCAAGGCTCTCCTCATGCGACTTCCTGTTTAAGAGACAGTATCCCGAGCTGTTCCAAAACTGATGGTCTACGAAGAAAACTTACCTCTACCAGAGCATAGCTGCCCTGAGCACGTATAGGATACTCGAAGAGGAATGCGAAGGCGCCGGGGAGCAAACTTCCCCACCGACCAGATAGCCAAGATGACGAGCTTCCTCTTCGAAGATGGAGCAAGGGCATTCACGTCGTCACGATACCCGGCGAGGGGAAATGTTCTCACATATTCTCATATGCCCGCCTTAGGAATCTCCCCTTAGAAGAGGGCATCAGAGTCTAAAGCCAAGCGCCTTGAATGAACGCCATTACGAACAAAGCTGGTTCGCCGGCGGTGAACGAGCCCTGACGGTTCCAGACCGCCGCTTCTCGAACGAAGGTAGTTGACCGAGGCAGATACACGCTCGGATAGGTTGGCGGGTACGGTCGAGGCGCTTAATCGGTTGCCCTCTTCGATGAAGCGACTGGCACGCTCGTGTTGACCACTTGAGTAAGACCGCTTCCAAGGCGAGGGGATCATCTTCTCTGACCTCGTACGTCTCACCTGCTCTCGGGCTCTCAGCCTCAAAAACACGAGGAGCTACCAGAAACGCATGGTCAAGCCTTATCTAGGTCTCGACGCCTGACCCAAGACCGTACAGCCTCACGGAGGAGATGGCGTACTTGATCCTCGGAATTGTGGGCAGCCCGAGGAGGAACGGGCGTACAAACCAGCTTGTCGAGAGGACGCTTGAAGGGGCAGCCTCAACCGGGGCCGCGGTTCAGAAGATCTTCCTCGTGGACTTCGATGTTCGGCCATACACGGAGGAGCATGAAAGGTGCCCTGAAGAGCTGAGCAAGCTCTGTGAGGACGCAGATGCGATCGTTCTAGGCGCTCCCGTCTACTGGGGCGATATCAACGGGCTTACGAAGGACTTCATGGACACTGTGCGGATATCGAACGCGAACGGTAAATACGCGTTAGGCATCTCGATGGCGGGAGGCACGGGGAAGGGCCTCGTCTCCGGCGTACAGTCCATCTACCATTTCTTCTACCACCGACAGCTCCGTGGCGTAGAGCCTACCCCGGTCTCCCGTTTCAACTTTGACGAAGCGTTGGAGGGCCTCCACGCCTCCGGCTGGAGGCTCGCGGAGCTCTCGCGTCTTAAGAAGCCCTTCCTAGACTTGGCCGAGGTGATCGAGCACCACCAAGGGCTGCCGTATATGGGCTACGACTTCGTGGACGAGATGCTCCTACTCGGAGAGCAACTCCTGAAGACCGCCAAGAACCCTGAGGCAGGCAGAGCCGATTACGAGAAGGCTAAGGCCCTCGTAAAACAGGGGAAGAGGCGGGAAGCCGTCGCCTACGCCGTCAGAGCCTATACAACCCTCTACTACTGAGCGTTGAACCGCCTGCCTGCTAGGCGCGAGCAAGCATCCCCCAATCCTAGAGGAGAGCAAGCACGAGCCTTGTGGACAGCCCCTAGCAGAGGTTTACGCCGGAGATTCAACTCGGCCCTTACGCTCGTCACATGTACCTGGCTACCTTCTCCTCGTCGATCTCGACGCCTATCCCGGGCTTCTGCGGTATCTGGACGAAGCCGTCCCTATCGATCAGGAGCGGTTCCTTCAAGATGGCCTGCTGCGTCTCATGAGTGAGCGCCGGAGGCTCCAAGGGGTACTCTATGAAGGGGCAGTTCGGCACTGTGCCGACCGCCTGCAAGGTCGCGGCGAGGAAGAGGCCGTTATTCCCACCGCTGCAGACATGAGGCACCACCAGCCTGCCGAGAGCGTCCGCGAGCACGGCTATCTTCCTAATCCCGGTTATGCCTATGTTCCCTAAGACGACGTCCGGCTGGACGATATCGTAGGCGCCTTGGAAGAGGGCGTCCCTGAACTCGTAGATGTTCGTCGCATGCTCGCCTCCCGCGATGTACATCTCCACCTCGGCGCTTAGCTCCGCTAGCCCTTCTAGGTCTGTACGTGGGAGCGGCTCCTCCAGCCAGTAGACGCCGAGGTTCTCAAGCTCCTTCGCCACCTTCAAAGCCGTCCTCCTAGACCAGTAATCGTAGCGAACGGATTCGTTGTTCTGGTTGGCGTCCACGAGTAGGGTCATGTCTTCGCCGACGGCGTCCCGGACAGCCTTGACCACCTCTAGGTCCTGGTCGGGCTTAGGCCTGTGCATTCGAAGCTTTATCGCCCTGATGCCTATCTCCCTGAACTGTACGGCTTCCTTCGCGTGCTCCTCCGGGGAATGGAGCTGAGCCGTCGCAGCGTAGGCCATCACCTTGTCCCTGTAGGCGCCCAGCAGCTTGTAGACGGGCTTCCCAGCCGCCTTGCCGACTATGTCCCAGAGGGCTATCTCAAGGCCGCCGCATGAGGCTGAGCCTAAAGTGGCTCCGCGCCCACGCATGTTGACCTCCCAGAACCTCTCCACATACGCCGGGTCTTCGCCGAGCAGCGTAGACTCCGCCAGGGAGCTGGCGCGGCCCCAGGAGGGGCCTATCCCAACGATGCCCTCATCCGTGTGTACTCTATAATACCCGAACTCGGTCGTCTTCACCGGTTGCATGTCTGGCTCCTGCCAGGCAGGCCTCCAGGCTTCAGGGAGTATGATAGGCCTCTTGCCCTGAACGACCTCTATCCTCGTTATCCTCAATGGCGCCACCTTTATTCCACGGGTACTCAGCGTGTCAAGAAGGCGGGAGGGAGGGCTCCGCGTGTTCTCTATCCTAGATATTGGAAGAGTTTAGAAGGCTGCCTCCCACGGTACGGCCATCGGGCCTTCTTTGTAGGGGAACTTCCTGCAGGCTTCCTCGTCGACTTCTATGCCGAGGCCAGGCTCCTTGGGCACCTCCACGTAGCCCCGCTTCAACGTGAGAGGCTTCTTGAGTATCCCTGTGCCTTCGAAGGCTCTGAAGGGGGGGCAGCCCCAATGCCACGTGGTCTGGATCTCCAAGACGAAATGGTTCGGTATAGAGGCGACCAGGTGGAGGTTTGAGGCGTTCGCCACGGCCATCCCCCAGTCGTGCGGGCAGCAGAGGATGCCTTCCAGCTCGGCTAGGTAGGCGATCCTCTTCGCCTCTGAGAGGCCCGTGTACGAGGCGTCCTGCTGAACGATGTCGTAGGCGTGGCCGTCAATCCAAGGCTTGAACTCCGCGACGCTCGTCTTCCCCTCGCCGCCGGAGACGGGTATGTTCGGCAGGGCCTTCCGTATCTCCTGGTACGCTCGCAGGTCTGCCTGCGAGAAGGCGGGTACGGGCTCCTCGAACCAGAGGGGGTCGTACCTTTCGAACTTCTTCGCCATCCTGATCGCTTGCTTCGCGGTTCGGAAACGCATATTCGCCTCAATCATCAGGTCCATCTCGTCGCCTACGGCTTCCCTCGCCGCCTTGATCACATCTAGGCAACGGTCGTCGGGCGGAATCCTGAACTTGAACGCCGTCCATCCTTCCTCCAGGTACTGTCTCGCCTCTCTCGCGATGATCTCAGGGTTTTTCACGAAGTTCCAGTCGATTCCCCCGCTCGCGTAGGCTCTAATCCTCTCCGCGTGGCCGCCCCCTAGGAGCTGGTAGACTGGGCGGCCTGTAGCCTTTCCCATGAGGTCCCAGCAGGCGGTATTCACCGCGGCGAGAACCCTTCCCTCAGGCCAGCCGAGGCCCCAGGGCTGACGACGCGTGAACAAGTCCACGTCGAACGGGTCCTGGCCGATGAAACGAGGCTTCATCTGTTCGACCCTCATCTTCGCCGCGAGGTCTCCGCCCTGTATCTCGCCTATGCCCGTCAGCCCATCATCCGTCACGACCTGTACGATCAGAAGATCGACCTTCACGCCTATCTGGCCTGGAAGGTAGGTTCTCCCGTCAGGTGCCCGGCTTCCGCCGAGCCTCCAGGTCTTCTCTTCAGGGATAGGACAAGACATGTGGATGGTCTCGATATCCTTGATCTTCATACGGAAGACACGTCCAAAAACGGGACGTCACTCCTCTTAAAAGCCTTAGCGTAAGCATCAGGTACTGAAAGCCTCTCAAGACTCACCCGAGATGGGAGTGCATATCTTGCTAGAGCTTATCTCATAAATAGGGTGGGGGTCTGTGGGGGCGGGCTGTGGACCTTACGGACGAGCAGTGGGAGGTCTTGGAGCCCTTAATCCCTCAGCCTCTTCGTCGGTCGGATGGGCGGGGTAGGCCGCGGAGGGACTCCTGGGAAGTATTGGATGGGGTCCTCTGGGTTCTACGTACTGGCGCGCCTTGGCATGACCTGCCGGATAGGTATCCTCCGTACCAGACCTGTCACCGCCGCTTCCAGCAGTGGGCTAGGACCGGTGTGTTGGAGCAGGTCCTCAAGGCTTTGGCGGAGGGCCTCGGGGAGAGGGGGGCCTCGACCTCTCGGAGTGCTTCATCGACGGCACCTTTGTGGTTGCGAGGAGGGGGGACGCTGTGTGGGAAAGACCAAGCGGGGCAAAGGTAGGAAGGTCATGGCAATGGCAGACCGCGCTGGTCTTCCTCTCCCCGTATACGCGGCGAGCGCTTCGCCGAAGTCGCCCTTGTTAAGCCAACTCTCCAAGCCAGATTCATCGGGGAGAAGCCGGAGAGGCTGATTGGGGATGGCGTACGACAGCGACAGGTTGGATGAGGCCCTCAAGGTGGAGGGGATAGAGATGATAGCCCCCGCCGGGAGAACCGCAGGAGGCCGCCTACGCGGGGCGGCCGGGTTCTCAGGCGGTACCGGCGCCGCTGGAAGGTGGAGAGGCTCATCGGATGGCTGCAGAGCTTCCGGCGCCTCGTCGTTCGATACGAGTACTACGCCGAGAACCTCCTAGGGCCTCATCCACCCAGCCTGCATCCTCATACTCCTCAGATGGTATTTATGAGATGGCCTCTAGTCAAGACGAGGCCTTACCGTAACAGTATCTTTTCCAAAGCCGCAACCCTTAATTCAACGTATTCCTTCACTTCCCGTGAAGGAAGGTGGCCAGCCGGAGGTATAGGCTCTGAAGATAGGCGTCCTAACGGGCGGAGGCGATTGTGCCGGCCTGAACGCGGTGCTGAGAGCTGTCGTGAGAAGAGCTGAGAGCTACGGTTTTGAGGTTCTAGGCGTCAGGTATGGTTGGGCGGGGTTGATAACACCTGATGTGGCGCAGCTGAGGTACGCAGATGTGGAAGACCTGCTCGCTGTCGGCGGGACCTTCATCAAGACCTCTAGGACTAACCCTTTGAAACGGCCCGAAGACGCGCAGAGGGTCCTTGAGAACGTGAAGAAGCTTGGCCTCGACGCGCTCATCGCGATTGGCGGAGACGACACCTTGGGCGCAGCGAAGAGACTGGCCGATATGGGCCTCAAGGTGGTCGGCGTCCCGAAGACGATCGATAACGACCTCTCCGCGACGGATGTGACCTTCGGCTTCGATTCGGCCGTGAACGCGGCTATGGAAGCCCTAGATAGGCTCCTCACCACAGGCCGCTCTCATGACAGGGTTATGGTCGCGGAGGTGATGGGACGAGAGGCAGGCTGGATAACTCTCCACGCCGGGATGGCGGCCGGCGCTAACCTCATCCTTATACCTGAGCAGCCCTTCGACATAGACGAGGTCTGCGACTTCCTGAGGAAAAGGCGTAACGAGGGGAAACGATGGGCGCTCATAGCCGTGGCGGAGGGAACACCCCTGCGGGAGGCGAAGGGCATCGTGGCCAAAGACGCGGAGGTAGACGAGTTCGGCCACGTTCGACTAGGCGGGATAGGCCAGTTCCTCGCAGATGAGATCGAGAAGCGGACAGGCTTCGAGACGAGAGCAACTGTCCTAGGGCATACGATCAGGGGAGGGCCTCCCTCCGCCTTCGACCGCGTCTTGGCCACAAGGTTCGGGGTTGCAGCCGTCGACTTGGTCAAGGAGGGAAGGTTCGGGCTGATGGTCAGCCTGCGTGGAACCAGCATCGTGCCAGTGCCGCTTGAGGACGCGGTCGCGCAGCCGAAGCTGGTGGACAAGGAGCTCTACAGCGTCGCCCAGGCCTTCTTCTCCTAACCTAACAGTGACCGTCGTATAACTCCCTTTAAGGCGGCCATCTGAGAGAGCCGCAGCGGCCTAGCTGGCAGGTTGCTCGGCTAGCGGACGTTTCATCCTGCGCTGTAGTAGAATCCCAAGCAGCAAGCCCACGATGAAGGCGGCGACTGCTAGCAGGACGAGCCTGAGGAGTTCAGAGCCCCTAGACGTAGTCTCTGGGCTGGGCTGCGAGGCGGTTTCCGTGACAACCCTGAGTGTCACAATTGCAGTGAGCCGCCTCGGCTCGTTCCGGTCGTTTCTGAACGCTATCTCTAGGGGTAAGGAGTATGTTCCATCAGTCGCGTTGCTCGCCACGAGGACGTTGATGCTGAAAGGCGTCTGAAGCCCAACTGGGGCCTCGCCGACGAAGTGGCTGGAGCCCAGGCCGGCGGTGAAGATGCCCCCCGCGTTCACGCTCAGAGAAACATTCACCGCCTTAGCCGTGATGCTGCCCTCGTTGAGCAACGAGCCTGAAACGATCAGGCTTCTCCCCGCGATCGGTGGGCTCGGCGAGGTGACGATGTTCATAACGTAAAGGTCTATGAAGCCTCGCACGGTGAAGCCGATGCTGCTCGTCTCCGTGATATCGTTCCCCCTCGAATCCCGGTACTTCACCGTGACTGTAGCAGGGGAGTCGCTGCCGATACCTTGAGGCGAGGCGTAGAGCCTCAAGGGCAGCGAGACCTTCTCTCCGGCGTCCACCTTAGGGATGAACCATCTGTTGCTCCTGCCCATGATGGTGGTCCCCGGCGGCGTCGAGAGCGTGACGAGGAGCGAGTTAGCTGGGCTTGCCCCCTCGTTGCTCACCGTTACGTGGATATCGTTAACCTGGCCTGCGAAGAGGTCGGCGCTCTCAAGCGACAACGATAGGACGGGCCCTGCCTCCGCGGCGGAGCGAACGAAGAGCCCTATGCCTCCTCGTACGTCTGTCTACGCCACGCCTTCAGTCGTCCTGTAGCTGATCGCAACCGTCGCCGTGTAGCTCTGGCCCTGAGAAGCGTACGGCGCCCATACCGCCGCCTGGAAGGCGAAAGCTTCACCGGGGGCTAAGGAGTGCACGAACCACCGGTTATCCTTCCCAGCCAGGCTCAACGGGGGTGGAGGCGTGAACGTCACGTCCACCGATGAAGCGGGCGTCGAGCCGTTATTCACCACCGTTACCGTGACGTTGCCGTAGTCTCCTGCGGTCAGAGGTCGGTCCTCCGTGAGGACGACGAACTGAATGTCGGACGGCGTTAGAACGATCACCGCCAGCGTCTGCGTCTCCGTTCTCGTAAAGCCGGTAACGGACCGGTACGCCACCGTGGCGGCCACCTGGAACGTGCTGCCCTGCGTCGAGGAGGCCGCGTAGAGGCTGACGGGCACCTCGACCTCGACGCCGGGGAGAATCGTGCCCAGGCTCCACCTGTTCCCCGAGCCCTCCAAAGCTAAAGGCGGCGGAAGGCTTAAGGTCAGCTCAACCGAGCTAGCCGGGGCGGTTCCTAGGTTGCGGACAGCTAAGGTTAAGGGTGTTGAGCTGCCCGGCTTCAGGAAGAGGTCTGAGAGGACAAACTGAAAGGTCGGCCTTCCAGAGACCTGAACCGGGACGGTCAGGTTGAATGGTAGGCCTGCCGTCATCACGGTCGTCGTTGAGGGAGTGGAGGTGGAAGTCGTCGATGTCTCAGTCCTTGAAGGGTTAGAGGTGGTCGACGTGGTCGTCGTGGACGTTGTCGTCGAGGTTGAGTAGTACCTCACCGTCACCGGCAGGAGGTGAACGCCGAGAGCTGTCGACGAGGCTAGGCTAAGCGTAAAGGTCAGGTCGAAGGTTTGAGCCGGCTGAACGAGGAGACTGCAATGGGCAAGCGCGGTATCGCCGCCAGAAGCGTTGGCGAACCCTCCGTTGAGAAACAGCGTAGCGGTGATGTCCGTTATCGTGAAGTTGTTCTGGTTCCTTACCTTAACCGTTAACGGTACTCCTAAGTCGCCTGGCGCCGCCTCCACGGGGCTAGCCGCCGTCCCCCAGTCAGCCGCCACGACCTCTAGGGCGGAGATGTCAATCATCAGCGTGTAGTCCGGCTGCCCAGAGACGTAGCGGACCTCCAAGTAGCAGTAGCCGGCCACCTCTGTCGTGAACTGGGTCTGCTCCGTGGCCCCCAGCTGCCGCATGGTGGAGTTCGTCACGCCCTGCCGGAAACAGTCGTAGAGGTAGAGGTCAAGGTCCCCAGAGGGGCTGGGCTGAACCATCGCGGCGAGGGTTGTCCCCCGGCTTAACAGGAGTTTGAAGAAGTGCGATGCCGAGAATGCCTGAGTGTTCGCGTAGGCCCCGGGCGTTATCAACGTCGCGGTGTAGAAGGACCCCCCAGGGATGAGGTAAGTCAGCGATGGCTGGGCAGCCTCAGCGTAGGCTGAGCCTTGAACGAGGCAGACGAGAACCCCAAGAGCTAGCAGCTTTGCTCGGCCTCTCCGCGCGGCATTCAACCTCGGTGTCCTTAGCCTCGGCTTTGGCTTCATGGTTCGCATGAAGCACTTAGCCCCCTAAAATAGCTTTGATTCAGAAAGCACCGCGTATCGTGGGCGAGCGGGCTTCATAGCGCGCACGCCACCCTAGCTGCAGCAGCCTACTATCGAGTCTTCACACCCTTGGACCGCAGGGCCTGCTACCGAGGGGTAGAGCGTGCCTCCCGCAGCTCCTTGATCCTCTTCTCCTCTAGCCCCATCGCTCTTTCAACCGCGTAGACTAACCTCGCGGTCACCACCCAAGCTTCGAGGGGGGCGGGGTCGATCGCGTAGACCTCGTTGAGCATTCGCTTCGTCTCGTCCGTGAAGTGGCCTCGGGGGAAGCCCCCAACTATGGCCGCAGTGTTCCCCGACGAGGCGAGGTGACCTGCCACTTCGCTTAAAGGCATAGGTTCGCCCAGTCTGCTCAGCCCGATCGCCTTCGAGGGCGACAACTCAGCAAGTAGCTCATCGATTCTCTGCTCTCTCACCGTGAGAAGCGGCAGTGACGCCCCACCGGGCGGGGCCCTCCCCTCTTTCAAGGCTTGCTCGAAGAGGCCCTTGAAACGAAGGTAGTTCCTCGGCAGCCGGGTCGAAGGGGAGACTTCCACCACCAGGTTGCCCAACGTGTGTACGTGGACTCTCAGCTCGCCAACCATGCTGAGCGGCGTCCCAAGAGCGGAGAGCAACGCGAAGTGGACGATATCGGGCCTCCCCCTCCTCTCGGCGTTAGGAAGCCTGAGCATCGCTCGGTGATGGTAGGACCTGTCTAGGAGCATGCTCCCGGGGCTCAGCCTTCTCCGTGCTGCATCGCGCCGGACCTCAGGGTGGCTCCATAGCTCTGGGGGGATAAGCTCTAGGGCAGACTCCGCCAAGACTAGGTGAAGCAGCTTCTTCGCCACAAGGCATAAGCATATCTCATCCCGCCATATCACGTTGACGGAGGCCCCGGCAGACAACCTTGACGAGGACGAGGACGGTGCGAAGAGTCGCTCAGGAACGCATCGAGATACTCTTCAACCTGGCCCTTGAGACGCACCGTGCTGAACCCGCGCTCGCTCAGAGGTACGTGGACTTAGCCAGGAGGATTGGAGCCAGGGCGAAGGTTAGGCTGCCGACGCGTTTCAGAAGACTGGTATGTAGGCGCTGCAAGTCGTTTATCGTCCCCGGCTCAACATTACGTGTGAGAGTGAAGCCTGGTAAA
Source organism: Bathyarchaeia archaeon (assembly GCA_038870415.1). GTDB lineage: Archaea > Thermoproteota > CALKCG01 > B24 > JAWCPE01 > JAWCPE01. The sequence continues at coordinate 31,777 of JAWCPE010000004.1, forward strand.
CCGGGACATGTCGCTCTAACATGTCTCAGGTGTGGCGCGGTGAGGCGGATTCCCCTGCGTGCAAGGAGAGAGCAGCCTTCCGCAACCTCTCACGGGGGTTTCTAGACTTCAGGAGCTAGGAAGCTACCGTGGCTTTCCACGGCGAGCTGGGAGATTCAGCCGAAGAGCGCGCCAAGCCCCTCTAGGGCTTCCTCCTCCTTCTTAGGCTCTTCCTCTTTCTCCTCTTCCTTCTTCTCCTTCTTCTCTGGCGCCGCGGTCGGCGCTGCAGCGGGTGCTGGTGCTCCGACGAGCGGCATCACGGCTGCGCCCTTCAGCGCCTCCTCTATGTTGACCTCTGCGAGCGCCGCGACGAGGGACTTCACCCTTACCTCGTCTGGAGCTATCTTCGCAGCTTCAAGAACCCTCTTCAGGTTCTCCTCGTTTATCTCCTGCTTCGAGCTGTGCAGGAGAAGCGCCGCGTACACGTACTCCATGACTTCTCACGCTCCTATCCGAAGAGAGCCGCTAAGTCAACCTCTTCCATCTTCCTACTCTCTCCCTCTCTTAGCATCTTCCTTTTCAACCTTCCGTTTCCCGCGCCATGCTGCATAGCTGGGTTGCGGTCGCCTCTTGCGGTCCTGGCCCCTGGCGGGTTAGAGGGTTATCGGGGTCGATCACGGTTACGAGGAGGTTGTAGAGGCCGGCCTTGAGGAGCGCCTCTCAGCCATGTTTACGAGGCTGCAGGCGGTTACGTCTTCTCCGAAGAGCCGTTCGACGCAGCTGAAGGCAGCCCCATCCATGACCGGCTACAGGAGACGGAAGCCTACATAACCGGCTCGACACAGAACCTTAGACCAGACGGAAGTTATACAACAGAGCACCAATCGACTGCCCATCGTCGCGGCGTGGGCGTTCCTCGGCGAGTCCGTCCCTCGTTCGCGGACCACGACTATAGGCTTGTGAGGGATGCTTTCAAGCATCTCCCAGGTTACGCCGGTATGCCCAGTCTGGAACCTCTCCGCCATCTCCCATACGTCTCGGCCTGCGCCGTGCCCCCTCACCTGATCCGCGAACTCGCAGATATCTAGCAGATGCTCTATGGGCGCTCTTGTCCCCGCTGCCGCGACGAGGGTCGCCCTAGCCTTAAGCCTGAACGCTGCGCCAACAACGTACGCTAGCGCGCCTCCGCCTCCATGTATCCCTTGCACGGCGATAATCCTAGGCGTAAAGTGGAGGCTTCCGAAGCTGAAGGTCCGGTCGCTGTCCGAGATGAGCACGGCAGGTGCTCTGCCCGTACGCTGGAAAATCGCGCGTCGTATATTCTCCGCTACCTTTCCTGCGTTCCGGAGAGGAAGCGCGGCGAGGGTTCCCGGGAGGTTGTTCACGTCGATCCCGCCTTCAGAGGCGTGCTTCAAAGCGTGGAGGAGCCCAGCCGTCCTGAGGACGAACTCCTTATGTTGGCTCCCGGCAGGCTGAGGGTAACCCCGGAGCCGCATCCTCGTGGCAGGCATCATGTGGCAGACGTAGGCGAGGAGGCGGCCC
>JAWCPE010000005.1:0-30896 GCA_038870415.1 Bathyarchaeia archaeon
CTGAGATGCCCTACGTAGCCGCAGATGCCGCACATAAGCCTCAACCAACGCCTCGAATGTTCCACCGCTTCATGAGGCCTCGATGGGAGCTAAGCGCCCGTCCCGGCCGGCCAAGAAGCGGTGAGGTCGTAACAGGCGTGGGCTTAAAAGCATCCTTGATACCGGGGGCTGGGTGCTTGAACACTTCTCACGGCTGGACGGCATCCTTCCACCTCGCGGCGTTATGAGAATGTTTATAACGTTTAGATCTGCGCTCAGGCGTATGGCCTACCTCGTCGAGGAGAGCGCTGACGGCCAGAGAGCCTTCGCATCCCTCATCGCCTCAGAGCCGTCGCTCTTCAAGGTGCTATCGAACAGTACCGCCCTAGCGTTGCTAAGGGCGCTCGCCCGGGAGCCAATGTGCGCCGCGGACCTGGCGAAGCGCCTCGACGAGAACGAGTTCAAGACCTACTACCACATCCGCAGGCTTGAAGACCTCGGCCTCATCCAAGTTGCGCGAACTGAGACACGCGGCGGCGCGACGGCGAAGATCTACAAGCCCATCTCCTCTGTGGTCTCCTTCAAGCTCTTCGAGAGCGCGCCGGTGAAGGATGTTCGAACGAGGGCTCCGCAGCTCGAGTTCTTGAAGCCCTTCGTGGAGGAGGGCAGGCTGAACGCGATCATAATTGTAGGCAGCCCTGAGCCTCACGGTCGGTTTAAAGCCCCAGCCTCAGACGGCTACTGTGCGATCGACCTATGCCTCTTCCTCGGCCAGTTCATAGGCGAGTTTAAGGTTCCCTGCTATAAACTGGATACACAGGTCAAGGAAGAAGACTTGGTCGGAAACCTGATACTTGTAGGGGGGCCGAAGGCCAACATCATAACGGACCGGCTGAACAAGGAGCTGCCTATCTACTTCGACTACTCAGCTGAAACCCTAGATTGGAACATCGTCTCCGGTGTCTCCAAGACCACCTATCGGGAGAAACAGGTCGGCGCCGTCCTCCGCGTCCCCAGCCCCTACGCGCAGGGCAGGGAAATCCTCATCCTCGCGGGGAAAGGCTTCAGGGGGACGAGAGCCGCCGTCCTCGCCTTCACGAAACATCTCGACCAGGTGATGAGGGGCAACACGGTGAGACCCGGATTCCTCGCCAAGGTCGTCCAAGGCGTAGACGTGGACTCAGACGGCATCGTAGACGAGGTCGAGTTCCTAGAGTAACGCGACGCTACATGACAGCTTCGGAGGTTACCTCTATACCGGCTGACGTAGAAGCCTGCAGGCGCATCGTGCAAAGGCTGGCGCAAGTCGTAGGTCCGACCCGCAAGGACCTAGACCGCATCAGGGTCGATGTCTGCAAAGAGCTCGGCGTCAGCGCTCTCCCGGGGAACGCTGACCTGATACGCGCTCTCAGACCTGAGGAGGCCTGGCTTAAGCCTCTGCTGACGAGGAAGAGGACTCGGACTGCGAGCGGCGTCTGCGTCATAGCCGTGATGACGAAGCCTCTCCCCTGTCCTTTACCTCAACCTTGCGCATACTGCCCCGGCGGGCCTAGCGTAGGTATGCCGCAGAGCTACACGGGACGCGAGCCGGCCAGCCTAAGGGGGCTCCAGTACGGCTTCGACCCCTACCTTCAGGTCAGGTCTAGGATTGAGCAGCTCCAAGCGATAGGTCACACCGTCGATAAGGTGGAGCTCATACTGATGGGCGGCACCTTCACAAGCCACCCGCTCAACTATAGAGAGTGGTTCGTCCAACGCTGCCTCGACGCAATCTGCAAGAGAGACTCCCATAGCCTTGAGGAGGCGAAGCGGAACTCGGAGGCCGCTCCGATCCGGAACTCCGGCATCACCATTGAGACCCGCCCTGACCGATGCAACGAGGCCGATGTCAACGAGATGCTGCGGATGGGCGTGACGAGGGTCGAGCTAGGGGTTCAAACCCTACAAGACGAGGTCTACGCGCTTGTAGGACGCGGCCACACAGTCGATGATGTGGTGGAGGCCACCCGGGTCGCGAAGGACAGCGGCCTCAAGGTCACTTACCACATGATGCCCAACCTGCCAGGCTCCACGCCTCAACAGGACTTGGACACGTTCCGTACGCTCTTTGCGGACCCACGCTTTCAACCTGACGCGTTGAAGATATATCCCTGCCTCGTCATCAAAGGCACGAGGCTGTACGACTGGTGGCAGAGAGGGCTCTACCGGGCCTACACGGAAAGGGAGCTGTTAAACCTGCTCGTTGAAGCCTCTAGGATGATCCCACCTTACGTGCGCGTTCAGAGGCTGAACCGCGACATACCCGTCCCCCTAATAGAGGCTGGGCCGAGAAGAGGCGACCTACGCGAACTCGTAGAGAAAGCCCTATCGGAGACAGGTTACCCCTGTAGGTGTATCCGTTGCCGAGAGGCAGGCCATGTAGAGAGGAGAAGAGGCGTCATGCCCTTAAGGGATAAGGTTAGGCTTGTTCGACGCGAGTATGACGCCTCAGGAGGTAGGGAGTTCTTCCTCTCCTACGAGGACCTCGACGCAGACATCTTGGTTGCCTACGCTCGGCTGAGAAAACCATCTGAGAAGGCTCATCGCCCAGAGCTGGCGGACGCAGCGGTTCTGAGAGAGCTCCATGTCTGCGGCCCTATGCTTCCCGTCGGGGCGAAACCGTCGGCAGAATGGCAGCATAGAGGCTACGGAAGGCTTCTGTTAACCGAAGCCGAACGTATCACACGGGAGGAACTCGGGTTAAAGAAGCTCGCCGTGATCAGCGGCCTCGGCGTGAAAGGATACTACCGAAGGCTTAGCTACGTGGATGACGGCCCATACATGAGCCGGTCTCTCAGCTCTGCGACCGCCGAGGGCAGCGCTCAGAGCTCCTCAAGTGCGACAGCCCTTATCCACGAGGAGTCGAGGCCGTTGATCCTGAGCGGTAGGCCGATGTAGAAGACGCGTTCCTTGGTCAGCTTCTCTAGGTTCGCGAGGCCCTCGATGACCGGGATGTCATGTCCAAGGAAGGATTCGTGGCTCGCTATAGAAGCGGGCGAGGCCTCCAGCTGGACGCCTTGGATACCTACCATCTTGACGCCGCGCTCCGCGAGGTTTGAGGCAGCCTCGGGGGAGATGAAGGGCGCCTCCCTCCCCTCGTAGGGGCTCCAAAGGAGCGCGATATCCCCCCTCTTAACGGTCGCTAGGTGGCTGGCGAGTATCGGTTGCCCCCTGCCTGAGATGGGTTCAAGGTCCTTGAACCTTAGGACGACCGCCTCGCCCATGAAGACCTCGAGCGGGAGCTGGGATACCGTCCTCAGCTCGTCGCGGTAATGGGAGGGGCCTTCCACGTGTGTGCCTATATGCGTCTCCGTGTCAACCCAGTGCATAAGCATGTTGTCCGGCGCGTAGATGAACTGCCGAGCCTCAAGCCTTCTCACGTTCCGTCCGTGGACGTATCTGCCGCCTACCTTAAGGATGCCCGGCTGCAGCTCCGTCGAGAGGTCTACCACACGATACTTCCTCAAGTCTATCATGAACGTGCACCTCCCTATCTACTCGGCTGGGCAACGTATAAAACGCTTCCCACGACGGAGGCCCTTGCAAGGTGTCACCGAAAGCTTAAGTGAAATAGGCATCGAACGTAGGCGTGGAGGAGCTGAGCTGGCGGCTCTATGCTCTTCAAGACGGTAGCTGACATCTTCGAGAAGATCGAGGGGACGACGAAACGCCTAGAGATGACCGACCTCCTCGTCGAGTTGATCAAGGCGACGCCGAGCGACGTCATCGATAGGGTCGCGTACTTGACGACGGGCACGGTCTACCCAGCCTTCATGGGGGTCGAGCTGGGCGTCGCGGAGAAGCTAGGCGTGAAGGCCATCGCTACCGCAACGGCTACACGCGAAGAGAAGGTTCTAGCCGACTACAAGCAGAGCGGCGACCTAGGCAAGACTGCGGAGACGCTCCTCGCGAAGAAGGCGAGCATGCTCGTCGCGCCTGAGCCTCTCACAACTGAGAAGGTCTATGAGACCTTCCAGAGGGTCTGCCACGCCTCAGGCTCAGGTGCTCAGGAGATGAAGATCAGGCTTCTCACCAGCCTCCTAGCGAGCGCGACGCCGAAGGAGGCCAAGTACATCGTCAGGATCGCTCTCGGGAGGCTGAGGCTCGGCATCGCAGATATGACGTTACTAGACGCGTTGGCGATAGCCTACGGCGGCGGCAGAGAGGCACGAGAGATAGTGGAGCGAGCATACAACTTCACCTCAGATATAGGGCTTGTCGCGAAGACCTTGGCGGAGGGAGGCTTGGACGCCGTGAAGCGCCTAAGGATAGGGATCGGCCGGCCTATAAAGCCGCAGATGGCGGAGAGGCTTTCCAGCATCGAGGAGATCCTAGCCAAGCTGGGCGGGAAGTGCAGCGCCGAGTATAAGTACGATGGGCTCCGGGTGCAAGCCCACATCTCGCCCAGGGAGATACTGCTCTTCTCACGCCGACAGGAGAATATCACCTCTCAGTTCCCGGACATCGTAGCCGGGTTGAGGCAGGCGGTAAAGGCGAAAGAGGCGATCCTCGACGGTGAAGCCGTCCCCGTAGACCCTAACACCGGCGACCTCGTCCCGTTCCAGGTGATCTCCCAGAGGCGGGGGAGGAAGTACGAGATCGAGAGGATGGTCGGCGAGGTGCCCGTCGTCCTCTGCCTCTTCGACGCCCTCTACGTGGACGGGGAGGACCTGACCTCTAAGCCCTACCTTAAGAGGCGAGAGAGGCTCGCAGAGGTGGTCGAGGAGACCGAGAGGACCAGAATAGCCGAGAGCATAGTCAGCGGCGACCCGCAGGAGATATCCGCGTTCTTCGACCGCGCCGTCCAAGAGGGGACGGAGGGCCTCCTCTGCAAGTCTGTAGGCTCCAACTCCTTCTACGAGGCAGGCAAACGAGGCTGGGCGTGGATAAAGTGGAAGCGGTCCTACAGGTCAGAGATGGCGGATACCGTCGACCTAGCCGTCGTCGGGGCCTTCGCGGGGCGCGGCAAGAGGGCGGGCACCTACGGGGCGCTCCTGATGGCCGCCTACAACGCCGAGCAGGACCGGTTCGACACCGTCTGCAAGCTTGGGAGCGGCTTCACGGACGAGGACCTCGCGAAGCTACCTGAGCTTTTAAAGCCCTACCTCGTGGAGCATCCGCATGCGAGGGTAAACGCCTTGATGAAGGCTGACTTCTGGTTCGTCCCGAAGATGGTGCTCGAGGTCATCGGGGACGAGATAACGCTCAGCCCCCTCCACACGGCGGGGCTAGGAGCAATCCGGCCGGGCAGCGGCTTGGCTATCCGCTTCCCAAGGCTCATAAAGTTCAGGGAGGAGAGAGCGCCAGAAGACGCTACCACTGTGAAGGAGATAGTGGAGATGTACCACAGCCAGCTGAAACGCATAGAAGCCGAAGCGGAGACAGCCCCCTCTGAGGCCTAGGACACCGTCTGGGAGACAGCAAGTGGAAAGAGGTTTTTTCTCTTGGAGCACAGGTTGAAGGCTTCGAGCTACTGCCTAACCTTCGGTCCCAACAAGCCTGAGTTAACCGTGAAGCCTGGCGACACGGTAACCGCGGAGACGGTCGATGCGCGCGGGTATGACGCCGAGGGAAGACGGGTTCCGGACGAGATGAGGCAGCGGAGGCCAGACCTGGAGTTCTGCCCGTCAAACCCACTCGTCGGCCCGATCTTCGTCGAAGGGGCATATCGAGGAGACACCCTCAGGGTACGTCTCGACAGGATCAGGCTGAACCGAGGCTACGCGTGGTCGAGGATCCTGCCCAACTTCGGCTCCTTCACGGCGGAGGTCCCTGGGAAACGTCTTCTTCTCAACGAGCCACTCAAGGAAGTCTATTACGAGTGGAGGCTCAACCTTGAGAGGAACACCGGCGTCTTAGACCTACCTAACAGCCGTCTTAGAAGAGCGGAGATACCTCTCCATCCGTTCTTAGGGTCGATAGGTGTCGCGCCAAGGTTCGGTCGATGCGAGACCGCCCTCACGCCAGGAGAGTATGGAGGGAATATGGACTGCGTCGAGACGAGAGAGGGGACAACGCTCTACTTCCCGGTCTTCGTGGACGGCGGCTACTTGGCCTTTGGTGACGTACACGCGGCTCAGGGCGACGGCGAGATCTGTGGGGTCGCGTTAGAGACCTCCGCCGAGGTTACTCTGACGATCGATGTGGTCAAGGGGAACTCGATCGAGTGGCCCAGGTTCGAAGACGGATGCTTCATCATGACAGCGGGTAGCGCTCGACCGTTGATGGATGCCTTCAACATCGCTCATCTGGAGATGGTTAAATGGCTGAGCTCAGACTACGGGTTTGACAGGTGGGAGGCGCTCCAGTTACTCTCGCAGGTAGGTACGTGCAGGGTTGGGAACGTGGTGGACGTAAACTACACCGTTGTGGCGAAGTTCCCGAAGTACTGCCTGCCCCGTTGAGTTATCTTCAGACCTTGCTGGAACAGGAGACGCGTATCCGGGCGTGTCCAACGATTACCCTGCCCCTTTAGCACACAGTACGCCCCTAATACCTGAAGGATGGAAGTGGGAAGAAGCTGGGTGCAAGACAGGCCTACCTACTCCGGGATAGATGGAAGTGGAACAAATTATTGGACGTGCCGACGCGTATCGAAACAGTTAACTGAGCTGTACTCGATAGCGGACGTGTGATGCGGCTTGACATCGTCAATGGCTCCTGTTCCGGAAGGCGTCGACGTAGACTTTGAGACGGTCAAAGAGGAATGGAACGAGTACAGGTTGAAGGATGGCACGACGCTTAAGGTTAAGCTCGTCCTAGCCGGCGTGATGCGCTCCGAGAAACAGTATCTGCCTAACGGTGACCCTGTCTACTTCATCGTCAGCCAGAACGTGGTCAGGGCTATCAACGTTCCGAAAGAGCTAAAGAGGAAGCCTGGCTCCCCAAAGACCCCCACCGTGTAGAAGCCTGCACGACCAGGTTCAAGACGTTACCACTTTCGAGTCGTGCCGACGCCCGCCACCAAGCTGCCGCGTGTAGCTCCTCCCATGCCTACGGTTGACGACGATCAGTTCCAGGCGGTCCCCCGTCCTTAGGAGCCTAACCCTTAAATGACCTAGAGGCGGTAGCCGAGAAGAGGATGCGAGGGACGCATATGCCAGCGACGAGAAAGCGTTTCCAGGCAACGGAGCTAGTCAGCCTAGACGAGCATGGTTGCGTCAAGCTGTCTGAGGATGTGCTGCAGGCCCTAGACATAGAGCCGCGGACCACCTTCCTCGCCGTCGGCGAGTTAACGCCGCGCAGGATCATCCTCTATCCTGTCGCGATGGGCGGCCGAAGGCTTGTAGAGGTCTTGGCCACGATCAAGGACAGGCCCGGTTCTCTCGGCGAGATTGCGACAGCTCTGGGCGAGGTAGGTGTCAACATCGAAACCTCGATCTTGCCGCCCGGCTCAGGGGGCCTCTGCGAGTGGATAGCCGTGATCGATGTTACCGAGAGCAAGCTGGAGCTTGAGGAGCTGAAGACGAAGCTAGGAGAGCTCAGCTCGGTCGAGTCCGTAGAGGTGGTCGAAGTATCCTAGGAGTCCCCTGAGGTGCATGTTCAAGTCAATCTTACTCCCGACTGACGGGTCGCAGTACGCGTTAAAGGCCGGGAAGTACGCGATAGACATCGCGAAGCATTACGGCTCCCGGCTGCTCGTAGTCTACGTTGTCCCTATGAGCGCCGCGTACGTCCTCTCGCTGAGGGGAAAGATGGAGCAGACAGAAGAGCTCTTCAAGCAGGGTGAACGGTCGGTGGAAGCAATCAAGAGGATGTGCGATGAGAGCAAGGTTCCCTGCGAGGGTCGGGTAGTTAAAGGGGACCCAGCTCTGGAGGTTCTCCGCCTCGCAGAAGCCGAAAACGTGGACCTGCTCGTCGTCGGCGCCAGGAGGAAGGGGAGAGCGGCCGCCTTCACCGTGGGCAGCGTCAGCGACACGATACTGGCCGAAGCCCCCTGCCCGGTGATGGTCGTAGGAGGATGAGGCCCACTCTCTAGCAGGACGGAGAACTGAGCGAGGACCGCGGGTTCTCCGCCAGACGCGTACTCGTCACCGCTCCTCAATCAGTGCGAGGCGATACGCTTCAGCCATAGTATAGTCTGGCCGCGTCGTTAGTTTAATATAGCCTAGGCCCGAGATGAGGCCGGTCTTGACTTTGACAGATGTAGCTCCGACCGGCGTGCCCGGCCTCGACGAACTGATCGGCGGTGGTCTACCAAGGGGGTCCTGCACGCTCCTTATGGGTGGGCCTGGAACTGGGAAGACGACGCTCAGCCTGCAGTTTCTGCATGCAGGCGCTACGAGGTTCAATGAGCCTGGGCTCTACGTGACGCTGAACGAGACGGCGGCCGATATCTATAGGAATGCCGCCAACTTCGGCTGGGACTTCGCCGCCTTGGAGAAGGGGAGAGCCTTCGCCCTTCTGGATGCGCGGCCCTTCAAGGTTTCGGATAAGGGCTTCATCGTTCCTAATCAGGAGCTCTTTGTGGGGAGGGAGGATATCCCCTTCAGCCGCATCTCGTACTTGGTCTACAACATGACCCGTGAACTCGGCGTGAAACGTGTCGTCGTCGACTCTGTTAACGTGCTTCTAAGCCAGTTCAAGGACGAGTTCGTCGCGCGTCAAGGACTCATCGGCCTGGTTCAGGCGCTCAACCACTTCGGCTGCACCTCGCTCCTCATCCTTGAGAAGGCGAGGGAAGAGGTTGCGCCTGAGGAGTTCATAGCCCAAGGCATAATCGAGCTGCAGCTTCTAAGGGTTGAACAGACATGGACCAGAGCTGTGAGGGTCGGTAAGATGCGGGGCGTCAAACATGACCTGGACGCCCACCCTATCGTGATAGAGGAGAACGGGGTAAAGATATTCGTCAAGGAGAAGGTGCTCATCTAGAGGTACTTCGCAAGGCGAAAGAGCACCTTCCTTCCCTTCCGGAACTTTTCTACGACCTTCATCCTCTCCAGCTGGTTCAGGTAGATGCTCTCTAAGCCCCGCGTTCTGCCGGTCTTCGGGGCTATCTCTGACGCTGTGGCTTCGCCTAGGTCGAAGAGTGCTAAGAGCGTCTTCCTTAGATGAGCGGGCACCTTGAGGAGTATCTCCTTCCCCCCAGCGACCTTGTCGAGCTCTGGGCCCTTCGGCCGCACGTACTCCAGTACCTGGGCTAGGACCCGCTCCATCCTGTCGAGTCGCTCGACTATCCTTCTCTGGTTGTCGATCAGCCTTTGCACTGCTTGGTCTGAGGCCAGATGACCACCTGAGCGAGGCTCTCCAGCCTCTTCTTCTCGACGGGATAGCGATAAAAGGCTTTGGAGAGCGCTCTTCTTGCATGCCTACTAAACGACCGCACAGCATGTCTATCTATCCGTTTGGAAATCTTAGCATTCAAGATGTTTAAAGCTAATATACTTGAACGATCTGTATGTTCTCGGCGGGCCTTACTTGAGCAGAGTAACCTCTGTGGAGCTAGACAAGGAGGATGTGGACTACATCGAGGCGTTGATGAGCGAGGGACGCGTGAGGTCGCTTAAGGAGTTCGTGGAGCGCTGCGTCAAGTTTGGCCGCCGTTACACGCTGGACAGGTGGCAGACTGGCATCTTTAACGTTGGCCCGGTGAGGATGGTCTTCCTGCCTAAGAGGGGCCTAGACATCCTGGTGGAACGCATTCCCGAGGATGACTATGAGGACGTGGGCAGGGAGATAGGGGAGATCACCCGTTCTGTCGCGCTCTTCCAGAACCGCGTTGACACATCCAAGGATTGGCTGGCAGCCTTGCAGATCATGTCGGACAGCGGCCTGGGGCAGTTCTCTATGAACGGCAAGGACCTCATCCAGGTCCTCTCGCCCGCGTTTCCGTTGGAGATGATGAAGGCATACATCGAGACAGTGCTGGGGGCAGAGGTCGAAGCCATCAGGATGAAGATAGACGTACAGCTCTTCAAGGTCTTACCCGCCGGTTGAATAAGGCTGATCGGACGGATTCACACCTAAACTCTTAGGGGTAAAGTCTGCGCTCTATTTGCTACGGATCAGACAGGATTCTCCTGTATAAGTATGCTCTGTTCCTCTAGAGGGCTATGAATCAAGCGTTCTTCCGTGAAAAATAGGCAAATCTTAAGTATAGGGCGTAAAACAGCTCGAAAGCGGCCTGACTAATGGTACAGACGGTAGGAAGCTTAGCCTCATTCCTAGAGAGCCCACACGTGAGGAACTACATAGACCTGATAAACGCCAGGCTGGACGAGGTGGCCGGGGAGCAGTCACATGGCATCCAAGTCGCGGCAAGGTATGCCCTCGCCGGCGGGGGGAAGAGGATCAGGCCTCTGCTAGCCGTACTCGCATGTGAGGCGGTCTGCGGCGACCCGAGGCCCGCGATCCCCGTCGCCGTCGCCTACGAACTGGCCCATACGGCCTCCTTCATCCAGGACGATATCATAGACAGGTCAGATAGGCGGCGTGGTCAGCCATCCGTCTGGGCGCTCTGGGGGGTCGAGGGGGGCATCCTGGTCTCTGACCTGTTAATCTTCGAGATCTTCGGCCTCCTCACCGAGTATGAGCGGCTCAACCTTCCGCCCCGGGCTCTCTACCGGTTGTTGGAGCTTATCCGGGATTCGGCGAAGGACGCGGCGGTCGGGGAGTTCCTCGACGTGGCCTTGAGGAAGAAGAGAACGGTGACGGTCGAAGACTACCTAGAGATGGTCAGGCTTAAGACAGGGGCGCTTCTCGCCGCCTCAGCGGCGGCGGGCGCGATAGTCGGCGGGGCTTCCACAGAGCAGGTGGAGGCCATCTACGACTTCGCCGAGAGGATCGGTTGCGCCTACCAGATACAGGACGATGTGCTCGACGTCATGGACGACGAGGGGAAGACAGGCGAAGCCTCCTTCATGGACCCAAACGGTAAAGGCAACATAGTCGTCGTCCACGCTCTGATGAATGGGAGCAGGTCGGAGACCGCCTTCCTCAAGGGGCTCCTGAGGAGAAGGGTCATCTCGCGGGATGAGGCGGGCCAGGCGAGGGCTATCTTCCGCAGGTTGGGGTCCGCGGTCTACGCTCGCGGGCTGGCTGACAGACTGGCGGAGGAGGGCCGGGCGTTGCTCTCCTCGCTTAGGCCGAGCAGAGCTAAGGACGCGCTCGTTCAGCTCTCTTATCTCGCGGTTCGGCGTTACGCTTAGTCAGTCCAGCGCGGGCTCTGGCTTCCCCGTCACGGTGAGGCCTTGCTCCGTGATGATGTAGGGGATCTCGGTCGAGTCGAACCTGGTTAGACTCATCTTGGAGACCCTCATGAACTGTCGGAGCTTCTTCCTCTCCACGCGGGAGTAGAGCTCGATGACGCCCTCTGAGGTGTGTTTGGCGATGAACTCGTTCATCTGGCCATGGATCCCCTTATGCATGACGCCTATCCCGACGTAGTTGCCCTTCTTGCAGAGGCCTTGAAGCTTGAGGACGACTCTATGGATCTCTAGGTAGTTGAGGACCTCTATGAGGGCGGAGAAGGAGTCGAGGACGACCCTCGCCGGCCTGTTAGGCTTCAGGATGCTCACCTCTCGCTCGAGGGTGCGGAACATCTCTACGAGCCTCTGCGGCTCGAAGGGTCTCTCAAGCCAATGCTTCTCCTTGCCTCTCTCGCCTGTACGAGCGGAGTAGCAGTCGACGAGGATGAAGTCCATCCTGTCCTCGTAGGGCTTCGTATCCCAGCCGAAGAGGGCCATATTCTCCCTTATCGTCTGTGGATGGTGGTCGTAGCAGAAGTAGACGCAGACATCGCCGGATTTGAGGCCTTCCCAGATGAACTGTTGGCAGAACGTTGAGACGTCATTCTCAGGGTCGTTCATGACGGCTACCGTCAGCTTCGCCGGTATGCCCCCGTTCAACGCCTTGTCCAGCTCGGGGATGCCGGTCTTGAACCTGTAGAGCCCCTGCGAAGAGCTGAGCCGGGGGGCCAATAGTGCGGGTTTGCGCATATATGTCTCCGTCTGCCTGCAGGCATCTGCATGCGTTCTCATATAAGAGCTTTGCTTTATGCATATAAAAGAGTAAAGCATATAAGGCCGTTTATCTTCGTTTATCATCGGTGGCCGACGGGTGTGGGTTAGGACGAGGCTCGGCGTCTCGATAGTCGACGACCTGATCGAGGGAGGCGTACCGAGCACCTCGACCGTCCTGGTCTTAGGAGACCCAGGCTCGGGGAAGAGCATCCTCTGTCAGCAGATCTTGGCTAGTGGGCTTAAAGCCGGGGGATGCGGCATCTACGCGGCCTTCGACGATACGCCGGAGGACGCCCGGGCCGTGATGGAGGCGTTCGGCCACGACGTCCGCGGCTACGAGGAGGAGGGCCGGCTCATCTTCATAGGGGGTTCTTCGACGAACCCGCCGGACTTCAACACGGTGAACCTCCGGCTGAGCGAGGCGTTAGAGAAGCTGAGGAGGGGCGAGCCGACGAGGATCATCATAGACTCGCTCACGTCGCTTCTAAGCTCGCAGCAGGGCAGGCCTGGGCTAGGCCTAGAGTTCCTCCGGACGCTCAGCGCGAAGGTGCGGGCGTACGGGGCGCTCTGCTTCTACACGTTGAACCGTCAGGGGTTCGACGAGAAGACCGTGGCCTTGATCAAGGACCTCTCTGACGGAGTCGTGGAGATGAAGCTGGAGGAGCGGAACGGCTCCCTCCGGTCCTACGTCCGGGTCTCGAAGATGAAGGGGTCGAACCACAGCAAGAAGTGGCTGCCGTACAGCATCGACCCTGAAGTGGGCATTACGTTCTACAAGCCCACTATTCTCCTCACCGGCCCAGAGGGGGCGGGCAAGTCGACCGTCGCGGGGCTCTTCAAGGGTGAAACCTGGACTGTAGGCGACCTGACGGTAGAGGCTTTGGTCTGCGAGAGGGCTGACAGAGGCTTCTGGACGATGCTGCGGTCCCGTGACATCTCAGGGGTCGTCCTCATGGTCGACTGCAGCATGCCTGAGAGCTTCCCGCAGGCGTTAGATATGCTCCACGCGGTGGAGACGCCTGGCCTGCCCTACGTGGTCCTCGCGAATAAGCAGGACCTCCCAGGGGCGATAACGCCGGAGAACGTCAGGGAAGAGATGAGGCTCCCAGGCGAGGTGCCCGTCGTCGGCTCAGTGGCCTTGAAGGGGCAAGGGATCGAGGAAGCCCTAAGGGCGCTCGTGAAACAGATCATACGCCTGCCTGTCTAACATGCTACGGTTTCAGAGCGCGTATCCCATGGCTTACCGTGGTGGCGACTATACGCGACTCCTCCTATGATGAGCCTAGCTCCTCAAGGGTTGGCGAGCTTCCCGCCGGGCATGAATGAAGAGGCCAGTCCTAGGCCCCTGGTGTTCCTGCCGTGGGGTCCCGTGTCTAGCTGTTTCATCCCTCTCTCGCAGCGGCGCGTGTCTCAGGTATGGTCCATAGTATCGGCATCATGGTGGCCGCGTCTATCAGGATGACCAGTAGGAAGGAGGCTGAGGGGTCCACTTGGGTCCAGAGGACTCCCCCTATGATGGGGGCCAGTACACTGATTAGGCTTGTGAACGTGTTGATTTACCTAGATCGGGAGCAGGGCGTGTCCAACAGTTGCCCTATCGCTGAGAATACCTACGTCTTTCCATGCCTCCACGTGGCTCGAAGCCTTGGAAGACCTACTACAACCATGCCAGACCACACATGAGCTTGGGGAGGCCACCGTGCGGAGGCCTAGGCCCCGAGCCGGATACCATGCTAAGCCTCGTCAAGGAGGAGATGGAAGAAGCTTAACGTTACAAGCACGGGCTTGCTTCGAGGAAACGTTAATTAGCCTCGTGGAAGGTCTCTCACGGCGTCAGAGGACGCGTGTTGGAAGTCAAACTCCTCGGAGCGGAGGGGAACAGCCTCGAGTTCATGGCGCGGGATATTACGATCCCCTTCGCGAACGCTTTGAGGCGTATCATGATCGCGGAGGTGCCCACGATGGCTATAGACGATGTTATCATCGTGGAGAATACCTCCTCCATGTACGATGAGGTTCTCGCACATCGGTTGGGGCTTATTCCCCTTGTCACGGACCTTGACTCGTACGTTATGCCGGAGGCTTGTACCTGTCACAGCGAGCTTGGCTGCGGCAAGTGCAGGGTCACTCTCACTATGGACGTTGAGGCGAAGGACGATATCCTACCAGTGTATTCAAGCGACTTGAAGCCTGACCCTTCGAACCCGTCGATCCGACCTGTCTCCGATAGGATTCTGATCACGAAGCTTGCGCCAGGGCAGAGGATAAGGCTGGAAGCCTACGCTGGCTTGGGCATAGGGCAGAAGCATGCCAAGTGGCAACCGGTAAGCGTCTGCACCTACAGGTACAAGCCGCGGATACAGATCAGCCGGAAGAATGGTGGAGAGTGCAAGGAGGCGATCGATGCCTGCCATGCTAAGGTCTACGCCTGGGAGAACGGCGCACTTCAGGTCGTCAACCTTCTGGCTTGCGACCTCTGCATGGACTGCGTCAAGGCTTGCCCGGACCGCATTAACGTCTTCGAAGACCGGTCGACGCTGATCTTCAACATTGAATCGCTGGGCTCGCTGCCACCTAGAAGGATCGTCGTGGAGGCGACGAAGATACTCGAAGCGAAAGCAGACGATTTCCTGAGGGGCATAGAGTCCCTAGGAGCTGAGCCTTATGAGGCCGAGGAAGAGCAGCACAGTCCTGCTTGAGAACGTGAAAGCCCTCCGTAAAGCCTCGAGAGCGACCGGAGCTGCCATCTGGGGTGCCCTCGCGGAGAGGATGGAGGCTACCCGCCGGAACAAGGTAGCGGTTAACCTCTCACGACTGAACAGAGCGGTAGGCAGAGGTGAGACGGCCGCCGTGCCCGGGAAGGTCCTCGGGTCCGGCAAGATCGACCATCCGGTGACCGTCGCCGCCTTCCAGTTCTCCACCGCGGCGAGGCGGAGGATCGAGGAGGCAGGCGGAAAACCCATCGGAATACTGGAGCTGCTGCAGGAAAACCCCGAAGGGTCTGGGGTCAAGCTGATCGCCTGAGGTGATAAGGTTTGACGGTTGAGGCTTCAGTCATAGACGCGTCGGGACAGGTTCTCGGGAGACTGGCGAGCATCGTCGCGAAGAGGCTTCTCGAAGGGGAGAAGGTGACGGTTGTGAACGCGGAGAACGCGGTCATCTCCGGGAGGAGAGGCTTCATCCTAGCCTCGAGGAAGCAATTCTTGGAGGTGGGGTCTTACAGGAAGGGGCCCTTCCACCCGCGTAGGCCTGACACGATCATCCGTAGGACGGTGAGGGGAATGCTTCCATGGAAGAGCCCGAGGGGGAAAGAGGCCTATCGCAGGCTTAGCGTACACATCGGGATGCCGGAGGAGATGCGGACCGCCAAGGTTGAGAGGATCCCTGAGGCTGATGCGGGTCGACTCAGGTGTCGAACCGTCACGGTCGCAGAGGTAGCTCAGGAGATCGGCTGGAAGAGGGGAGGCGGCTGATGCCGGTTCAGAAGAGGATCATCCTAGAGAGCGGCAAGCGGAAGACGGCGATCGCTAGGGCCAAGCTGCAAGAGGGCTCAGGCGGGTTCCGCGTTAACAATATCCCGGTCGACCTCGTCCAGCCTGAGGTGGCTAGGTGGGTGATGAAGGAGCCCCTCCTTCTCGCCGACCCGAGCGTTCTGAAAGGTGTCCAGATAGACGTGGATGTCCGAGGGGGAGGCTTCATGGGCCAGGCTGAAGCCGTGAGGATGGCTGTAGCCCGCGGCCTCGTCAAGTGGACGAGGAGCGCAACCCTCCGGAAGAGGTTCAGAGAGCATGACCGGACGATGCTCGCGGGAGACGCGAGGGCGAAGGAGTCGAAGAAGTTCGGCGGGAGAGGAGCTAGAAAGAGGAGGCAGAAGAGCTACAGGTAGCTCCAAGGCGTCTAAGCTACGTGAAAAAACCGGGGAGGAGGGAGAATCCTTTGGGTGTTATGCCGGTTAGATGCTTCTCATGCGGCGGCCTACTGGCTGACAAGTGGGAGGAGTTCAAGCGGAGAACGGAGGCAGGTGAGTCAGCGGGCAAGGTGCTCGATTCGCTCGGCGTCAAACGGTACTGCTGCCGAGCCTCACTCTTGTCGCACGTCGAGGCCCTCGACGAAGTGTTGAAGTACCAGGTTGACCGTGAGAGGGACCCCCTCCGCGCATAGAGGGTCAGAGATGGCTGAGCCTACGACCATCGAATCTATCTCGTCTAGAACCATCCTTGACAGCCGAGGCCAGCTCTCAGTGGAGGTCGAGGTCAGAACTCGCGCAGGCGTTGGTTGTAGCTCCGCGCCCGCAGGCGCAAGCACGGGCAGGTGGGAAGCCGTCGCGTACCCCCCTGGCGGCCCAGAGGAGTCCGCGAAGCTGATCCGCCGAGAGGTTGCAGAGGCCCTCCGAGGGCTTGACGCGCAGGACCAAAGCGGCATCGATGAAGCTTTGAAGCGGATTGACGGCACGGTGAACTTCTCAAGGTTAGGTGGGAACGCGGCCTACGCCGTGTCCTTAGCCGCCGCGACTGCAGCGGCTAAGTCGCTGGGAGTCCCGCTCTACCGGCATCTGGGGGGTAACCTCATAGGGTCGATGCCCTTCCCTTTGGGCAACATCCTAGGCGGAGGGAAACATGCTGGGAAGGGCTGCCCTGACCTTCAGGAGTTCCTCATAGCTCCGCTTGGGGCCTCATCGTTCAAGCAGGCTGCCTTGACGAACGTCTTCGTCCATAGGAGGCTCAGAGCAGTCCTAGAGGAGAGAGGCGTGCCTTTCTTCGGCGGAAGGGGGGATGAGGGCGCCTGGGCTGCAGCCGTCGATAACGAGGCGGCTTTCGAGTACGTTGCAAAGGCCGTTGAGACGGTCTCTGAGGAGACCGGCGTCCATGTACGGTTCGGGGTCGATCTCGCCTCCTCCTCGTTCTGGAACCCGAAGACCGGCAGGTACATGTATGCGCATGGACCTACGCGTGACCCCGGGGAGCAGCTCGAATACGTACTGGACAAAGTGGAGAAGTACAGGTTGTTCTACTTGGAGGACCCGTTGTACGAGGATGACTTCGAGGGCTTCGCGGAGTTGACGCGGAAAGCCCGAGGCTGCCTCGTCTGCGGAGACGACCTTTTCGTCACGAATAAGGACCGGTTGAGACGGGGCGTGGAGGCTGGCGCCGCGAACTCCTTGATCATCAAGCCGAACCAGGTAGGGACGGTCTCAGACGCCTCAGAGACGGTAGCTCTGGCCAAAGCGAGTGGGTATACACCCATCTTCTCGCATAGGTCAGGGGAGACGGCTGACGCGGCTCTAGCCCATCTCGCTGTGGCGTTCGGATGTCCGCTGGCGAAGATAGGCGTGGTGGGCGGCGAGCGCGTGGCGAAGGTCAACGAGCTTATCAGGATCGAGGAGCATCTAGGTGACCGGGCGAAGATGGCGGAGTTGAGGCTCTAGGCTATGTCCGCTGGAGAAGAGCAGAGTCCACCAGCTGAGGCTTCCCCGAGCGGAGCGCAGGAGTCCGGCCAGGAGAACCTGCTTTTACCACTGGAGACGCTTCTCTCAGCAGGTATCCAGATCGGGACGCGTGTCAAGACCTCAGATATGGAGCAGTTCGTCTACAAGGCGAGGCCGGACGGCCTCTTCATCCTCGACGTGGCGAAGATCAATGAGAGGATCAGGATCGCGACGAACTTCCTAGCACAGTTCGACCCTAAGGAGGTCGTAGTGATCTCCTCCAGGCTCTATGGGAAGACGCCTGTTGAAAGGTTCTGCGAGCTTACAGGCGCCATGCCCCTCGTGGGCAGATTCATGCCGGGCATGTTCACCAACCCGCTGTTACCTAACTACCTTGAGCCGAAGGTTATCGTCGTGACAGACCCGAAGGCAGATGAGCAGGCGGTCCTAGAGGCGTCCTCGATAGGGATACCGGTCGTAGCTATCTGCGACAGCGACAACATCTTCTCAAAGGTAGACCTCGTCATCCCAGGGAACAACAAAGGGCGAAGGTCGCTCGCCGCCCTCTTCTGGCTCCTCGCTAGGCAGATGCTCCGCGAACGGAAGGAACTCGCCCCAGACGCAGACCCCACATTGAAGATAGACGACTTCGAGACGCAGACCGAAGAAATGGAAGAAGCCGGCCAGGCGCCCACCCAGTAGACCAGAGCGCACCCCGGGGACCAAGCTTTATCAGCCGCGATAGCCAGAACCTGGATTCAGGCGGGGGTAGCAGAGCCAGGTCAAACCGCCAAGAGACCAGATGCGCGAGACACCCCAGACCGGAGGAAGGGGATCGACTCAAGATCTCGTCGGCAAGCCGTACGAGGGTTCGAATCCCTCCCCCCGCATCTTCTGCGAGGAGCTTGGTTCTAGGTCTGTTTGGTGAAAGGGGCTTCAAGAGGGCTCCGCTGGGGAGGGTTCTGGGGAGGGGTGCGTCACGGGTTTCTGTGGCGCGCGTCACGGGTTTTCATGACGGTTTCGATGACCTGTGGGCTGAGGCCTAGCCTGGCGAGGAGGTAGGGTAGGTCCTCGCCTACGCTCTGGACGGCGGCGCTGAGCTCAGCCTGGATGTGGTCTGTGGGATGGTTGACGGTTAGGTGGGGTTCGGCTAGGAGATGGAGGACCTTGAGCTTCTCTGGGCGGTAGTCGCTATAGTGCCTTTGGAGCTCCTCGTCCTTAAGCCGGCCTTCGAAGGCGTCGATGAAGCGGTCTGGGATGCCGACGATGCCGAGGCGGTCTGCGAAGACCGACCGGAGAAGATGAGGGTTCACCCGGACCCCTGAGAGCCGAGAGGCCTCGCGGAACGCGTTCTGAACCTTGTTGCAGGTTCCATGAAGCACCTCACGCCTCGAGAGGAAGAGGAGGCCCTCCCGTCCAGGAGGATAGCGGTCACGGTAGGCTTGGAGCGCGTCCATAGCCTCCCGCGTCAGGAAGCTGAACAGGGAGCGCTTAGTAGTCTCTGAAGGCCGCCCTCCAGGCCGCACCATGCGCGTGGAGAAGTCCACATCCTCCTGGCGTAGGCCTAGGAACTCCGCTAGCCGCAGCCCTGAGCTCAACAGGCCTAGGAACGTGACGCGGCTCAGGAGGAGGACTCGTTCGCCTAGATGGAGCCGGTGCCGTTCGCCCCGGTTCATGCCGACGCGTCCAAGAGCCTCATCGAACCGTCTCAGACCATCCATGCTAGGAACGCTCTTCTCATACACCTTCCTCGGCACGGCGAACTCGAATTGGTACAGCCATCGAGCCTCAACGCCCACGGCCTGAAGAGCGTCACTGAACCGACGGAGAACGCAGAGGTAGTTGTTCCGCGTCTTCGGCTGGGGCCGGGCCCTCAGGAAAGCCCTGATCCCTGAAGGCGTCAAGACGCCTCCCAGCTCACGAGTCATGAAGCGCACCGCCTGAAGGTAGTCGCGGACCATCCAGGCGCTCATAGCCTTATTCTCCAAGAAGAGCTGCAGCGCCTTCAGATGACGATCCGTGACCGTGATCAAAGGGTCCAACAGCTCAGGCTCCCCCAGCGGCGCGCGTGAACCGCCCAAGTCCACGTCAGCCGGGAGGAACCCGGCTAGGTGAAGCAGCCGGAGATCCTCCTTCAAGCCCTCAACCTTGACCTTGACGCGGCGACGGAGCTCCCTACCATACGACCCCTCGAAGCTCTTAGGGTCACGCAGATACCGGCGCTCCGCGTCGCTCAGCAAGCCAGCTCTAGGCTCCCATCACAAGCTGCCAGTCGTCCGCGCTCAGATCGCGTCTCGAGGGAGAACGCCCTCAGATGCGGTTGGAGGCAGCCGGTACCGGCCGCCACGCTTCACCAGCCGACCCTCCTCAACGAGCTGCGCCAGGACCTCCTCCAGGTCCGGGGAGAAGCCCATAGGCAGCCTAAGCGCGCGGCTGATCTGGGCCCACCGCATAGGCTTCCCCTCCAACAACAACAGGTCCAAGACCTCAGCCCTGACCAGGGCCTGCACATGGTCCCGGCACGCGACGCGCAGCCAATGGACGGCCTCCCAAAGGTAGTCTACGGCGGCTCTCCAACGCGCCTCCGCCCCATCGCTCTCACTCACGCTCTCGGTCATACCTTCACCTCCTGAGCCTCCAAGGCCCCCATGGGTAGCAGCCGGAACTCGTGGAGCCAGAACCAGGTCCGGCCGGGGTAACGGCGCTCCAGGTACGCGCGAAGCTCCTCCCGGCCCTGGAAGCCCTCCAGACGCGCGACGCGCCTCGACAACCAATCAACATGGACCAGGCTGACCCACAGGACCTGAACCAGCCGCCCGCTAGGCTCAGGACGATGCCGGTTCGACCTCAGCTCATACACCCCTGGCTTCACCCGGTACGACCTAAGCGTCATCGTCTTCTCGCCCCTCAAGACCTTCTCCAACTGGTCCCTGCAGAAGTAGAGCCCCCTCACCGGCCGCGCTGCCGCGCGCTCCCTATAAGCCGCGATCAAAGTCCACTGGTTACGGTTCTCACGGGTCCTAGGCATCACGGAGCCCCCATGGACCGACTAACCGGCTTCTGTCCCAAAGCTATCCCTTCAGGCACTTTCAGGCTAGAGGACGGAAGTATAGCAAGGTCTTTATAACCATTAGGACAGAAACGGGAAATACAGTGATGGACCATGCCCAGGAAGATCATGGTGACGGTCACCGAGGAGCAGTACGCTCTTCTCAGAGGACTCGAAGGCCTCATGGGCTCCACAGTCGCAGAAGTGCTCAGAAACCTGGCCCTCCAGGCCCTCTACGAGAAGAGCTACGTCAAGGATGCCTTCCAGAAGCGCTCCCCATGACCATGAGGAGGTCGACTGATGCCTGCGAAGGGCTATGCGGTCATCACGGTCCGCGAAGAGGTCCATGAACGGCTGAAGCAGCAGGCCGACTCAAAGGGCCTCACCATACCGGCGCTCCTCGAGGAGCTCGCCCTCCATTACAGTAAGACTTACAGTAATGGAGACCAGGGAGGCCTGACCACGGCTGAGGTTGAGGAGCTGATAGCCGAGGCGGTAGGCCGGCTGCGCGAACAGCTCCGGGAAGAGCTGAAGGCGGCTATGGAAGCGCTCCAAGAGAGCCTCAAGGCCTACGTGGACGAGCGCCTAGACGCGGCGTGGAACTCCTAGGATCATCCGCGTCTCCCTGATGCTCGAAAGAGCGCGAGAAGACTGAGATGAGGAGACGGCCCCTCTGATGACCTGAGAGAGGCTGCGCTCTCCATCCATCACTTCCATGGCAGATGAGGGAATCAGAGCCCAAGCTGCGCTCTGAACTATGTTCCTACCGACAGGACGGAGAAGACCCGTGAAAACTCACAGCTTCTCCAAGGAAGACCCACGTCTGGAAAGAGCGCTCCCTGCTGTCTGCGCAGCGATCAGGCTAAGAGGGAGCCTCTGAAAACGGTTCTGTCCTCACAGATCTCAGCTCTTCGCTCAAGCCTGAGATCTACGCGCAGATGACCCCTGAGGTCCTACAAGGGCCCTTCTCTTCTCCACGCTCATCTGACGGCTACGGGACTGAGGAAGCCTCCCCACGGCTCATCCATGCTCATCATGGACGGAAGAGCAGAGCGGGCCTAACCCTCCTTCCCAGCTCATGGAGAACGACCATGCTTCTCACGGGCGTGAGAAACCATCCCAAACCTAAACTAGGCACCGCGAAGAAACAGCTACGCTCATGGCTTCAAGCTCAAACTCTGCAGAAGAGATCCGTCTCACCGCGCTAGGCCGAGACCCCTCAGCCTGGACCCTGGTCTGGAGCCTCTGGAACACCATCGATCTACCGTGGAAGAAGAGCCTCCCGAACGGACCCCGAGGCCTCGGCGCCCAAGAAGCCCTAGGCTTCATCGAAGAGCACCTCAAGGAGCCCATCACCGTCCACGTCTTGCGCGCCGAACGACTACCCCACCCTGACCGCGAGCTGCTACGATCGCACCAGGGAAAGGTCCGGTTCCAACTCCACGAGGAGCCCCCCATCGCGTGGCCTGGGCCCTTCAGGCGAGGTAGACGCTAGCCGAAGTCCACGCGCGACCTGACCGCAGAAGGCTAGGAGGCTGGGCCTCTACGGGTCAGAAAACAGGGCTTCAACCCCATCCCGGCCTACCCTGGAGGACCGGGAGGCTGTACCTTACGCTCCTGAAGGCGGAGAGACGACCCTACGCCCCTGAAGAGCTGATGCTCATGAGCTATGGCAGATGGACCCCTACCGTCCGAGAGCTAGCCCACTATCTCCAAGCCCTTGAGGAGAAGGGCCTCATCAGGAGAACCAGCCTAGGACGGTACGAGCTCAACCTCCAGACCCCTGGCTAGGAGGTCGGTAATACGACCTCTTGGAAAATTTTCCTGCCTGACGCTACGAGCATAGACAAGAGGACCGGGAGACAGGGAGACGGGTTCGAATCCCTCCCCCCGCACCAAACTTGGAAAACGGGATAAACCCTCGTCCTCCCTCAGTAGTGCCGGTAACCGTTACGTACGCTCTGCGGCTGAAGGACGCCTCCTCAACCTCCACGCCGGCAGAGAGGTAAGCCGTGTAGATGGGTTGCAGCCTATACCTGGAGGCGGAGGACTCTGTCATCCCTCTCCTAGAGTAGGTCGGCGAGTGGGAGCCGCAAGGGATATCGCGGCTGAGAGTTGCGGGGATGTTGATATAAGCAACGTCGAGTGATCTACGTGAAGGAAGCGTAGCTGGGTTTGCGGTCGATCAGGGAGAGAAGAGGCCTCTCAGCCGTCACCTCGGTGATAATCATAGTCGCTGTTGCGCTCGGGCTGACCCTAGCAGTGATGCTCTGGACGACGGGTGTGATAGAGAGCTTCTTCAAGGTGGAGAAGGTTCAACTCTTTGTCTACACGGATGTCGCAGAGCCACCGGACAGCTACCTGATCACGATCGATATCAAGAACACGGGGACAAAGGACGCGGTGATAAACGGCGTGCTCCTGAACGGCAAGCCGTTCTGGGAAGCTAACGTCTCAAGAGTGAGCTTCTACATCGAGGGCGTAAACCAGACGCTGGTCATGGCCTTTCTGCTGCCCGTTGGGAAATCCGCGAAGATAGAGGTCTACGTAGGCTCGACGTACTACTCTAACCAGAACATCGAGGTTAAACTGCATACGGCCTCCGGAAACGATATTCTCGCCTCTGCCAGACTGCCGTAGCGGCTGCTCCGCACGTCAGAGCGCCCGGGACCCTTCCTCTCAGGCTCCTCTTCTTGCCACTTTGACAGTAAGAGGGGACTCTCAAGCTGCCGGCTCCCACAAGCCTCGCTGACAAGGCCTACACGGCATGGCTGCGGCCAGAACTCACCTGCTTAAAGGCATCTAGAGGAGGCTACTATGAAGATGGAGAGAGCAAAGGCTAAGGACCGGGGGAAAGACCCGCGGAGCTGGGCTGAGTACGCGTGGAGAATAGGGGCGCAGGCAGGCTAGGCTCGAAGAGGGGGGAGGCCGCGCATACGAACCCCCCGGGCATTCGCGGAACGCATCATTCATTGCCGGTTTTCCAGAAGGACTCCTAGATGCGGACATGGACGTGGAGATAGATAGCCGAGGGCGCAGGGGACGTCTATGTCTTTAAGCTTAAGCCCCGCCACTGAACCCCAAGGGAGATTCTGGCATGAGGGCGGTTGTGACTGGAGGCGCAGGCTTCATAGGCAGCAACCTGACGAGGGAGCTGCTCAACCTAGGCCATCGAGTAACTGTCGTAGATAACTTCCACACAGGCAGCCGAGAGAACCTGAGAGGCCTAGATGCCCAAGTGATGGAGGCTTCCTGCCGCAAGATAGGGGAGCTGGGCCTCCGCTCGGATGTCGTCTTCCACTTGGGCATACCTTCCTCGTCGCCTATGTACAGGCGGAACCCCTACCTGGTCGGTGAAGCTATCAACGATATGCTCGCGGTTCTCGAATACGTGAAGGGGGAGAACGCGAAGCTCGTCTTCGCATCATCCTCGTCATTGTACAATGGGCTTCCGCCCCCGCATAGGGAGAATATGGAGGTTAAGGTCACGGACTATTACACGGAGTGCAGGCTTACTGTCGAACGGCTCGCGGAGCTTTACGCGGTGCTCCACGGCGTTCAGGCGGTAGCTCTGAGGTTCTTCAGCGTCTACGGTCCACAGGAACGAGCGAAGGGGCAGTACGCGAACGTCGTGACGCAGTTCCTCTGGGACCTGAAGGAGGGCAGGCAGCCGATCATCTACGGCGACGGCACACAGACGAGGGACTTCACCTACGTCACCGACGTGGTCGAAGCCTGCCTCCTAGCCTGGATGAAGCCGTTCCAGTTTGAAGTCTTCAACGTTGGCACGGGGCGAAGCACCAGCTTCAATGAAGTCGTAGAACTCCTAAACAAGGCGTTAGGCACGGACATCAAGCCCAGGTTTATTCCTAACCCGGTCGCGACGTACGTGCCCGCGACGCAAGCAGACACCGCCAAGGCGCGCGGGAAGCTAGGCTTCACGGCCCAAGTCACGCTTGAGGAAGGCATCGCACGGCTCATCGCAAGCTACTGAGCCACCTCTATGATGAGGCATATCCACGCGAGTAGAGCGATGAGCGGTAACATGTCGAAGTAGTTGATGCCTTACCAGCTCCATGGGTCGACCTGCCAGTAGCCGACTGGTGTGGGAAGCTGCACGGGTCGCCGTTCAGTCGCAGTCCAGAACGCCTAGTCAATCGACCAGTAAGTGTAGGTGATCGCTGAAGATACAGCTATGAGCATCACGATGCGGCTTCTCTTCCTAAAGCTCACCGTCTCTCACCTAGCCTATAGAGCCGGACCTTAGAGGCCGCTACTCGTCTTGTTCAGGTTCGGCTCCGCAGGCTTCACACCAGGGGGAATAGTCTTCAGAGAGCCAGCCGCAGAGGCGGCAGAGCCGGTAGCCTACGAAGTATTCGGTCTTTAACCCCGAGGCTGGAGCGATGCCCTCAACGTGGTCGTTGCCCCTGTGCGCGCCTAAAGCCCATCCCCCTAGATATGGGCTAACAGTCCAACGTATAAGCGACAACGAACCTCAAGAATGCACCTCAAGTACCTGCCGCTCGTAAGGATGCTGCAACCGGCGAATCGCCACCCCTGGCTTAGCCCACCAGGAGCAGACAGGGTCCCGCGAAGCCCCTCGCTATCACGACGCAGGGATCGGGCCGACCATCGAGCGCGCCCCAGCTCGGAATCATCCCATCAACCGGGGAGGCGCCCTGAAGCCCCTTGAGTAGGCCGTCTCAATAGCCTCAGAGTAAGCCAAGTAGGTTTCCGCCGAGGGGCTTTATAGTGGCCTTGTTCTTTCCACCGGTCCTTGAAGGCTCTCCTCAAATACGGGAGCGTTAAATCTCTTCTTGCGACATGTATACAAACATATGTTTCCGTTCGGAAGTATACGTGGGGTCTAGGAGAGAGCGACGGCGGGCCGGCTTCAAGCCCTCACACGTGCTGGGAGCCGGCCGCCAACTCATCGAGAACGCGGAACGTAGCCCTCTCCCCCCTTTTCTGAAAGCCGCTGAGGCTCTACCTATAGGGACGAGGTGCCCGCCAGGCAGAGAAAGACTGCCCTATCGAATGTTTCAGCTCGGTTTCCCCAAAGCCGGAGGCCGCCCCAGATGGTCGACGTACCTCGGCCTGTAGTCTCGTATAGTCATGTACGTCTAGCCCCTCGTCTCGATTTCAGGGGATGCTCAAGTAGCGCAAGCTTCACCCTATCCTTATGCTTCCTACGCAAGTGTTCGGCCAGACTCTCTTCGCTCTTAAACCTAAGGCCGCAGAACTCGCAGTCGCAGGGCAACCTAAACCACCGTTGGCAAGCAAATAGAAAAAGAGGAGGGGCGGAGGGCCGCTAGCTGCTACGCTCCGTACACGGCCTCTAGGCCTTTGATGTCGCCGAGCCCAAGAGTCCGCTTGTAAGTCTCTCCGTAACCGGCGTAGCCGTACATCGTTAACCAGTAATCCCTATCTTCGTAGAGGTCGGCTAGGCCGGCCCAGTGGCCGAACTCATGCGTCATGATGTTCTGAACATCAAACTTGCGTGCTTCACCGCTGAGGCTCCACTGGTAGTAGGTGTTCATCCTCGTGTCCGTCTCGAGGACCCGTTTGCCACTATACCAGATGTATGTGACAGCTATCACTCCAGCTCGGTAGCTACCCCACGCTACAACGTTGTAGCCATCGTACCTCCCGGCTGACCTCGACGTTGTTCCCTGATAGGAGAAGACGGTCGCATACGTCTCCTTATCCCACGTCTCGGCGGAGGCCGTTATGACCGTCACTACGGCGGACTGTGAGAAACCATACTTATTCGATGGGTTTATCCAGTACCTGGCGGTAGTATACCAATGGAATCCTAGCAGCTTATAGTCCGGGTTCTCCGCCGAATCGTCCGTAGACGAGATCACGTACGCCTGTATGGGCCTCCTGCCCTCTTCTAGCGCGAGTTCTACGATCAGCAGTCTGACCTCGTCCTTCCTATCGGCTTGCGCGAGGGCGGGAGTCGCGGTGACAGACGCGACAAGCACGACGAAGAGCAGCAGTCTCCTAAGGTACATTGTACCTTTAACTCCATTCAGGACGGGAATTTATCACCCGTTTGGCTTAAAAGGTTAACGCACTTTCTGTACGTGTCTCGGCGCGGTCCTCTGTTCCGGTCAGCTTATAGGCGGGGTCTCACGATAAGGCGGAGCCAAGCCCTGCATCCTCCTGAGGGGCAAGCGTCTCTTAGCATGGGGCTTTAGCCGACGAGGTAGTCTACGAGTTTCTCCAGGAACCTGCCGTTCTCGCTTACGCCTGTGAAGGGGTCGAGGAGAAAGGTTAGGTCGGCGATGGCTGTGACGTTCCCCGATGCTGCTATGGGTGTGTAGACGCCTTGGGCCTCCGTGAGCGAGAGGTAGGTGGAAGCCCTCGTCCTCGCCAGCGCCGTCGCGTTCCCGTATATATGGGCGGCTGTGAACATCGTCAGCTGGGTGAGGGCTGCGACCGGGGGCAGCTCCGCGAAGTCCTTAACGATGATGTTCCTGTAGATGCCGTAGTTCTCCTGAACGTCGTAGAGGTAGCCTTCTGAGAAGTAGAGGCCGAACTCCTGGGCGAGGCCGTTCATGTACCTAGCCCAGGCGGCTGAGGTCTCGTATATGAGGAGGAGCCTGCCCCCCTCGCTCACGTAGCTCTTTACGGCCTTCACCTCGTCAGAGCTAAACTCCCCCGCAGGCGCTATGACGATGAAGGCCTTCGGCTTCGCGGCTAGAAGCTCTTGAAGACTCATACCCGGCTTAGCTACGGAGACGATGTGCCCGCTCTGAACGATGCGGCCGAAGAAGGCCCCGAGGAGCTCCCAGGTAAACCTGTTCCCATGAGCCTGGTCTACGAGAACAGCCTCCGTCAGGTTGAGCGACGGCGCGCCCCCCTCTTCTGCCGCTCTAGGAGAGATAAGATCCATGGAGGATATAGGCTCGCTCCCTAGGCCTCTATAGCCTCCTTCGATGTAGTAGGGCGAGAGGTAGTAGGTGCCGAGTGGTTCACGATGGAAGGCCTGGAGCAGGCTGAGCGAGACCATCGAGCTGTTGCTCCAGAGCGCTGAGCCCAAGGGGGTTGAGGGGCTGGTCTCGACCTCGCGCGTTATGTCAACCACCTCGTACGCGGTGGCCTTCGCTTTGTCGGCGGCCCACGCGACCGCGTCTAGCAACGAGCCTTGCTCGTCGACAAGCCCTAGCTTCACCGCGGTGCTCCCAATGTAGAGTTTCCCAAGCGAGAGCTCCTCAACTGGCACGTTAAGCCTAGCGCCTCTGCCCGTCCTGACAGCTTCGAGGAAGTTGTCCAGGCCCTGCTTGACTACGAGGGGGAAATCGTGCAGTGGGAAGCCCGTATGCTTGTAGGGTCCCGACTCGATCAGCGCCTCGCTCGGAACCACTATCTCCGGGCCGCTCGCGATGATGCCTATGTTGCCTACGAACGAGGAGGGCTCCGCGTAGGTGTAGTTAGCCCCCAGAGTTATGTAGTATCCGCCGGAGGCTGCAAGGCCTTCGACGACCGCGACGACCGGCTTCCGACCGCTAAGCCTCCTCAACGCGTAGTAGATCTCCTCAACCATGGATGCGTAGCCGCCCGGCGAGTCCACCCGTAGGACGAGGCCTGCCACCGTCTCGTTCCTCAAAGCGTACTCTATCGAGCGAAGGGATACCTCACGGTCCTCGCCGGTGAGGATGTAGCCGTAAAGCCTCATCGTCCCGATGAGGGGCCTAGAAGGCTCCGTGGGCGCCACGGCCCTACGTCCGGCCAAGAACCCTATGAGAAGCCCAGCCGTGAAAAGGACGAGGCACAGGATGCCTACCTGTAGGACTAGTAACCCGCTCTGCACATGCCCTGCCAACCTCTTGCCCCCTAACCCTCAACGTTTCAACTCATATTGGAGCTTAAAGCCGTAATGGGTTATCCGCAGAGAAGTCTCTCCAAGCGAGTGGGGGGCTTTTCCCAATCTGTCCATTCCCGCGCCGGTCTACGCTTGAATCAGGGCCTGCCCAGCGTTCATTTGGCACCGATAACACCACGGTAGAGCATGAAGAAAGACGCTATCAACGCACATATCCAGATGAAGCTAGGCCTCGGGTGACTCCCTTGACGTGGACCGTCGCCTCGTCTACGAGGAGGCGCCTCCCCAGGCGCCTATCGGCGTCGAACCTGTCGGCTGTAGGCGTCAGCCGTTGCGCCTAACGCCAGACGGAGGCGCGATACGGTTCCTCTTCACGAGGGGCTCCAGGGCCCTAGATGCACGTATCGAGCCGCTGCAACGGTAGTAGGGATACGCCCGTGGAGCATCAGCCGGAGGGAGGCCCTCTCACGCATGATGAGCCCGGCAAGCCGCATCATGCGTGAGCAAGGACCTCCCACCTACCTTAAGTTGAGCAAGCCGAGCCGATGCCGAATCTCTTATAGCGGCTCGAAGCGTAGTGTAGGCGACGGGCTTGGCGTTGAGCAGAGAGAGAAGGATGGCGCCCTCGGTCTTCCACCATTTAGAGAGGATGATCGGAAGGCGTCTGCTCGTCACGGTAGAGCCTGACTTCGGCTTCGAGGGAACCCTCACGTCCGTCTCAGATTCGCCTCCTGGGGTCTGGCTGTCAGACTCTGAGGCGGTCATCCTAAGGTCGACAGTTGGCAGGCCGATACCCGAGGTCGTGAGCAGAGAAGAGAAGAGCGAACTCTTCCTAAACCTAAACCACATCCAGAGGATAGAGGTGCTCCACCGCGAAGCGGCCCCTGACGGGAGGGAGAACAAAGACGAGGAGAAGTAGACAGCTACACCCGCTTAAGGCTTAGTGACGCTCGATGTGGCTACGGAGCGAGACGTGTCACGGTCCCCTACGTCCTTCCTCAGAGCCGGAAGCCCATCCTCGCAAAGATGACGAGGAAGACCAGCGCCGCTGAGAGGATCACGACTGCCTCCGGTCTGACCTTGATACCCTTCGTGTCGCTCTCGAAGAACCTCAGCAGCCCCGCGCTGGCGGCGGGCATAGGAGCCTCCTTAGACCGCCGCTTCTTCCTACCGCTCAAAGGCCTCGTCCAGTATGGTAGGCGATGACCGAGGCAATAAGGCTTTCCTATCGCCCTGGCTGTGTCCTAGAAGGCCTGCAGCTCTTCTCGAGGGCGTCAATATTCGCCGACCTTCAGCCAAGCCGGGGCATAGGCGCGAGGCAGACTTTCGGGATACAGCCTATCGCCCAAGCGGGCATGAAAAGAGACAACCTCCAGCTTCGGTCTGAAGCTAGGGCTGACAATAAGCCCCGGCGTACAGTGAGACCGATAAGACCGCCGGGGGCTGGAGGCGGCCGGCTTCAGGTAGGCGCTACTTGAGCAGGTATTCGAGAGCCATCCGAGCGCCTATGATGATGAGCGCTACGCCGAAGAGCGAGGTGAGGTGGGAGGCCCTCAGCTTTCTCGCGGTGCGGGCGCCGACCTGTGCACCTCCGACAACACCGATTGCCAGGAAGAAGGCGTACTCTGGAAGGACGTTGCCGATGGCTAAGTGGGTTACAACCCCTGAGATGCTTGTGAATATCATGAGGAACATCGAGGTCGCCACTGCCAAGTGCATCGGCACGCCCATCGCCAAGTTCATCAGAGGCACCATCACCGCCCCTCCACCTACGCCGAAGAAGCCTGACGCAAAGCCTCCTAGGGCGCTCAGAGGGATGCCCGGCTTAAGCCTAGCAGTATACTGAAACTCTTGGCCCTTGGAATCGACCAGCCTCCTACGCGAACCATGGACACAAGCTTCCGCAGGTCTGCGGGAACGGGCGCCCTCGCGGATTGAGCTCAGCAACATGCGGGCAGCCACAGCCATGAGGAAGATGCCGAAGAGAGAAGAGAGCCCTGCTGACGGGATGGATTTTGTCGCGTAGGCACCCAGCATTGCTCCCGGTATCGTACCGACCACAAGCATTACCCCCAACAGGTAGTCAACCCTCTTCTGCTGAACGTAGGCAAGGGTAGAGGATAGAGCGGTGAAGATTATCATCGTGAGGCTAGTCCCAACCGCCTGTTGGGCCGGCAGACCGTACAAGAGGACTAATACCGGCACGATCAGAAAACCCCCGCCAACACCGATCATAGACGAGATTATGCCGACGAGGAACGATATCAAGAGCAACGCCGCGGCCTCGAACGGTCCCAACCAACATGCTCCTCCGGCTGATGAGCCTACACGTGCAACACCGTCGTTCCTTATGACGGGCCCAGCTGAGGAAATGCCACCTCCTTGGCTGAGAGACAGTCTTCTGAACGCTCACGCAAGTGAGCTGCGCCCACAGGAAACGGACCCCCTCTTTTATGCCTTTCCAACCTGCCTAGGGCTCCTTTCACTTAAGATCACCTTTTGGAGGAGTTGGATGAACCTCCGGTACTCGGGTAGGCGGTCAGTCTGCAGCGGCGCTCCTTCCCAGGTCTTCGTTCACCCTGGCGTAGCTGTGGTAGAACCTGTAGAGGCTCA
>JAWCPE010000006.1:0-29821 GCA_038870415.1 Bathyarchaeia archaeon
GGATGAGCGGCGTGGAAAGAATAGTGGTTGATGCAAGCGTAGTCGTCAAGTGGTTTGTACAAGAAGAGGGTTCTGAAGAGGCCCTGGTGATCAGGAGGAAATACATCGAGGGAGAAGCTGAGATCATAGCGCCCGAGCTCCTCCTCTTCGAAACCCTCAACGCCCTACGTTACAAGGGCCTCTTCACGGAGCCTGAAATCAAGCGGATAGCCGAATCCTTAGACGCGTACGCCTTCAACCTACATTCACTCAGAGGGGAATATGCTGCTCAAGCGATTCAAGTGGCGTTTGAAAACAACATAACGATTTACGACTCGTCCTACGTGTCCTTAGCCGTCCGCGAAGCAGGCCAAATGTACACAGGCGACCAGGAGCTCATTCAGAAGCTTCGAGAGCCCTACCTCCGCGTCGTCAAGAACATCAGAGGAGCGAGGGAGTAGTCGCGGTCAGATTTATCCGTCAGCTACACGCAGTACCTCTTCACTTCGCAGTATCCGCATTTCTGCTCCCCCCACTCTGGCTGGAAATAT
The DNA here is from genome assembly GCA_038870415.1 of Bathyarchaeia archaeon. GTDB lineage: Archaea > Thermoproteota > CALKCG01 > B24 > JAWCPE01 > JAWCPE01. The sequence continues at coordinate 531 of JAWCPE010000006.1, forward strand.
CTCCTTCGCTATAGATCCCACGTATCACCCTACATCTCTGACGAGGAAGCGTCTATCCTCCTCCATGACAGGCGTCTCAAGGCCCTCTTTTTCCTAGGGGAAGTAGAGGATTCCCCGCCTTGGTGTGAAACGCGAAGCCTGGGAGCAGCGGGTACACCGTGAGTTGCCTCTGGGGGCCTCGGTAAATCCCCAGGCGTCCGTGTATCTGGGGTCTGTGGGGACCGGTTCGCCGCGGAGGCCGGTAGAGGAGCTACCTGAGGAGATGGCTGAGGCTAGTAAGGAGGCTGTCGCTTCAGGTCAACGGGCGTGAGGCATCCAGATGCTGGATGGGGAGCTGGCGCTCTCGGTCTGGTGAAGCTTATCCGTTGGTTCGACCTGGGACGCTGGCTATGAACCTACTGCGTCATGAGAGTGGTCTTATGCGGACGCTCCTCTCGGAGGCAATGATCATGTTTCCCTGAACGAGGTTCGAGTACCTCTCGAGAGGGTTATTCGCGCTTTGTTCTCAGGTCTTTCATCGCTGAGCCTTAATAGGATGATCCCCGGTGGCTTATGGAGCGTGGCGAGCCAGCCGAGGCCCTTGTCGTTCGTCACGAGGACCCTGTTCTCCCGGATGGCCCTGCTTAGAGCCTCCTCGTCACTGGCTCCACGCATGACTTCGGCTATAAATAGGGCATCGAAGCCTCTATGCCTAAGTGCTTCGTAGAGCTATACCGGGCGCTCTCATCGACCAGAAAGGCCGGCAAGAGCCGCTCACTCTACGAGGAGGGGGTGGACCTCCTCTCTGCCCACGATCCTAGAGCCGTAGAGGAGTGCTGCCTTGATATCCTTCCTCGTGAGCTGGGGTAGTCCTTCAGGATCTCCGTAGCGCTCATCCTTTGGGCTAAGGGTTTGGGCTAAGGGCTTCAGGATAAGTTCCACGGGCACCCTCGTTCCTCTGATCACGGGCTTACCTAACATCACCTTCGGGTCGAACACCACCCTTTTGAGAAGCCGCCCTTCAGCCCCCATTCCGACCCCCGCAGAGACCAGCTTCTCCCCTTTAATTCTTTCACAACTCGCGACTAGATAGAGTACGCACTGTTTGTCCGTAAGGCATTAATTCTAGCCGTCTATCGGATGGCTGAAGGGGCTAGGGGAGATGGAGAGGAGATACGCGGCAGCTATAGTGTTGGGTATCGCGCTAGGCGTCTTGATGCTGTCGATCATCATAGGCGTCACGTTCCTAGCGACGCTCGGACTCAGGGCTTAGCATGCCATGCTAGCTACGGATTAGCGTGGAAGCAGGCCTCGGGTCTGAGCTCACCTAGTGGCGGTAAGTCTACCGTCTGCAAGCAGACGCCTAGATGCTGCTATACACGCTAACGTGCCCGCCCAGAAAGCTGTCACCAAGGAGAGGGGTTCCATCCTAGTCACTACGAGGACGGCGTCGCGTGCAGCGTCGGCTGCCCAGGCACCGAGGAGGATCGCGTACCCGAGACGACCTATAGCTGAGACGGCCGGGTTGAGTTTCGCTAGAGTGTGTAGTGTAGCGTCGATCAGCAGGAAAGCTGCTGTGATCGACGTCGCTACTAATGAGTACGCTAGGGGAGGGTTGTCCAGGACTACTGCAAGCGCAGGGTTCAGTTCTTCCGCTAGCCCGGCGGACGTTGCCGCCTCCGTGATCAAGAGCGAGGCTATGGCAGAGGTCAGAGTACCTACGTACGCCGTGAGCACTGCCCTCTTCTGTGTCCAGGTGGCTTGGGGCAGCGACGGCAAGAGCTGGGGTGGTCTCTCAGGCTGGCTTAGCATTCAGTTAAACAGTTAGACAGTTCGTCTTAATAAGGGGCCACCTACTCCAGGTACGTGCCTCACTTCCGTCCCTAAGCGGCCCACGCCAAAGTACGTGACGAGAAGCATGCATAAGCGCATCGAGATAGGCTGGCCGTGCAGCCCCCTTCCACGCCTGTGATATAACAAGCAGCAAATCAGGGTCAAGCTTAAATAGGTCCGTCAGGTATTCGGTGACCAAGTGACCGAGATGAAAAAAATCGGTTATGCAACGCCATTCTTTGAAGCCACTAAAGGAATGATCCTCGCAGGTATCATCTTCATTTTGGCATTTACGTCGCTCACAATAGCTGTGCAGCCTGTCAAAGCCGAGCAGAGAGCCCTCTTCTCGTGCACCTTAACCGCCTCAACTGGAAACCCTGTGAGGAGGCAGCATGCAGCCCTGATCGCTAATGCTATGCAGTCTGTCGGAATCGATGCTAAACTGATCTACATTATCTGGTCTGACTTGGTCAACAGGATGTTCGGAGAGAACTACGGAACATTCGAACAGGGAGGGATCGACCTAAGCTTCATCGGTTTCTACTATACAAGTCCAGTCCCTGATATCAGGTCCAATTATGCCTCAGACTCCTTCCCACCTACAGGCAACAACTATTATCACTACAACAGCAGCGAGGCGGACGATCTTCTCAACAGAATCTACACGACAGGTGACACGGCCGTTCAACAGCAGCTCTTCCGGCAACTCTCCAAGGTCATCGACAGGGACAAGCCGGTCTTGATAATCTACCAGCCCTCGAGCGTTCTTGCTAGAAGCAAGGATATCAAGATGCTCGGAGATGAAGACGTCTTTAGCTCTATGACGACGCCGCAACGCGACCTCCACCTGGTGAGTGGTGTTAAGACGTACGCTATGGCGGCTTCGAACGGCTTCTCGAGCCTGGCACCGTGGGCGACGAGCGACTCGAACACCGCCTACGCCCTCTATGCAGGAGGCGGCGGCGCATACATCGTAAGCGGCGGCCTGCAGAACGTCGACCCAAGAACAGACACCTTCTACAAGACTGAGGCTCTAGACATCACCGCTTCCGACGATGGTTTGAACTGGACTGTCACTATAAGGCCGGGGATCAAGTTCCATGACGGGGTTGAAGCAACGGCTGAAGACTACATGTTCTATGAATGGGCTATACTGCAGCCGGAAGTTGCGTCGGTGAGCCTCCCAGACTACATATCTCGCCTAGGAAACCTAGTCTACTTCACGTGGCTGAATGGAACTACGACTGCTGTGAACAATACCGCCCCGGGCGAGGAGATCAGGGTCGGGGAGTTCAAGGCCCTTGACAGGTACAGATACACCTTCACAGTCCCGTCGCCACCCTATCCGTTCATAAATTTGACGCACACGACCGACATGGCGCTTCCAAAGCACTATCTTGAACAGATCCCGACGAGTGAATGGAACACCCTACCATTCGCGACAGGTCTCGGGGGCGCCTACACATTCACGTGGGACACGTCGAAGTACGGAGGAAACGGCTCCTACACGGCCTACGGCCCATTCGGGACAGGCCCCTACGTCTATATGGGGTTCGACGCTACGACGCAGACCGCTAAACTGGTGAAGTTCAAGGACTACTGGGACAGGGCCGCCTTGGAGGCCCAAGGCTACTTCTCAGTCGAAGAGTACTACGTTACCGTCATCCTAGAGAAAGACGCAGCTATGGCAGCCTACAAGACCGGTGAAGTAAACGTCCTCGATACACAGTACATGCTGACGAAAGCCGACCAAGAGGCACTAGCAGGCATGGGCGCAAACATCATCATCAGAAGCGGCGGGCCCGGTGAGGGTTGGCAGGAGCTCGGCATAAACATGCTCCACCCGGTCCTAGGGACAGGCCGTGACACCCCGCTCGGCAGGAGCGACCCGAGCAAGGCCGCTGAGGCAGCGCGCCACGTAAGACAGGCCATCAGCTACCTGATCCCGAGGCAGCTCGTCGTCGACCGTTTGCTGGACGGCCTAGGGACCCCTGGGTTCTCCGCCATGAACTCCTTTGGGCCGCTTTACGTAGACCCCAGTCTGAAGCCTGACCCCTACGATCCGCAGCTGGCCAGGGCTGAGCTCGCCGCGGCTGGCTATGCGACCGGCGTAGGACCAATAACGGAGACGGTCACCACAACTGCCACGTACATCTTGGTAGGCTCCACGCCTGTAGCCCTCACAGGGAAGTTCGTGAACCCTGTAACCGGGCAGCCGGCCTCAGGCTTCTTAGTCTACATGCAAGAGAGCTTCGACAACGCAACTTGGAGAACCTTCGGAGCCGTCGTCACCGATGAGGAAGGCGCCTTCAACGTGACCGTCATCCCGGAGCGTCCAGTCACCTACTACAGGGCTAACTTCACAGGCTACACGGCTCCTCTGCCCGCCTTCAACCCCGTCGCGCTGATACAGGATTGGGGTGCCTACGACCAACTTGTAAGAGAGGGCAGACTACCGCTGGTCTTACCGCCTGAGGCTGGACCGACGATCAAGGTGACGGCTCAGACGATAGACGAGGTTCTAAGCGACTTCTTGAAGAACGTGGCATCTAAGAGCGACCTCGCGTCTGCAACTGCCAACCTGGCGACTAAGGGCGATGTTTCAACGCTTACGAGCCGCGTAGCAAGCCTGGAGAGCTCGCTGAGCTCGATGACGATGATCGCGTACGGGTCGATAGCCGTAGCCATAATATCCCTGATAGTGGCAGTTGTAGCCGTCTCGAGGAAACGAGGAGCCTAGAGGCCCCTCAACCCCACCTTTTTTGCTTCAGCCTTACCTCTACCGTATAGCTGCGAGTATCAGCGTCTCAACTGTCAGGGCTACGGCTGGGAGAATGTAGGCGAGGCTTCTCCTCTCGGCTTCCTCAGACTCCTTGAGGCTCCACTCCCTAAGCTTCGGTTCAAGGAGCTGCCTCAGCTTATGGAAGCCTACCGAGTGGCTGAAGTCTATGGACGCGCCCAGCAGGAAGAGGACGGCCGCCTCTACGAGGGAGAGGCTGCCGACGATGTCCACCGCCCCCCCGGGGCTTCCACCGGTGAGGAGGCCTACGAGGAGGTTTCCAACGGCTAGGCAGGCGTATATCTTCAAGCCTCGTTTAAGGGCTGCTTTAACGCTCGGCAAGGACTGCCATATACGCTCGTCGTGATATGCTTAAAGATTTCCAGCCTCCCCCCTATACGCGGGTTCGGAGGCGGTGAAGACGAGGAGGAGGCGCAAAGGAACGGTGATGCGCTACTCCTTCCTCCTCACGCTGGTAATACTCACATCTGCGGCTGTCGCGCTGAGCCATCTCTTCTCGCAGACCCCCGTGGAGCATCTACCTGAGGGCTACGACTTTAAGCGGTCGAGCTGGATGGCGTTCGTACCGGCGGAAGCCGAGAAGGTCTCCATGCTGAACCTCACCCAGCTCTTCTCCTCGACGGGAAACTACACGATTCTACCCAACAACGCCGTGATAGAAGCCTACGGGTTCGAGACGACCCTAACGGTGAACAATACACTCGCGATCGTTTCCGTGTACCTTCCAGGCTCCAGCCCAGCTATGGAAAGCTTCATCCTGAACATCCTGAAGCCCAGCGAGAGCCTCTACCGAGCCTTCGCGGAAGAACTAGAGCAGAAGGCCGAGTCTAAACTGCCATACCTAGGCCAAGTGATAAACCAGGTCACGGTCAAGTCTCTCGGAGGACCCCTGGATTCCTCCCCGCGGACGGGCTACGTGAAGGCCTCCATAACCCTAGTGGACGGTCTCATCCTGTACTCTGAAGGCCTGAGAGGCGAGGAGGCCCTGAAGAAGGCTATCCAGACATCCGTCTCCTCACCGGGCTTCTTCGACGAGCGAGACGTGAAGGCTTCGCTTTACTTGTTGAACGTGAACAGCGGGGAGATAGGCTTCTCCTACTCAACCTTCCCAGGCGGAATCTCGGCGGCGGAATCAACCGCCATCCTGGTAAGGTATGAGGGAGGCCCCGTCACCACGCGAACAGTGTACGGCTTCAACGACACCTACACAGCCGTGAAGAGCCTAGACGCCGTGAAGAGAACCCTCCCCGGAAATGAGAGGCCTAGGATCGTCGACAACTACATCGTCGCGGAGGCAAAGTACGGAAGTGAGCTGCTCCTGAGGGAGATAAGAAGCCTCTAAACCCGGCCAAGAGAGGGGCGCCGGCAAGTCAACGCACGGTCCTACGCGGCTCGGTGCCCAATCCATGCCGGGCTCTTCGAAGGAGAGGCTCCCTCGAACAGGCAATAGGCTACGCGCGCATGCTCCACCTTGATGAAGCGAGATAGAGGGCAGACGTAGATTTCTCCCAGTCTTTCCGTCTATCGGACTGTGGCAACCACCCCGCCTCCGCCCTTAACATCTCGCCTACCGTCCGGCGGGGCCTCGGCTGAGTTCAGCAGAGCCGAGGAGGGGGGGTTGAAGAAGGCCTACGCTGAGACACGCGGAGAGCTTCGAGCCTACAAAAGGATCAGTCCAGTCAAACCGTCTACGGCTGGTCTCACAATAGGCCTCTCCATGGGAAAGGTGAAGAAAGCGAGAGGAACGTCGAGGCCACAGGAGACCTAGCCGTGTACCTAGGGAAGCCCTAAGAAAAATGCCTCCACCGGAGTGGTCATATGGTAACCCGCATCTACTCGAAAGTATCGGTGGCCCTAAGGCCTCTCTCCTGTGTCCGGTTAGGGCCTCGTCTTCCATTCGGGGAGGGGGCCGAACGGCGGGGACGTGCAGATCAAGACCTTCATCATCTCGTCCCCCGTGTTCTCAAGCCCATGCTCCGCGTTGGGCGGAAGATGCATGAACATGCCCTTTCTCACGGCGATAGGCTTTCCGAGCCCGAAGAAGCCGAGGCCCTCGCCTTCGAGTATAACGTAAACCTCCTCATTCTCGTGGTGGTGAGGCTCGAGTATGCCGCCCGGCGCGAGGTAGAGCATCGTGACGCTCAGGCTCTTCGAGGGCGCCTTAGGGTTCTGGGCGTGAACGACCCGGACGCCGAACCCCCTCTTGCATCCATCATAGAGCACGGGGACGCCGTCCTTCTCCGTGACTACGTTCGCAGCTACAACCACACGTAATCCCTCCATCGCGATAGCCCGTCATCAACCAGGCAGAAGGCTAAAATGCTTTCCGGGGCCTAGGGCTCGCCTAAGACGGCTTCAAGAAGCCCCTGCGCCGCGGATACACTCTCCCCTTCCAAGTCGATCCGCAACCAGAGCTGCTTCAGGAGTACCGCCTCGTAACGCCACGTGGACGTCCGAGACGCCGCCCAGAGCCACTGACGGAAGCAGGAAAGGGTAATACCATCCCACGGGAAGAACGCCTCACAGGGAGGGCTAAAAGCCTAACTTGACAGCCTCCGCGGTACCTTGGAAAACTTTAATTTATGCTGAATCGACGTGGCAGCTAGTTCATCGCGTTAAGGGTGTTTATGGCATGGCTCGAATTCTGAGGGAGGACTACTACTTCGACGAGCCAGGCGAACAGAATACCGACGACGTGGTCGAGGCCGTCGAGAAGAGGCTTTCAGCCACAGGCATCAAGTACGTCGTTGTAGCGAGCACCCGCGGGAAGACGGCGGTCAAGTTCGCTGAAGCCCTAGGTAAGCGGGCACACATCATCTCGGTCTCGGAGCCGCAGTACATCAAGGAGTGGGGCGTCCAGTGGCCTATCATGGACCCCGCCTACAGGAAGAGGCTGGAAGAGCTGGGCGTAACCGTCCTCGACAACGCGCCTTACGTCTTCCATTCCTCCGTGTTCGAGGCTTCGAGATGGCCTCAGGTAACCCCTGAGATACTCCTACGGGAGACCTTCTACACGCTCGGGCAGGGCTTCAAGGTAGCCGTGGAAGTCGTCCTGACCGCCGTCGCATGCGGCGCCCTAGAACCCTACCAGGACGTGATAGGGGTCGGAGGAACAAGCCGAGGAGCCGACACCGCCCTGGTGCTCAGAGCCACCTACCCAGCCACGGTCTTCAGCAAGGACCCCGCGAAGAAGCTAGAGATCCGAGAGATCATCGCGATGCCCAGAAAGAAGATAAAAGAACAGGACTGAACGCACCATATCGCTCTACCATGCTCCGCCTCGCTCCGTCCCTCATCGTCCAGAGGGCTCCCCCCCGCAGAAGCCACCTAGGGGCTAACCAGCCCAGGAGAGCACCACTCGTTACCAAAAATGGTAACTTAGGGTCACGTTTTCTGGCCTTTCCTGTCCGAAACCTACTCGAAACTCGATGCATGGAACCGAGAGGAATTTTCCGATGTAGCGATTCAGCTCCTACAACGATTCTCGCCTTGGATTTAGAAGGGCCTGGCCTTCACGGTAGACTACGTTCGAACGCAGTTTCTCCATATCCCTAGTATTAACTGAGGCCGTGATAGTCCGACGGGAATCTCCCATGCGGCCACTGAAGGTTCAATCTTCGGGGCTCAGCTCTGCTGCCGGAACCTTCCCCATGTGCGCATAGTCTGTTCATCGGCGACGAGAAAGCCCAAGGAAGGCTAGACAACTATCGCCGTGTTTGGTCTAGGGCTCTCAGAGGCCGCTTCTCTCAAGGAACCACAGCCCTTGTTAGCTTGGAGCACGAAGGTTTGAGAGTCGATGCAAAAGCCTAGCTAGCCTTGAGGCTCACGAAGAGTGGAGCGATAAGCGAAGCGACCAAGGCAGATGAGGGAACACTTGCGCCACCTATCCCACCTATGGACGAGGTTGGCCGTGTCATCTAAGCTTGTGGTGTAGGGCCTTTGTGGGTTCAAATCCCCCGGGCATTTCATCGCCGTCGTTCGCCTTCCCTCCATCTCGATCGTCGTCGAGGAGATGTAGGCCCGAGGGTTTGAAAGGTCCCTTCAGTCTCCGCTGAGACATTGGTAGGAAACTCACAGCAGAGAAAATATGGAGTTATGGTAACACAAGGCGTTTAGTCTAGGTCTCCTCTTGGGATGATGTGGCCGACAGCGATAGGTGTTCCGCCCGGTTGTACGACGTTCGCGCCTATCGATAGGACGATGCCGTCGTCGCAGGGCGCGTATATGGCGTCTACCTCGTCGCCGTAGAGGTTGGTGATCGAGGCGAGCCTCTGGCCCTTAGAAACCCTGTCCATAAGCTTGACGAGGGGGGTCATGAAGCCGCCGTGTTTAACCGGGTCGATGGTGGTGAAGCCGCTGCCTATCGTCGCCTCGCGCTCCGTCTCCACGTAGACGTGTTCCGGAAACTCCGGTTCACCCGGGATCATGCCGAGTCGCTTCATGATGTTGAGGATAGTCTTCTCCCAGAGCTGGATGTGCTCCTCCCTAGCCGGCATCCCGAGGCCGCCCTCTGTCTCGGCGTCTAGGGAGATGACTCCTCGCTTCGCCGCCTCCGTATGCGTCGTCCCCGGATGCAAAGGCGTCTTCCAGACCACAGCCGTAGCAGCCACGTCAGCCAGCTCGAAGGATTTCCTGCTCAGGTCTCCGAAGCCGTACCTGTAACCGACCATAGGCACCATGTAGCCGCCCGTGTGATAGTCCAGCATCACCGTAGACCTCAAGATGACCTCGGTGAAGATCGTGTAGGCTATCCGCTCCGTTATCGTTCCATAAGGGTTCCCCGGGAAGGCCCTGTTCAGGTTCCTCACAGCCTGAGGCTCGTCCATTACCCATCCACGCGTCTGCGTCACGTACGCCAAAGGGTTCGCCGCCGGCAACCCGATGAGGGTGCCCGCCATCCTCTCCGCCCTCAGCTCTTTGCCCACGTTGATGATGGCTGGCGTCCCCGTCACCTCAGACCCGTGGACGGCCGCCAAGACAGAGAAGACAGGCCCCTTTTCGTCACCGTTCACGACGATGACAGGGATCTCAACCCTCGTCCCGTCGGGTAGAACGCCGTTCTCCACCGGGAGGCGGCCGCAAACCCTCTCACCGGCCTGGGCGATCACCGGGCCAACCTTGAAGGCAGACATTGGAAACCCGGTTCTCCACGCTGGACTTACCGTCTATTTAAGCCGCCGCTTGACTTCTACTCAGCCCTCCTAGTCGTGTCTGAGATAGGCTCCATAGATAGGTTCCCCAATCAATGGAAGCTGGCCAGCTACGCCGGCCTAGCTCCCTCCCTACGCCAGTCGGGGCGGACGCTCTACACGGGAGCCTCACGAAGCGAGGCTCGAGGTGGCTGAGGTAGGTCATGGTCCAGTCTGCCCAGGTAGCGAGGCTTCACGACGAACGCCTCAAAGCATACTATGAGAGGGTAGCCTCAGGGAGGGGCCCTCAGAAGGCTATAGTTGCGGTTGCGAAAGAGACGCTCCGCATCGTATGGTTCATGCTGAAGCGGAGGGAGCCGTAGAGGGGCGAGGACACAGGGCTCTCCCAGAGAAAGCTTATCAGGATGCGTAGAATAGCCCAGGAGGGCTGACGCGTAGAAAGACCGCTAACAACCATACCACCAAGCGTTTTGCATAGGTGTCCAAGAATTATTATCCTCTCGCCGAGAATACCGCACGCTTTTTCCATGCCTCGGGCATGGAGGTGGAAGGCACGGGATGCCCGACAAACCCACCTGGTTTTCCCGACTCGATGGACGTGAACCGAATTATTGGGCACGCTCTGGCAACGGTCTTCGCCTATTTCTCAGTACGTGATGGGCGCGCTGAGTACGATTGTTCTGTCTTTCTCTAGGCGGCGGCCTATCCCCAAGCGGGGTGTGAAGGCCTCCAGCCCCCTGTACCGACGCATGACAGCCTCACGGCTCACCGCGTATCCGAGGCTGAGGAGCACACCCCCAGCCTTCCTGAGGCTGAAGCCTACATCGTAGAGGGCTACGGCTAGAGCCTCCAGCCGGGCGGGCTTACACCTACGCTGAAAGGCCCCTCTATCCTCGAAGGAAAGAGACGCGACTAAGGGGATACCGCCCAGCCACCCCCTTCCCAAGCGGTATATCTAGGCCGACTTGCCGTGGTTTCCCTACATAGGCTGAACCCCGGTTTTCTACGGGGTCAGGCTCGACCAGAGCTTCTCCTTGAGGGCTCTCTCAAGGAGGCTGTGCAAAAGCTCAGCCATGCCTACGGGCTAAGCCCTTGCCAAGACGCAGGCTGCGTTATGAGGTTCTCGAACACCATCTACGAGATAGACGCGAAGAACAGCAACTTCTGTGAGAGATGTGGAGTTGTTTGCGCATGTTCAGAGAAGGCTGTCCAACGCTTGATTCGCCCGGGTAGGAGCATCGTTCCGTAACGGCCTGGCACGAACACTTAAATGCTGATACCAGTCGAATAGCCGCTTTAGGGGGCTCAGTCTTGCAGATTCGGAACTTCAGGTCGGTTAAGCCTGTGATTATGGAAGGCCACGGTCCGACGACGCTCTACCAGAACATCTTCGGCGTGATGTACAAGACGGATGTGCCCATGAAGGCTTTCACCTCGTTCTGGAAGATGACGATCAAGCCGGGAGGAACTAACAAACCGCACACGCATAACGACCAGGAGCAGATCTACATGGTCGTACGAGGCGCCTCTACCGTGATGGTGGGCGAGGAGAGGCAGACCGCCAAAGCCGGAGACGTCATCTTCCTCCCGCCGAACGTGCCACACGCTGTCTTCAACGAGACCAAGAAGCCCTGCGTCATCGTAGCCGTCGGCGCCAAACTACCAGCCTAACCGTGCAGACACCGTCCGACCTGCTCTGGCTACTGGTCGCCTCTATCTCCGAGCGTGCTCTTCAAGAGCACACTCCCTCTCCGACGGAAAGCGTAGATTGTTCCGCCCAGTACCTTGAGCTAATGAGTCTGCTAGGCTCGGCGAAATGCCGATAGCTTAACCCGGCCTTTATAGTTAGCGATATGGACCCCTACGAGGATAGCTACGAGGAAGATTATGAGGAGTTCGAACTGGTCGATGAGGCTGACGATCGTATCCCAGTGGGGACCCAGCGCGAACCCGGCGTAGATCAGCGTGAAACACCACGTCATAGAGCCGAAGAATGTGAATAGGGTGAATCTCCTTACGTCCATCTTCCCCATCCCTGCAGGGATGGAGATGATGCTTCTTATGGCAGGTATCATCCTTCCGAAGAAGACCGCCTTCTCGCCATGCTGCTTGAAGAACCTCTCGTTCCGGTCGAGTTCACGTTCGGATATGAGCATATACCGTCCCAGCCTCCTCACCAACGGTAGGCCTCCGAGTAGGCCTATGTAGTAGGCGAGCACGGCGCTCAGCGTGGCACCTGACGTGGCGGCGAGGAGCGTAAGGAGGAAGTCCAGCTTCTGCTGGTAGATGAGGAAGCCTGCGAAGGGTAGAACCGCCTCAGACGGGACGGGGACGATGATGGATTCTATCACCATCACGAGGAAGATGCCCCCTAGGCCAAGCCACAGGACCACGTCTAAAACGAAGCTAAGCGTTGCCTCAGCGAATAACCCAACCCACTCCGCTACGTTTATACAGAGCTCCCAGCGACCTCACAGGTTCACGCCGGTCCCTTTTCAGATTTACTCCATGAGCTCCGATACTGTTACGTTAAGGTCTCGTCTTGAGCTTATCTCGTAGATGGGGTGAGTGGGTGGGTCTATGGGGTCGGGCTTTGGACCTTATGGACGAGCGGTGGGAGGTCTTAGAGCCCCTAAGCCCCTCAGCCCCGTCGCTCGGATGGGCGTGGTAGGCCCCAGGCCTCGTCCACCCAGCCTCATCCTCATACTTCAAATGATATTTATTTAGAGACGGCTTCTAGTCAATTGTTAGGGCGCATAAATATCATGCGAGACCTCAACGTAACAGTATCTGAATTCCCATCGCGCTGCCGAGTCTTGACCAGAGGGGTAGGGTGAACGTTTCCTAGGAGGAGAAGAGCTGCCTCCTGCTCTTGGCTTGGCCTACGATCGGGATCGTCTCGCCGCACCTCCTGCAGCTCTTGTCAGGTCCAAGACGTGCCTCAACTGTGTCTAAGCCATGCCGTCGGATCGCGAGTTCACCGCATCTGGGGCAGTAGGTGTTCTCGAACCTATGCCCAGGGACGTTTCCCACGTAGACGTAAAGGACGCCTTCCCGTACTGCCTTCGCGTGAGCCTTCTCTAAGTCTTCAACGCGGGTCGGGGGATTCCTAAACCTATACGCCGGATAGTACCGGGTGAAGTGAAGCGGGGTCTCAGCGCCTACGTTGTCCAGATGCTTCGCGATGAGCTCTCTGAGGCATTCTGGGCCGTCGTTCACGCCCGGTATAAGAAGGTTGACTATCTCCACGTGCATTCCTAGGCGCTTCGCCTCCTCCGCGTTACGCCAGACCACGTTCACATCCGCGCCGCAGTGGCGCCTCACGGGCTCCTCGCAGCCCTTCACGTCGAACTTCACCGCGTCCATCCCCGCGGCTGATAGCATCCTCAACGCGTCTAAGGTCATGTAGCCGTTCGAGACGTAGTTGCTGTAAAGGCCCTGAGCCCTAGCCAAAGGTAAGACATCTAACGTGTATTCAAAGAGGAGAAGGGGCTCCGTGAAGGAGACTGAGAGGCCTTCACAGCCCTCGCGGAGTGCCGTGGCTACCATCGCTTCTGGGCTGATGTAGTTAGCTGCCTCAGGTCGAGGCGGGGACTTTGAAAGTTCCCAGTTCTGGCACCAGGGGCAGGTGAAGTTACAGGACCAAGTTGAGAAGGTTAGGGCGACGCTGCCCGGCCAGAAGTGGAAGAGGGGCTTTCTCGAGGGAGGCCCCTCATGCCGCCTCCTTTCTCGATCGGGTTAGCCGAGAGAGCGCTTATATCTCCGTAGACGAGCGTGTAAAGCCCTCCTCGGAGGCTCTGCCTCGTCTTACAGAGCCCCGTCTGGCCTGGTTTCAACAAGCATCGTCGCTCGCAGAGCCCGCACCTGACCTTATCTTCGCCCTCGGTCTGCCAGAGCAAGCCCAGCCTCACGCAGGGGGAGCCCTCACGCCGCGCACCGTACAAGTTGCTCCTCGAGCCACGAGTGCGCGAGGTGACCGTATAAACCCTTGAAGTGAAACAGCCGAGCCTGTTCAACGGCTATGAGCCGCAGAGAGGGCCCGGTGTCTCAAGGCCTTGGCTGCTGCGGCTTGGCCTCTTTCTGCTTGTCGAATTCCAGGAGGATGATGCCGCGCATCGTGTCGTTCCTCTCAAGCGTGTAGCCGAGGGACTGCATGATCCCTTCCAGGTGCTTCGAGAAGAGCTCCGTGTTCTCCGCGGCAAGGTAGGGTGCGACGATCCGCAGCTTCACCTTATCCCCGTTCCGGACGAGGTTGACATCGGTCACGTCCCATGCGCAGGTTACGAGGCGCCTCCTCAGCATCTCGATGGGGTCTTGGTCGTGGAACTTCGCGAGCAGATACTTTCCATACCACTGGCCTGAACCCCGCCAAAGCTCCTGTAACGCTTCCTTCTCCTCGGGGTAGAGTCTCCCTATCAAGTACGAGAGCGTCTCGCTGGAGATGATCACCGCCCCTGTCTCACGCTCCATCTTGAGTAGCGCGTAGGCTTCCACAACATCCGTTAATGAGAGGCCGAGGTCATGCACTCGGATGGCTTGCTCGAAGATCTCGTTCGTCATACCGTAGACGCTCTTACCCTCCCGGTTCGAGATCTCTACGACTCGAGCTAAGAGGTCGCCTCGAACCGCGACCAGCTTCTTCTCCTTACTCGGGACACGCCCTCCAGCCATTACTGACATGACTGCAAACGACCCTAGCTAGCAGACCGCCCTGCTTTTCACCTTTACGCACGACCTGCCGGCAGCCCAGGAGCGGGGGGCCTCTCCCTCACGGCTTTAGGCCTTTCTATAGGCGCCGTGGGCTTCCTGAACGCGATGAGGATGACCCCCCTAGATACATCTTTTCTTCCTACGGCGTAGCCTAGGCTCTCCGCCACACCTTCGAGGAAGGAGGCGAGGAGCAGCGTGTAGGCCTCCGTGAAACGCGGGCCTATGCACCTCACGGTCATGCTGTCGCCTGACGTGAAGAGCGCTACCTCGGAGGTTCCCCAGAGGAGCGCCTGAAGGAGCTTCTCCGCGACCCTGACGGGGTCCTCATCCGGGAACTTCGCGGGGAAAACCTTCCCGTACCATCGCCCCTGATCATGCCATGCTTTCAACAATGCCTCCCTCTCCGTGGAGAAGACCCTCTCCAGCAGCGGGTACCAGAGGTCCTCCGAGATCACGAGCGAACCCGTCTCCCTCGCAGTCTTGAGAACCACGTAAGCGTCCATCACCTCCGAGATCGACTGCTTCAACTCGCTCGCTTTCACGACTTGCTGCAGCGCCTCGTTCACGACTCCGAAGAGTGTTAGATGCCTCTCCTGAGCTATAGAGGCGACCGCATCCGCGAGGTCGGCTCGCGCGGCGAGGAACTTCCTCTTCAGACCGATCCCCGCGGCACAGATGAATCCTAATTGTAAATAAATGCGATCATCCGTGGGAGGCCCTCGGGCAACTCTGAAGGAGTCCCCTCTACGGGAGGTTCGCGGCGAACTTCTCGATGACCTCTCGCATCTGCGCCCATTCAGTCTTATTATGGACGACGAACTTCTGCCGCCGCTTCCAGGCGCCCTCTCGCTTGTTCCAGAGGTAGACCGCTATCTGCTTCCTGCCGAAGGATTCTACGAGCGCCACAGCGGACCACCACCGTTCAGTCTTATACAGCGTCGCTGCCTCCAGAACCTTCAACGCTTCAGATATAGGAAGCTTCTCCTCAGCCAACCTAACTGCACCCTCTAGATGTCTACGCCGCCCAAGATATTAAATTAATGAAATGGTCAGCGCAAGCCTCTCGAGCGGTTCTACCGGGTTCTCCTCTTCGCCCCTAGAAGCAGGGAGGTAGTACCGTCCTACGGGTATAGGGAAAACTCATCTAGGGGAAGGCTGACCGCCTACGTTGCAGCCTCCTAGATGGGTAGGACGGGCAGCCCGTCGGGCAGTTTTATATGCCTTCACCTGTCTCTCTGCTCTCTGGGACTCGGCTTGGTAGACGAGAAAGCTCTGAGCGTGCTCAAGGAGATGTGTGAGTCCTTCGGCCCTGCGGGCTTCGAGCGGGAAACGATCGGCATCGTACGGAGGTACATAGCCCCGTACTGCGACGAGTGTACCTGGGACAAGCTCGGCTCGTTGATCTTCCGGAAGAGGGGCGGGGCGGAGAGGCCTCATGTGCTGCTGCCTGGACATGTGGACGAGGTGGGCTTCGTCGTCTCAGGCATCGAGAAGGAGTCGGGCTTCCTCACGTTCAACACGCTCGGCGGATGGTTCGACCAGGTCTTGCTCTCGCAGAGGGTCGTCATCCGAACGCGTAAGGGCGACGTGCCAGGCGTCATCGCCGCGAAGCCACCTCACCTCCTGCCGCCTGAGGAGCTGACGAAGGTCGTGACGAAGAACATGATGCACATAGACATCGGCGCCTCAAGCTTGAAGGACGCTGAGGAGCTCGGCGTCAGGATCGGGGACCCCATCGTGCCCGTCTCCCCTTTCTCAGTCATCCGGAACGGGAAGATCGCGATGGGGAAGGCCTTCGACGACCGGATAGGCGCCTTCATCGCTATGGAGACGATCCGGAGACTCGTCGAGGAAAACATACCGCATCCTAACACCGTCTACGGCGCCGCGACCGTTCAGGAAGAGGTGGGGGCGCGAGGAGCCGCCACTGTCGCGCACATGGTAGACCCCGATGTGGCGATCGTCCTAGAGGTCGACATCGCAGGCGACGTGCCGGGGGTGAAGCCTTCAGAGGCCCCGGCGAAGATGGGGCGCGGCCCCGCCATCCTTACCTTCGACGCCTCGATGATACCTAACCAGCCCCTGAAGGAGTTCGTCGTCCAGACGGCGGAGGAGCAACAGATACCGTACCAGTTAAGCCAGGTGGCTCGCGGCGGAACCGACGCGGGCAGAATCCACCTCACACGGGCCGGATGCCCTAGCATCGTCATAGGCGTCGCGACGAGGCACATCCACAGCGCGGTAGGCATCCTCAGCTTGGAGGACGCGGATAACGCCGTGAGGCTCTGCGTCGAACTCGTGAAGCGACTCGACCAGAAGACCGTAGAGAGCTTCACAACACCGTAACCCGGGGTCCCGACCGGCATGGAGCCCCTCGTTCCCCTGTCTCTTAAAGCTGCGTCAGGAATTGACACACCGGCGTTGCTCATAGACCTCGACGCTTTAGAGAGAAACATCGCCAAGATGGCGCGGCACTTCCAAGGCAAGAGTGTCAGGCTTAGGCCTCACGCTAAGACGCATAAATGCCCTGAGATCGCAAGGCTACAGATGGAGGCCGGCGCGATCGGCGTGACATGCCAAAAACTCGGCGAGGCTGAGGCCCTGGCTGAGGCCGGCCTAGACCACATACTCATCTCGAACGAGGTCGTGGACCCCGCGAAGATCAAGCGTCTCGTGGCGCTAGCGGGTAAGGTAGACGTGATGGTCGCCGTGGACGACCCCGCGAATGTCCGGGCGCTCTCAGACGCAGCCTCTGCGGAAGGCGTCGAACTGAAGGTTCTGGTCGAGGTGAACGTAGGGTTGAACCGTTGCGGCGTCCCGCCCGGTGAGCCAGCCCTAAGACTGGCTCAAACTGTAGCTGCGTCGAGGGGGCTCGTCTTTGAAGGATTGATGGGATACGAAGGTCACACCGTCTTCGTCAAGAGCCTTCCGGAGCGGCGGAGACTCTGCAGCCAGGCCGTCGCCTCGTTGGTCGCCACGAAAGAGCTGCTTGAAGCGAGAGGTTTAGCGGTTCCCGTAGTGAGCGGGGGCGGAACCGGCACCTACATGATCACCGGCGAGTACCCGGGCGTAACGGAGATACAGCCCGGCTCCTACGTCTTCATGGACGCTACCTACGCCACTGTTGAAGGCGTAGACTTCGAGCAGTCCCTCACGGTTCTCTCCACCGTGATAAGCCGGCCGACGCCTGAGAGGGCTGTGATAGATGCAGGGCTGAAGTCTCTCTCAACCGATATGGGACCACCGAAGGTGAAGGGGCTACAAGGAGCGGAGCTGACGCGCCTCTCTGAAGAGCACGGGATACTTCGGCTTGAGGGAGAGGCTCAACGACTGAAGCCGGGCGATAGAGTGGAGCTCCTGCCAAGCCACTGTTGCACCACGGTAAACCTCTTCGACCGATACCACTGTGTAAGGAACGGCAGCCTCGATAAGATCTGGGCCATAGCTGCGCGGGGCAAGAGCCAGTAGGCCGTCTCGACCTCAGCCTTCTTCCGGCTGCAGCTTTGAGGGGGGAGCCGAGGGTAAGCCTTAATACGTCGTAATACTTCTCTTATCTTAAGTATTACCGAGGGGGGCGATATGCACATCCCTGACGGCTTCCTCGACCCGCCCATCTTCGCTGCCACGTACGCTTTTGCCCTAGTATTCATTCTTCTCGCGTTTCGAGGGACGCGACGAAGCCTCGGCGACCGGCAGCTCCCGCTGCTCTCCATCCTAACGGCAAGCGTCTTCGCCGCCCAGATGTTGAACTTCCCCATCATCGGGGGGACGAGCGGCCACCTCGTAGGCGGAACCCTCATCGCGGTCTTCCTAGGCCCCTACGCTGCCATCTTCTCGATGACCGTCATACTCGTAATTCAGGCCCTCGTCTTCGGCGACGGAGGCCTCACAGCTCTCGGCGCGAACCTCCTGAACATGGGGGTCATCGCCGCCGGGACGTACTACGTCTACGTCGGCTTAAGGAGGCTCATGAGCGGTGAACGAGGAGCCGTCGCCGCCGTCTTCGCGGCCGCTTGGCTCTCAGTCTTCCTAGGCGCGTTAGCCTGCGGCCTCGAGATAGGCGTCTCCTCCGCTTTCCAACCGGTAGGCGGTGTAGCTGTCACCGTCCCACTTATGGGCTTCTGGCATGTCTTCATCGGCGTCGGCGAGGCAGCTATCACTTCTGCCATCTATGCATACGTCTCAAAGACGCGTCCAGAGATCCTCTCGCTGCCGAAGATAGGCCCACTAGGAGGTGTACCCTTTGGAGAGATGGGCTAGAAGAACCCTCATCGCGGTCGTGCTACTGACCGCCCTGCTGCTGCCTTTAGCTTCGGATTTCCCCGATGGGCTGGAGAAGGTGGCTGAAACCCTGGGCGTAGAGGAGATACCGCCCTTCTGGAATGCTCCGCTGCCCGATTACACCGTACCCCTCACTGGGAACCAGTACCTACGCACGTTGCTCGCCGGGTTGACAGGGCTTCTGCTCGTTCTCATCGCCACTTGGGGTCTAGGCTACGCCCTACGGCGGCGGAGGGAAAGCCGGGTCTCAGGGAGGTAACCGGCAGCTGGTGAACGTGAAGGGTTTACTCCTCTTCTTCGAGGACACGCTTCGGATAGAGCGTTACGCGATGAGGAGCTCCCGCATCCATAGGCTTGATGCGCGTGTTAAACTGCTCCTCAGCCTCGCGGTGGTCGTCACCGCCGTCACGGTGAGGAGCCTCCTGAGCCTCGTGTTTCTAGCAGCCCTCATCGCGGTCCTAGCTGCGGTCTCAAGGGTTCCTACGCGATACTTCCTGCTTAGGTCTGCCCTTATCCCCACGTTCTCGCTCATCATGGGTCTCCCGTTTCTCTTCATCATCCCCGGTGCGAGAGCCTTCGCCCTTAGCCTAGGTGACATCGTTCTAGCGGCTACATGGCAGGGAGCGGAGAGGCTGGCCTTCTTCGTTGTAAGGGTCTGGGTATGCGTCGCATCCGTATTCCTCTTGGGTTTGACCACCCGCTTCGCGGCGGTCCTCGAAGCGATGAGAAGGCTGGGGGTTCCAAGGCTCTTCGTGGACACCTTGATGATGACGTACAGGTACCTCTTCCTCTTCGTGGAAGAAGCCTATAGGCTGGTCGTCGCGCGGGAGGCGCGTACGCTTCTTCCTGAGGGCCGACTCCGGTTCTTCCGGTCGTTAGGTGGGGTGTTAGGGGCCCTTTTCATACGGGCCTACGAGCGGGGCGAACGCGTCTACCTAGCTATGGCTTCGAGAGGCTACCCTAGCCTACAGGCCCCGAGGCATGAGAGGAGCTGGCATACCCCAGAGGTCGTGATCCTTGCCGCCGTCTTCCTTTACTGCCTCTCCATCTGGGTAGCTGAGTTCCTACGCTACGGAGGCTTCATGGATTGAGCGTCCTAGCCGTGGAGGCGCGGGGCCTCCGGTACGTCTATCCTGACGGCACAGTAGCCCTCGACGGGGTAAGCCTCAAGGTCTACGAGGGCCAGAGCGTGGCGGTCCTCGGGCCGAACGGCGCCGGGAAATCGACGTTGCTCCTGCAGCTCGCCGGGCTTCTTACACCGACGCGGGGCACGGTCGAGTTGCTCGGTCTCTCCACGGTGGGCGCTGAGAAGCGCCGTGCCAGGCTGAAGGTGGGCATCGTCTTCCAGAACCCGGACGACCAGTTGTTCTGCTCTTCGCTCAAGGAGGATGTGGCCTACGGTCCTGTTAACCTAGGTCTCTCAGCGGAGGATGTGAAGCAGCGGGTCGCCTGGGCGCTTCAGCTCGTCGGGCTTGAGAAGAGCGGAGGGAAGGCGCCTCATCACCTGAGCTACGGCGAGAGGAAGAAGGCCGCCATAGCCACGGTCTTGGCCATGAAGCCGAAGCTACTCCTGCTGGACGAGCCAACCGCTAACCTCGACCCGGGAAGCAGACGAGAACTCATGCGCTTACTTAAGGGTCTCCGAGAGACTGACGGAACGACCCTAATCTTGGCAACGCATGACGTGGAAGCCGTAGCTGAGTTAGCAGACTACGTATTCGTACTGAACGGGGGCCGCCTCGAAACCGAAGGCTTAACGCGTAGAGTCCTCTCGGATAGACAGCTCCTAAAGCGCGTCCACCTAGAACAACCTCAGCTCACACAGCTAGTCGCACTCTTGAAGGAGGCGCGGCTTTTACATCCGGGAGGAGACGATCCGATCACTATGGAAGAGACCTACGGATTACTCTTGGAGCGCCTGCAGAAAACAGCCGGGCCGAGAGCCTTCTAAAGGGGCTAAGCTGCCCGGGTAGGAACCCACGCTCCTCTAATAGTGGAGCGAGAGAGACGCACGCTTCAGACCGTAAGCAATGGCTGCCTATCTGGCGCGGGTGCCGTATTGACCGAGGCCCCTAATACGAGCGTATCCTGTGTTTTATTGACTATCGGTGGCCGAGCCTGTACGAGGAGGGGAGGGAAGGAGAGGAGACGGATCCTAAGCGTTATCGGGCATAAGTTTCTGGCCCTAGAGCATATCGGTAGCACGGCTGTGCCAGGGCTGGGAGCTAAGCCCATCGACATCATGGCATGTGTCGGCGTAGCTTCTGACGCGGACGAATGCGTCCCCTTCTAAAGGGCATTGGATACCTGGATGTCACGCGTGAAGAGGGGAACCCGGACTGGTACTGCTGCCTTGGGAAGACCATTCACAGCGTAGGGTATCCTCTTCACCTATAAGGTATATGAGTGATTTCGCAAGGAAGCACCTTCTCTTCCGTGACTTCCTCAGAAGCCATCCTAACACGGCTCGGGAGTACTACGAGTTGAAGAAGAGCATGGCCGCCAAGTATGGTTCTGACCGCAGGGCCTATACCGGGTCTAAGACAACATTCATCGAAGCCGCGGTTGCCAGAGCCCGCCGATAGAACCTCCCTGAGGTAGGCCCTAGTAGTTCCGGTTAAGGGGGAGGTATAGCCTAGGGGCAGTCTCGCTCTAAGCCTACGAGATTAGACCTAAAGCTCGAATATTCTGCGCAACTACGCTTAAATCTACGAACGGCAGCGCCAACAGTGCCGGTCAAAGGGCGGCGTGGTCTACAGTCGAAAGGTCTTGACTCCTTCAAGGGAGACCGACTCCTCGAAGGGAGTTCAAAACCTGACCTAGGGGGAAAGCCTAGCCTCATCCCGGGAGGGGGCTCAACCGGTGGGGTCCCTGTAGAGGAGGGGCGATCCGCCTGGGAAGGGTTGAGTTCTCCTAGAAGGGAGGAAGGAGTCCCGAAAGAGGAGAAGGGGCCGAGTAGATAGATTGGGCAGGGCGTAACCCGGTCGAAAGGCTTGGGGACGAGCTGGTCCTTGGAGAACCGAGGCCCGAGCCGGCCCTTGGGAAACCAGGGGTCGAATCGGTCCTTGGAAGACCAGGGGTTGGCAAATCCTGCCGGGAAGATGCCCTGAACGACCGAAAGGGAGTTTGGGGAGAAGGGAGGTTCAGTCTCTCCCCACCGCCTAATGACCGGCACCCTTTCTAAGAAACCTACTTATGCCATGTTCTTGGCGTTGAGCGGCCCCTCTGAACAGAAAGACGTTTCAGGGCGGCGAAGATGTAAGGCGGGAGAGGGAGTTCAAGCCTTGGTCAAGTCTTGCAGGGAGAGGATGCTCGCCGCGATCAACCTAGAGCAGCCTAGGCTCGTGCCTATAACGGACCTCACGATTGAGCCGCGGATAGTTGAGGCCCTCACAGGTGAGAGAACCCTCGGTTACTGGTATGGGGGTTACCGGTCGGGCGGAGCTGGCGAAACCCTGGATGCGAGGGAGATAAGCCTCAGGAATATGAGGGCTATGGTGAGATGCTGCAGGAAGCTGGGCTTCGACGCCGTGAACGTCTCCGACTACGTCCTGCACGAGAAAGGCGTCAACCTTAGGTTTCTCGACGCGCAGACCTACCAGGATGTCTGGGGTAGAATCTACCGGGTTAGAGACGATACCCGGACGAGCTGGTGGATAGATGGCGCCATCCGGACCCCCGAGGACCTAGACCGCTGGGAGCCCCCAGACCCATACGCGCCTGGCAGAATGGACCTCCTAGAGGAGGTTGTGAAGAGCGTCGGCGAGGAGATGGTCGTGATGGGCTTCGGCCACGGTGCCTTCCAGGTTACGTGGCAGATGAGGGGCGGCATGGACAAGTTCATACGGGACCTCTACGCGGAGCCAGGCTTCGCGAAGAGGTTCATGGACAAGGTGGCTGAGGCGAACTTGGAATGGGAACGGGCTATGCTGGAGATGGGCATCGACATCTTCGGCGACGGGGACGACCTCGCGGATATGCGCGGCCCCTTCCTAGGCCCTGGGATGTTCAAGGAGCACGTCATGCCTTACTTCGAGAGGGAGGTTCACGAGGCGAGGCGTAGGGGCGTCGCGTTCCTGAAGCATACGGATGGGAATATCGCACCTATCCTCGACCTCTTCCTTGAGGCTGGCATATCGGGGCTCCACCCTATGGAGCCGGGAGCGATGGAGATAGGCGATGTCAAGGCGAAGTACGGCGACAGAATCTTCGTCATGGGCAACGTCGACTGTAAGCATGTGCTCCCCTTGATGGACGAGCAGGGCGTGAGACGAGACGTACGAAGAGTGATAGATGCAGCCTCGCCAGGCGGCGGCCACGTCTTAGCTTCAAGCAACTCGCTCCACTCGAATGTGAAGCCGGAGAACGTCCTAACGATGGTAGATGAGGCGCGAAGATACGGCAGGTATCCTCTGATCGGCAAGCCCCACGGCTAGGGAGAAAAAGCTACCTTGACATCTTATAGGCGATCATCTCGGCGCCTGGCGCCTCGGGTATCGTGATCACGAAGCCCCCCGCCAAGGCTTCGCCTGTCAACGTCTCGTCCCGGCCGCCTCGCTCAAGATGGACCACGTACCGCACCTGGGGGTCTAGTCCACGGAGACGAACCGTGAAGCTCTCGCTGACAGGGTAGACCGCTTCCTTAGACTCGAAGCGTCGAAAGAGCAGGGCGAACCCCTCAGCTAGGTCGACGCGGTGGAACTGGTAGCCGATCCAGGGCTCCCACAAGGAGCAGGGCGTTAACGGGTAGAAGTCTCCGCTTAGGAGGTGACGGATGCGCTTGTACCGTTCAACCTGACGGCGTGCCAGCCCTATGGGAAAGTCCTCGTCGAGCGGGTGCCAGCCGAGGCAGAGCTGCCCTGCGAAGCTCGACCAGACGCCGTAGTCATCTATGGCTTCGGTCGGCACATTTACCGTACCGCCTGGCAGGTAGAGGTTGGCGCCGTAGAGGCTGCAATGGTCGCTCTCCGAGTCGTACCACCGGTCGGATTTCTGATGCCAGTGGAAATGCGAAAGCGTCTCCAAGTCGATGCGGCGTCCGCCGCCGCAGCAACCCTCCATCACGAGGTCTGGATGCCGTTTCACAAGCGTATCCCATAGGGCGTAGAGGCCCGTGATGTGCTTGGTTTCGGAGATTCCCCTACGGTGGTCAGGCTCAGGGTCGTATGCTCCAGCTCCGTCCTGACGGTAGCAGCCCACCAGCTCCTTCTCGATCAGGTCTTCGACCTGTTGGAGGAGCCACTCGCGGGCTTCAGGGGAGTCCATGCGGAGAGTCCGCGCCCTCACCCACTCCGGGTGCTCCCGCCTCACAGGCGCATTGTCGCTTACGGATTCAGAGGCGAACCAGAGGCCGAAGGGTATGTTCGCGGCCGTCAACGGCTCGGATATTGGACGAAGACCCCGCGGGTACTTGCTCGGGTCCGGTTTCCAGTCGCCTGTCCACTCATGCCAGGGTTCGCCTCTGTACCATCCTGCGTCGATGATGAAGAGCTCCACGCCGATCCGGGTGAACGGCTCTACCAGAGCTGAGACCTTCTCCTCGGTCGCTTGATGTAGGAAGCCTCCGCGTCCGTGGTGGGTGAAGCAGACGTTCACGGATACAAGCGGCCTCTGCAGTTCGCCTCGTAAGCGTGGAACATGGTACCTGTGAAGAACCTGACGCAGCATGTTGTGGCCGTGCAGACGCTTACCCTTCCAGAACAGTAAGAGGATTCTCGGAGTTCGAACCCTCTCACCGGGATGCAGAATGAACCGTGACTCCTTCAGCCCAGCCGTCGCTTTCAGCCGGGCCTCTTCCACCTTCACCTTCGTAAGCCATGCTCCCGACCAGCCGACGCCGACGAGGACCCCGCGTTGCTCCGGCGTCTCTAGGTTGAAGAGGGGCAGGTGGCGGTTACTCGAAGGGTGGTCACCGCCGAGCTGCACCTCGCTCTGTCTCGTCGCATCAGGGGAGGGTATCCGCCATGAGAAGGGCAGGAAGTCGTCGGGGAGGCTGCGGCCCCCGTTCGCCCCATGAAGAATGAATGCCTCTCCAGGCCGAGAATGCGCCAGGTCTAGGTCAAGAGCCTGGATATTCTCGATCAGGGCAGTATCTTTCGTCCCCGTATTCTCAAACCAGAGCAGCCATTCCGCTGCTGGGTAGTCGACGAAGCCCCTCAACTGCCAGGTTAAGCGTAGCCCACCGTCGGGGTCTGTCCAAAGGAACTCCCTAACCGAACCCTCCTCTACCGTCCCTTTACGCCGTTTCCAACTTGGGAGAAGAGCGGCTGATTCCTGGCCGCCGTACCGGAAACTGAAGGGAAGAGAGGTAGAGAGCCAACCGTCAAGCCAAGCTTCACAGGCCCTTCCGCCCTCCCCGCTAGACGTGATTGCTTCCAGCCAACGCTGCGTAAGAAGAAGCTCATCCCTCGTCGTAAGGCTGCTCTCGGCGAGGTGAGGCGGCAGAACGTCCACTACGCCAAGCATGTTCGCCTACGCGACCTCTGGCCAGATAAGTTTTCTCCGCTACGGCTACGGTTCTAATCTGTCCTCAAGGGTTCTCCGGGATTAATCCTACGAGGGTTGGCTCTCCCGCTCGGCGTACCACGCATCTCGTTTTTCCGCTCCTATCTGTTTCTGTCTTTCAGTCACGGCGTTTTTCCCGTAGGATGGTATTACCTTTCGCTCACCGCCGGTCGCAGTGGGACACCTGAGGCGGCTAGGCAGATCTGAGCCTAGGCTCCGGGATGAATCAGCTTCAGCTTCAGAGAACTCCTGCGGATGAATCGGGATGTCCGCTGCGATGTATCGCGGTTCCAGCTGGGCTTATCTTGGAGACCGTGAGGGTAGTCTGAATAGGGGTTATAGTTCTGAATCGACAGTGAGATGGGTTGAACCTCTCCGGTTTCCATCCATGTCTCTCGACCGTCATGTGCGATATTGAGATATATCGAGGGCGTTCTTCGCTGGGCAGATGCGTATGTGGCGAGTTGCGATCGGGGGGTTCGGGGCGGAGTCTAACGCCTTCAGCGTGGAGAAGCCGGGCGATGAATCCGCCTCTGTGACTTCAGGTGAGAAGCTGCTTTCCGCGCATCGGGGAAGGAAGACTGTGCTAGGCGGCTTCCTAGAGGTCCTTGACGAAGCAGGCGTCGAGACGGTGCCAACGATAAGGGTCTTCTGGGGCGCTACTGGCGTGATTCGGAGGGTGAGCTACGAGCGGTTCAAAGCGGAGCTGGTTGAGAGTCTCAGGAGCGCCGGTCGCTTGGACGGCGTGCTCCTAGACCTTCACGGCGCCATGTTGGCTGAGGGGTACCCGGACGCCGAGGGAGTTCTCCTCAAGGAGGTCCGTGAAGTCGCCGGCGTCGGGGCGCCTATCCTCTGCGTTCTAGACATCCATGGGAACGTGACCGACCTGAAGGTTCAGGAAGCCAACGTTCTCTTCGGTTACAGGACGAACCCACATGTGGATTTGTACGAGAGGGGGGTGAAAGCGGCTCGGACGCTCCTCGCGATGCTGAGGCGTGAGGTGAAGCCTGTCATGCGGGTGAAGCGTCTTCCCATGCTTGGGCCTAACCTCGGCATGAGCACTTGGGCTTTCACCGCGGAGGCTCAGGAGAGGCTGCCGTTCAACCGCATCATGAGGACTGTCGCCTCGCTTGAGAAGGAGCCGGGCATGGTGGACATCTCGGTCTTCATAGGCTTCGCCCACGCTGACATGCCCCAATGCGTCACGACCGCCGTCGCGGTGAGCGACGACGACCCCGCCCTAGCCCAGAGCATGGCTGACAGAGTCGCCCAGATGGTCTGGGAAGCCCGCGAAGAGTTCGTGAAGCTCCGACCACTCATACCGGTCGACGAGGCGGTAGACCGCGCTCTGAAGGCGTCGAGGTGGCCGGTCATCCTCGTCGACGTGGCGGATAACTCAGGCGGAGGGGCGCCCTGCGACAACACCGTCATCCTCGAGGCGCTTCTGCGGAAAGGGGTTGAGGACGCGGTCGTCCCGCTGCGTGACCCTGAAGCGGTCGCGGAGGCCTTCGCCGCCGGCCCCGGGGCTATCCTCGACTTGGACGTAGGCGGGAAGGTCGATGGGAGGTTCTACAAGCCCGTCAGGATTAGGGCTACGGTGAAGACGTTAACGGATGGCCGGTACGTTATCAGGGGGCCACATCATGGGGGTTACCCGGTACGGGAGGGCCTCCTGCCTAAGGAGGCTTGGAGCCTCGCAGATGTAGGTCGGACGGCGCTTCTGAAGACGGATGGTGTAGAGGTTATCGTCTCGGAGGGCCGTGTAGGGATGGAGAGGGACTACTATAAGGCGGCGGGCGTCGACCCGGCTGAACGCCGTATCGTCGTCGTGAAATCCGCTCAGGCGCATAGGGCCTCGTTCGAAGGCATCGCTGCCGAGATCATCGAGGTGGACACGCCCGGCTCCTGCAGCAGCAGCTACAGAGGCTTAGCCTTCAAGAATGTCCCGAGGCCCATATGGCCGCTAGACCCGCTCTGACGCTGAATTACCTATCCATCTTCGGTTGGTCTAGGGCGGCCCTCCTTCCCACGAACTAGGCTTGGAACGGCCCCATCTCTCAGAGCTGGTCCGGATACCTTGGGATAGGGGAAGACAGGTTCTACGGCATCGGAGATGATATCTCGCAGGCCTAGTGCGGGCAGTCCCAGGTAGGTCCTGTTAACGTCGTAGCGAAGCCTCTTGAGGGGGGCAGGAAGGTTCCTATTCTAGGATTCGTAGAGATAGCCGAGTCTTCCTGATGGCTTCTCGCGGCCTCCCAGCTATCTCATGTCTTAGACTGCCGGTCCCAGAAGTTTTCGATCTCCCTGTTCAAGGTTTCGGCGCCGCCTTTTACTGCCTTAACGTTTCTCTGGACGAAGTCTGGTAGGAGGCTTATGAAGCGTCTGTATCTTCTGTCGCCTAGGATGAAGACTGCACGGTCCTCCCTAGACCTTAAGGCCCTTCCGAGAGATTGGGAGGCCCTCTTTAAGGCTGGAAGGATGTAGGCGTAGAAGGTTCCCTTCTCCCTCCCGTAGAGCCTCCGGTAATACTCAAGGTACAGCCTTGTCCTCGTCGTCATCCTGTCGAAGGGGATGCCCGCTAGGAAGACCCCCTCCAGCTCCTTTCCGGGGAAGTCTGCGCCCTCGGCGTATCGGCCAGTCATGGTTGCGCATAGCACGCCCTTCTCATCGCTGTAGCTGCACGCCTTGAAGCTCTCGAGAACCCTTCTGCTCTCTCTGCCGGTCATGCCTTGATGTTCGAGGAAGAACCTTCTCCCCTTTCCCTTAACAGCCTCTTTAAGCCCATGCTTTAGTAGGGTGTCCTGTACCCGGTAGCTTGCCGAGAAGACCGCCATATTCACGTTTAGGCTTCCTACGAAGCTGTTGATTGCGGCTACATACGCCTCTGCCATATCTGCTTGAAGCTCCTCGCCTTCAGTGGTGAGGCCCTCGGTTATGAGTGAGAGGGCGTTCCTCTCGGTGAAGGGCGAGGGGAAGGCCTTCCCCGAGTAATCGTCTAGCCCTATTATCTCAGCGAAGGCCTCTATGGGCTTTATTGTCCCCGAGCAGAATAGGCATCGATGGAAGCCTCTCCAGACGTCTCCGAGGACCCGGCTTGCTCGCATATCCCACATCTCCACGGCGAGGTTCCTCTTCTTCTCCTTTGATGCCAAGAAGGCGATGCCTTCAACGCCGAGGTTCTTGAGGGCTGAAGCCCAGAAGCCGCCTAGCCTATACAGGCTTGACCTTGGAGCCTTGCCCTCAGCCAGCCTCTGTCTCCTCACATGGATGCCAAGCCTCCTCATCGTTTGGACGTAAGCCTCGAAGGCCTCTAAGCTTCCACCAGAGTAGGCGACGCATCCCTTCACGTCGAACTCAACGTCATCCTCCGATATCCCTTCAAGGCTCTTCAGGAAGTACTCGTGCATTGAGCGTAGGAACCCCTCAACCTCCTTGGCCTGGGCTGATTGGAACCGCCCGGCCTCTTGAATAGCAGACCTTATGGTTCCCAGGGTTACTCGGTCCGAGTTCAGGTTGGAACAGGCGGTCTGAAGGTTATGGGCCTCATCTACCACTAGGAATGAGTTCCCGTAGTCGACCCAGCGGCGTAGAGCCCAGCTGACACCCTCGTCTATCACGTAGTTGTAGCTTAGGGCTACAACATCGGCGACTGAAGCCATATGCAGCTGGAGCATGTAGGGGCATACCTCTCTCTCCTCGCAGTACTTCAGGGTCTCGGAGTAGAGCCTAGGCGTCTCAGCGAAGCCTTGGAGGGATGAGGCCTTCAGGTTGAGGTTCGCCAAGTACTTGCAGTCCTCCCTGTGGGTTCTGCATAGAAACGTGAAATCCTCGCTGTCCGCCCCACCTCTAACCTTGAGGCCCCTCCAGAGAAGGCACATATCCTTCCTCCCCCGGAGGGACAGGCCGAAGACCCTCCTGCCAGCAAGCCTACTGACCGCCTTCAACTCCTCGACCGGCCTATCGGTCTCCGTCCCAGTACGGACGGCCCAGACGACCTGCCGTCCCTCCCGCTGGGCTAGGGGCAGGAGGGCGGC
>JAWCPE010000007.1:0-27602 GCA_038870415.1 Bathyarchaeia archaeon
AGCTTAGAAACCTACCTCAAGACCAACGTAGCGTAGCCTAATACAGCCTCCTCACCAAAACTTGACAACATCACGGCAATCGATAAGTTTATATGAGGTTATTCCACAGTTGCGCATGGCGATGTCATGTCTAAGGAGATCGACGTTCAACAGGAGCTTAGAAAGCTCGAGGGCAGAATGGAGGAAGGCCTGAAGACGCTCCAAGAGACGATGATGGAGCAGAAGAAGATCGTCGACGAATTCGTGAAGGCGAAGCCGTACGTCGCGTTGGGGATCGTCTTCGTCGCCGGTCTGACGCTCGGAGCCCTCGCAGGCCTCTTAGCCAGGTCGAGGGACTGAAGGCCGGGGAACCGACCCGGTATGGCAAGGATAGCCAGCGGTCTCCTCACGCCTCTCAGGTCCCTCCTTTCTTCTCTTCTCGAGCAGATAGTGGCCGGGGCGGTCAGAAGGCTCCTGAAACGACTCGTGACCGTCCTCATAGCTGCAACCCTAGCGTTGACGGGGATAATCTTCGTCTCTGTAGGTGTCGCTGAGGGGCTCTCAACAGTAATCGCTCGCTGGGCAGCCTACTGCCTAGTAGGCCTAGCCCTAGCCCTCATCGGGCTGCTCCTGCTTACGATAAGCTTTATGAGCCGCTAGTTTACCGGCGTCCCTGGCGACTGGGAATGATCGACGAGGCCGTAGCGTTCAACGCGGGCCGAGGCCTTTCCAGCCTTGGGATCGCAGGCATCATCGTCATCATAGTTGGCCTTCTGATCCTCTGGGCGATCGTCTCGGTGCCGGTCTGGCTGGCCGCGAAGGTTGTGACCGGTGGGAAGGCTTCCTTCGGCTCAGCAATGGCCGCGACACTCCTTGGGCCGATAGTCTACTTCATCGTCCTCTTCGCCGCGGACCTCTTCCTCGGCGCCATAGTGGGGGGTTCAGCCTTCATCTGGGCCTTCCTCTTAGCCTTCATCGCCTGGCTGGCCGTCTACAAGTCCAGCTTCCAGACTGGTTGGTTCGGAGCGCTCGCCATCGCCGTACTCGCAATCCTCGTCTTCCTTGTCCTCAGCGCCCTGCTAAGCATCCTCTTCGGGATCACCTTCCTCGGTCTCTTCCCAAGGCTTATCTGAGGCAGAGAGAGACCGGGCATCGACTCATGACTTGGGCTCATCTTGAAACTGGGTCCTGTAGGTTCACGGCAGATAGCGAGCGCTCGGTCTTGTAGAGGCATCATGCTTCACATGACGTTAGACCTTTCTATCGTGGCCGTCTTCCCTATACACTTCACTTCGCCTCACGAGTACGCTTCCCCCTACTCAGGCGGAGACTCTATGGATCCACGCTGGACTGGTCGTGTTGCTCCTCTGCTTCGTCCCTTTTCGCCCTCATAGTCTACCTCGGCCTCTTCTTCCAGTCATGCTAACACCCTCACCGCGGCTAGGTAGTCTACCATAAATAGACCTAGGGCGACATTAGGCTGCCGGTGGGGTCTACGCCGAAGGCGGTTGGGCGATTCCAAGTCATGGCGATGCTCCAAGCGGCGAGAGCCTTCATCCTTGGACTAACAGATGATATGGCTAAAAGCTGGGGTTTGAACCGCGCGATCTTCTACGCGGCCGCGAAGAGAGGCTTCAAGGAAAAGCCTGTAGCAGCTCCGCTAAGGAGCTGGGAGACGATCGAACGGAGACCCATCGAGGAGACGCGGGACGCCTACTTCCTAGGCGACGAGATGGCCTACAAGGCTACGCAGGGCGAGAGAACCTACTTCACGATCGGCGGTGAGCTTCAGAACGAGGAGCGCTTCAAGGCCCAGATCGAGGACCGCTTCGGAGACAAGTTCAGCGAAGCCTGGGATGAAGCGCTCCGGATCGTGAGGAGCTTCGATCGACGAGTTCTCCTCTCGCAGAAGGCCTTCTACGAGGAGGTCTACAGGCCGCGACGCGATGAACTCGCAGCGAAATGGACAGAGATGGCCGCATCACCTTCAGGTTGAAACCTCCGGCCTGCTCCCACAGCTAGGGCCCTCTCTTAACTCTCTGAACGAGAGATACGTGAACACTTGCGAGTATCGCTTGCCGTTTCGGGAGGTTTTAACACCTCACTTCGTAGGTGTCAGTGTGACGCTATTCGGAGCCCCTTAAACCGAGCCTCCCCGTTCTGAACGATCAGACATAGTTTTCCACCTCGGTGGTTGTACATGCGTGCTGAGAGCGCGACTTGCTCGTTGATGAAGACTTCGAGGATGGTTTCCTCGGCGAAGACCTGGCATCGTACTGGTTGGCTTGGCTCGATCTCCACCGTTCGTTGAACGTGCGGAGGTGGGTCTCCCCAGCTTTGCCAGTGCCGGAAACCCACGCGATGCTTGGCAGGCTCTAGGGTGAGGCTGTAGCCCGCATCGAACGCATCGGTCATCCTGAGCAGGAAACCCGCAGAGGCCGCCATTGGGCCCAAGGTGACCTTAACGTCTAGATAGTAGTCGTCCGGAACCGCTTGGAGGACTGTCAAGCCCATCCCTTCGTAGGCTTCTCCGCGTATCGAGCCGGTCGTTGCAGACCACTTCCCTGTGAGAACCTTGTGCTCTGGCACCTTCGTCGGGTCTACCACTAGCCGGGGGAAGGCTTCTTCTATCTCACGGGGGCACCTTACGGCTAGTTGGCCGTCGGGCTGGGCTGTTAGCTCTCTTGGGAAGCTCATGTGGCCGCCCCACTCCCAGTTGCCTTCATCCTTCTCGCCTTGTTGAGAGGGAATCCAGCCGAGCAGGAAGCGCCTCCGGCCGTCTGAGAGGGTCTTCGCAGCGTAGAAACGGAGATCATCCACGGAGTCGATCTTGGCGGTTAGCCACGGGCCTTCTACGCGGTCGGCGAAGCGGAAACGCGTCTCCATCGTCGAGAAGATCAGGTACCATCTAGGGCCCAGCCGGAAGAGGTCGGGGCACTCAGGCGCGTAAACGAGGAACGGTGCCCAGAGGGGGCCGTGGATCATCCAAGAGTCGAGGTCTGGGGATTTGGCTACGGCGATGCAGCCGCGTCTAGGTGTGAGCCCCTCCTTCAACCGGGCGGTAATCAAGGCCCAGTAGCAGCCTTCCGCCTCGTTCCAGAAGACGAAGGGGTCGCGCCAGTCGTCGCGCTCATACCAACGCGGGTCTGCGACCATAACGGGGTTCCTAGGGTCCTTCTCCCACGTGACGAGGTCTCGGCTCGTAGCGTGGCAGGTCGTCTGCTGCGGGTAACCTCCCTTACCGTCGTTGTGGCCCGTGTAGAAGAGGTGGAAGACCCCGTTCCGTTCGACGAGAGAGCCCGTCCAGCAGTCGCCTGAGTCGGGGGCAGCCGGGGGCCCCACCTCCACGGCGATGGGCAATTCACGCCAGTGAACCAGGTCTCTGGATACCGCGTGCGCGTAAGGCGTACCTTTCCCGACGCGTCGCTTCAGATAGAACGCGTGGTACTCGCCTCTCCAGTAGAACGGGATAACGTCTCCAACATGGCCGTCGGGAGGCTTGAAGTGCAGCCCCATCTCAACCGCTCTATCTCTATGCTCTGGCTTAAAGACTCGAAGAGATGAGGATGCGAAGCGCTTTATAAGATAATATGGTTTCCGTGCAGGTCACCCTTCGAAGCATGATATAGGCCTACTCTTTCCCTGTAAGCGCTCATGTTTCTGCACAGATACGATGGAGGGCTCTTGATGGGCAGTCCCCGGTCTTGCCTAGGATGGAGGGCTGACGACTTGCGCGGTGAAGCCAGAGATACTTTCACTCTTCCCTCTGTGTCTGTGCTCGCTTCAGTTTCACTGCATTCTAAATCCCAGATAGGCGGTAAGCGAAGGCACGCTTCGCAGGAGCCTTGAAAGGTTTGGGCTTCATGGGAAGACTGCTTAGAAGATCGAGGGGGCAAGGCAGCACGGGCCAAGCTAAGGCGGGGCGTGAGGCCCCCTCTGGCTCAGCTTCTATAGGGATGGTCATAGCGGCGCCGAGCGCCTGGTACACGTACGGTTGGCCTCCGCGCGTCGACTGGTACAGGGTCGAACGTGTCTACAGGAGCTTCCCTTTAGTAAGCTACGCGGTGGAGAAGATGGCGGAGCAGGCTGTCGGCCCAGGCTTCTACCTGCGAGGCGACAACCCGCTGGCGATGAGCATCGTCGAGGAGTTTAGCGACCGCGTCAACCTGAAGCTGCAGCTGCTGCGCGTTGCGAAGGAGCTCCTCCTTTACGGGAACTGCTTCATGGAACGCCGCTTCGACACGTTAGAGGTCGACCCGAAAGACGAGTTCACCGCGACCAGGGTTGGGAACCTGGTCGACGTGCAGATCCTGCCCGTCACAACGATGCGGGTCGTCCCTGAACCGTTCAAGGGACTGAGAGGCTACGTCCAGGTCATCATGGGCGTCCACAGGAAGATGCCGCGTGAATGCGTGGCGCACTTCAAGTTCAACGTAGTCGGCGGAGCGATAGGGAGCGACTTCTACGGGATGGGCGTCGTCCAGCCCATCTTGGACTACGTGGACCAGCTTCGGACAATGGAAGACTATATGCTCCGGATAATGAAGAGGTACGCGTCGCCCAAGATTCACTGGCGTCTCGGCGACGCGGAGCACATGGCTAGGCCGCAAGACTTGGCCGAGTGGGCGGAGAACCTGAGAACGGTCAGCCCCGACGAAGATTACGTCAGCTCCTATCTAGCTCAGGCGGCTATCCTTGAACCTGACTTGCGGGCAAGGTTCGAGGAGTACCTAGACCATTTCCTGATGATGGTCGTAGTGGGGCTTCAAGACCCTACCGTTATCCTGAGCACAACGAAGAGCAGGGTGAGCGATGCCTCCGCCACCGCGATGCTGGAAGCCCAGACGCGGAAGGTGAACGCCCTGCAGGACGCGATGAGGGAGCTCGTCCAAGACCTCATCTTCAAACCCCTCATCGCCCAAGCGGGTCTAGACGCACGTGAATGCCCCCGGCTCTTCTGGGGCGAGGTGCCCGTCGAGAGCCCTGCAGGTCGCCTCGAGAACCTACTCAAACTGTTGAACCCTCAGACCGTACAGGTGAGCGAAGAGACTCGGCGTGACGTCGAGAGAGTTCTGAGACAGGAGCTGGAACTCGATGCTTGAGGCGAGCTTCGAGAGCCTCCCCTATCGCCGCGTCGCGAGGCGTAGCGAGGGGAGAGAGGTGTCTTAAGTGAAGCCGGGAGAGCTTCAGGCCTACGATGTCCGGGATAGCGAGGGCCGCGTGGTGGAGACGCAGCGTTTCCGCTACTGGGCTTTAAGGCCTGAGCATAGGGCTACGTACGCTCAGAGGATGCGGGGCCACCCGCTGCCTGCCGGTGTGCCGGTCTGCCCCAGCTGCGGCGGGGAGATGACCGAAGCCTCCATACTGGAGCTTCGGGATGAGAAGCGCATCAGCGGCTACATCGTGGTCTCGGAGCACTGCGGCCGCGAGGTGACCGCGAAGGACCATCCGAGGTACGGGTTGAGATGCCTGTATAAGTTCTTCGAGAGGGTTGTGCCTCGAAGGGATGGAAACGCAAGGTGACGGAACTCAAGCTAGCTGAGAGCCTAGAACGCTTCGACTGGGACGTAACCTTCACCGCTGAAGAGAAGGCTGGACGACACTGGATCAGGGGACACGCCATCCACGTCGGGAAGTCCTCGAACAACGTCCGGTACAGCCGTGAAGAGCTCCTCAGAGCCGCACGTACGTTCGTCGGAAAGAGCCTCTACGTGAACCATATCGAGACGCCGAAGGGAGCTGAAGCCTACCTTACATCGAAGCTTATCGAAGACCAGGAGCTGAAGGCCCTCCTTCAAGAGTTGAAGGCCAAAGGAGATACGCGAATAGGCGTTGTCACAGATGCTGAGTTCGTCGACGACGCCGTCGCGTACAGGGCCGAGGTCACGAACAGTAAGGCTTGGGGCCTCGTCAAGGCGGGTAAAGCCCTAGGCGTCAGCATAGGCGCTAGGCCTCGTACCATCGAGGTCGAGGATGGAAAGAGGCCTTCAGGCATCATCTTCGAAGACCTCAGCGTCATCTTCCCTCCTGAGAAGCCCTCGGACGCTCAGGCTTCGGTGAAGATCGTCGAGAAGCTGCTCGAATCCCTCCAACCGAGAGGAGGCGAGGCTGATGCGAAGTCTGACATGCGGACAGACCACAGGCTCGATGAGGCTCTGAAAGCTTTGGAAGAGAGGCTGAAGCTCTGCGAGAAGGGGCTGGAAGCCCTAACGAAGCTGGAGGAGAAATGTCGAGCCTACGATGAGATGCTGGAGATGTCCGAGGCTTGGGAGAAGAACATGGCAGGGGCCTCCACGGCTACGAGCGGGAAGCTCGTCGAAGCTAAAGCCCTAGGGATGGTTGCCACGCAGGAGATGGCAGGCCAACCCGTGGAGCCACCTGGCTTCTACGAAGGCGTGGAGGAGGCCTCAGCTCCCTCAGGCTTCGGGGAGGCGATGACCAGGAGCAAGTATCGACGACACTTGGGGCAGTCAAGCCGCCGGGTACCCTAGAAGAGAGAAGGCATAGGAAGGAGCCAGCGTATGTTGAGAGCCTTGGTGATTCAGAACGATAAGGGAAGGCTGAGGGATATGCGCGACCTCGTCAACGTGGCGCTCTGCGAGGCCCAGAAGGCTTTCCGAAGCCATAGGCCTATCCGCGTCTTGGAGATACGTTCCGGCCAGAGCTTCAACGGTTGGATAGTCGTTGTGGAATCCGACAGCCCCGTAGGGCAAGCGGAGTCGTATAAGGAGCCAGGCGTGGGCGGAAGAGTGGAAGACGCAGCAGATGCCAACAGACAAGGCGCCTGAATACCTTACAGGGGCCTTCGCTGGCGAAGGAACCGTTGAAACATTCAAGGCGGGCTCAGCGGTAACGAAAGGCTACATCTTGAAGCTGACCGGCGACCTGCAGGTAGAGCACTCCGCGAATAACGAGAAGAGCATAGGCGTCGCGTTAAAGTCAGCCGGGAGCGGCGAGTACCTCCCCGTCCTGGTCCGCGGCAAGGTGAAGCTTACCGCCGCCGGGCCTATCTCCGTCGGGGCAGCGATCAAAGCCGCAGGCTCAGGGAAGGTTCAAGCCGCGGTTACGACCGTAACCGTCCCAGCCGGTGCGACGACGGTCGTCTCGACCTCTGCTCAGCCTTCGATGACCGTGGAGAGCGGCCTCGCCTTCGGCAGGGCGCTTCAGAGCGCCTCTGCGGACGGCGACACCATCCTCTGCATCGTAGACTTCATCGGATAACCCCGGGGTGAGACACCCATGTCGCAGGTTAAGCTGTCGAATATCGTTGAGGCCTACGAGTACGTCTACGGCAGGTCTTGGGACAGCAGCCTCCTGCCGACGGCTGAGGAGCTGGCGCTGCTGGCGCCCAGCATCCCAGTGGGGGAGAAGCAGCCTGAGACGGAGAAGCTTAAGGAGTACCGGCGCCTCGGGGCCTTCACGCTTAGAGGCGACGACTCCTTCTGGGACTGGCACAGCCTAGACTCCTCAGGGGAAAACGCGGGCAGAGACGACGCCTTAACCAAGGAGAGGCTGAGGCTTCGAGAAGCGAAGACCTGGGGCCTCAACGCGAGGGGCGAGCTGATCCGCGAGAAGCTCAAGGAGGCGACGCTCTCAGACCAGGCCTATGCAGTGGCGGAGATCAACCGGATCGTCTGGGAAGCCCTCAAACCGAACCTGGTAGCGCGGGAACTCGTCACGATCTGGCATACGGACCGGCCTAGCTACAGGTTCATCAAGGCCGTGCTCATACCGAGAGCCTTCGACGTAGACGAACACGCAGAGATACCGGTTGCGGGCGAGAAGTACGAGTACACGGACGCGAAGATGCGGAAGATAGGTGTGAGGCCGCAGATCAGCCGCGAAGCCATAGAGGACGCAGTCTGGGACATCGTGGCAAGGCAACTAGCCGAGGGCGCGAGGGCGATGAGCCAGAAGGAGAGCGAGATCCTCATCGGCTCGAACGGCATCTTCAACACCGCCGCGAGCAGCGGCAACGAGTATCAAGGCTACGGCAAGACGGTGACCTGTGGAACGAGCGGCACCTTGGCTTACAGCGACCTCGTGGCGGCCATCGCCTCGCTGCGAAGCGAGAACGCCTACCCGGATACGCTCGTGGTGAACCCAAGCGAGGAAGGCGACCTCTTGAAGGATGACAAGTTCATCCACGCCTTCTACTTTGGCGGCTTCATGAAGAAATCCCTCGGACCGGCAGAGTACTTCGGCCAGATCCTAGGCTTTAGGACATTAACGACGACGATACAGCCCTCCGGTTCGGCGCTGTTGCTACAGACCTCCGGAGCCGCGGGGATAGGCGCCCCGGCGGCCGCGATGGTGATCCGACGCGATGTCACCGTCGAGAACCTCATCGACCCTATCAAGGACTTGACAAGCGTAGCCTTCACCGAACGGTTCCAGTTCCGCGTAGGCCGACACCTCGCCTTATGCCAGATACAATCCGCGTAGGGCAACGCCAGGAAGCTCCCTGAAGAGCCCCGACGCCTGCCAGGGTCGGGGCGAAACCCTGCTTTTTCCAAGGGGTCGGAGCACGCTTCGACGGAGCATCTAAGGAGGGTGAGGCTTGACCGTGGAAGATTTCGGAGACGAGGCTAGCGTCTTCCAGCCCTTCGGCATCTACGCAAGCAGCTTCGTCCGGGCGAGAGACCCATACACGCTCAGGATGGTCTATGTCCCTAGGGGGCAGTTCGACGCGACGATCGACTCGACGATAACCTGCCTCTATTGTAGACGCGTGATGAAGCCCGTAGGCCGGCCGCCCGGCCTAGGCGAGGCTGCCTATCCTCTAAGGGAGAGACCCATGGAGATGATGGACGTATCCCAGCCTGGCTCCTACAGGGCACGGGTCCAATACTACTGTTCGAACCCTGACTGCGGGTATTATCTTCGTCGTGGTTGGCCGTATGAGCAGGAGAGGATAGAGGTCGAGTTGCAGGCTTCGAGGTGATCGCTTGGTTGCCGCCGGCTAAGACGAGGCTTCAGATAAGCATCGACGCGGACCTCGCCCAGAGGATGGATGAGATCTGGCGTAACGCCGTAGACGAGGCGAACAAGGAGGGCCGAAGCCTACCCAGCTTCAGCAGCTTCTGGAACCGGAAACTCAGGGAACTCCTCCAGAAGACGGCCGAGAAGTGACTTTTACAACGAGGCTTAGTCAGGTGCTCTCAAGTATCTTTCTTTCTTTCACAGTTTGCTTGGGCGCAAGCTCACATAAGCTTATCCTAGAAATGTGCTTTGTTGCATGACTGGGCTTTCAGGTACTTAGCGGGCGCTCCTCGTCTTCGCCCTAAACGTCGTTACGAAGAGACCGAAATCGACGGAGGCCTGACCGGGACTACGAAAACCGAGGTTATGCAACAAAGCACTCGAATGTGCTGGTGGGCGTAAACACGGTCTATCGGTCGAAGGTTAAATAGCCGCAATCCCTGCAGCTTCCCGTCAACGCTCACAATTAGACTAGCTGGGAGGAGGAGAGGTTGAGGTTCAAGTTGAGAGCTCTAGGCATCCAGGCGGGCGGGAGGCCGATCGTGGTACTCGACGATGAATCGGCCGGGAGGCTGGGCATCTACTCGCTCGACCGTGTGGAGGTCCGCCATGGCGATAGACGGCTCATCGCGATAGCGAACATCGCCTCAGATTTCCCCGCGGACACGGTAGGAGTCTACGACGAGGTCCGGCGGGCCTTAGGAACGGAGACCGGCGCCGAGGTGGAGGTCTCAGTCGCGGAGAAGCCTGAATCGCTCAGGTTCATCCAAGAGAAGATCCTGGGAAGACGCTTAGACGCAGCTGAGATCCGGATGATCGTCGAGGATGTGGTAGAGCGCCACCTGAGCGATGTGGAACTCACCTCCTTCGTCACGGCGCTCTACATCCGTGGAACGAGCATGGACGAGGCGGAAGCGCTCAGCCGCGCGATGGTAGAGACCGGCGGCAGCCTGAAGCTGGGAAAGGGCCCAGTCTTCGATAAGCACAGCATCGGCGGTGTCCCCGGCGATAAGACGAGCATCATCGTCGTCCCCATAGTTGCGGCAGCGG
Source organism: Bathyarchaeia archaeon (assembly GCA_038870415.1). GTDB lineage: Archaea > Thermoproteota > CALKCG01 > B24 > JAWCPE01 > JAWCPE01. Next base: position 10,012 of record JAWCPE010000007.1, read on the forward strand.
GGTACGTCATCCCCAAGACAAGCTCTAGGGCGGTGACCTCCCCTGCGGGTACGGCAGACCGCGTCGAGGCCCTCTGCCCCGTGGAGTTGAGCGCTGAGCAGATCCGCCTAGTCGTGGAGAGGACGAATGCCTGCCTAGCCTGGGGTGGAGCCCTTGACTTAGCCCCGGCGGACGACCTCTTCATCCAAGTGGAGTATCCGCTCTCGATAGACCCGCTACTGCTTCCGTCGATAATGAGCAAGAAGAAAGCGATAGGGGCAGAGTACGTGGTCATCGACATCCCGGCGGGGAGAGGGGCAAAGGTGAAGACGATAGGGGAAGCTCACTACTTGGCGAACGACTTCCTCGAGCTTGGCGGACGCCTAGGAATGCAGGTCGAATGCGCCATAACGTACGGCGAGCAACCAGTCGGCTGCGCCGTAGGCCCAGCCCTCGAGGCTAAGGAGGCCCTGGAAACCCTGATGGGCGGCGGGCCGCCTGACCTCCGAGAGAAGGCTCTGACCCTCGCGGGCATCCTGCTCGAGATGGCCGGGCATGAGGAGGGCAGACAGGCTGCAGGGGAGCTTCTCCGGGCCGGGAAGGCGGAGAGGAAGCTCCGAGAGATCATCGCGGCGCAGGGCGGAGACCCCGAGGTGAAACCTGACAGCATACGCGTAGGGAACCATGTAGAACGGTTCGTCGCAGACCGCAGCGGTAAGGTGTTGTGGATCAACAACGGCGACATCGCTCAGGTCGCACGGGCGGCGGGAGCCCCAAAGGATAAGGGGGCGGGCCTCCTCCTGAAGGCGAAGATCGGAGACGAGGTAACGAAGGGCGCCGCGTTGATGGAGATCTACGCGGAAAGGGCCCAGAAGCTGGAGGAAGCCTTCGCCACAGCCGCTGAGCTGCAGCCCATAGGACTGGAACGGAGCCCTGACCAGATGATGCTCATCGACCGGATTCCGGCCAAGGCAGTCCACGAGAAGACCTTCCTCATCGAACGTTAGCTTGACCCGAAAGCCTCTTCTAGAGACGTGCCGGCAGGATGAGGGAGCCATCTGAGGCTGAGATGCGATGAGAGGCAGGTCCGCTCAGCTCATCGGCGGCATTCTCTCGAAGCTCGGCCTCATCGAGATGCCTCGCCCCGAGCGGGCGGCCGACCTGCTCTCTACCGCGTTGGCCGTGATCCTCAAGGTTTCAGGCCGACGCAGCTTGGAGGCTCTAGAGGAGCTGCAGGGCTTCCCTGTGACAGGCTTTCGCTCGCTAACAAGGATGGAGCAATGCTTCCTCCAAGAGCAGGTTGACTCAAGGATCGACGGCGCAGACAAATCCACGATCGCTCAGCTGCAGGAGCAGGTGCAAGCAGTCGTCGAGCCAGCCAGGAGGAAGAGGCTGGCTGCATATTACACGAAGCCTAAAGGCGTCGCCTTGATGGCTGAGATAGCAGAACTCTACCTTGAAGTCCGAAGGGAGAGAAGAGTGACCCTAGCTGATCCCTTCCTCGGCTCCGGGTTGACCTTAACGGCGGCGATCCAACGGATCGGAGAGAGCGCTGTGAAATCGGTGTGGGGAGTCGAGCCTCAGCCGCTCTCTGCCATAGTCGCCTACGCGGCTCTCCTGCACAGTCTCGGTGGGGATGCTTGCAGAGTCAATGTGCAGGTCGGAGACGCCTTCACCTCCCTGGGTTTCGGCTCAGATGTGGCCGGCGGTGGCGGGGAGCCGCTCATCAACGCTGATGTGGTTCTTACAAATCCACCCTTCACGCGGTGGGATCTACTGGACGGCAGGTACAGGGAGTCTCTGCGGAGAGCCGTCGTGCATTCAGCCTATAATCGTTTCCTTGCCAGAAAGCAGCTGAGCCTCCAGCTTTTGGCGATGTTTGTCATAGACCGTGTCCTCAAGGAGTCCGGTCTTCTAGTATCGGTTCTTCCCGCCTCTACGTTCTACACGGTCGCCGGCGAGGCTGTCAAGGGCCTCCTGAGAGACAAGTATACGGTTCACGCATTGGTGGAGTCGCTTCCCGAGCCGTCGTTCTCCACGGACAGCGGCTTCAAAGAACTCATCCTAACGGCGACGAAGCGGAAGCCTCACCGAAGGCGCGAGACCGCATTCATCACCCTAGGGGCATCCTCCCCTATAGGCCTCGCCGCGAGAGCGGCTTTCTCGGAGATAGCATCAGCCGAGACTATCCCCCTGAACAGAGTGAACCTGCGCAGGCTTCCAGGCCTCTGGGATATGAACTGGCTCGTCAACTTCGGGCACACCCCCCTACGAGAGGTCGTTATGGAAATACTCAAGGCGGGCGGGAAGAGGGGAGCTATCGACTCGTGGGCTAGCCTCTTCGGCGACCGAGGCATGGTGAGAGGCGTGGAAATGTATGGGCCTAACTTCTTCTTTCTCCCGAACGACCATTGGCGTCTCGTCGAGGATAATAGGGACTCTATCCTCATCACGGAGTCCGAGGGGGACCGGTCGCTCATGATCCCTAGGACGTCCCTCGTAACCGCGCTCAGGAAGCCAGGCCTCTACGCCGACAAGGTTTCGGTCGAGCCGCAGCACTACCTCCTAGCTGTACCGCCCTCAGAGGTGAAAAGCCTCCCCGCAGATGTGGTCGAATACATCGATTGGGGCCTGAGATCCGGCGCTGCGGGACCAGCGGTCAAAGCCTTCGGCGAGCACTGGTACATGCACGTGTACCGTCAGCTGGAGGCGAAGAGACCGTATGGGAGGGTCTTTCTCCCCGACAAGGTCGACCCCAGCTTCCGGCATCGCGGCGTCTTCGCGAACTACTCCCCTAGCCCAGTGACGGCTTCGAAGGACTTCTACATTACGCGGTCGGACAACCCGGAAGAATGCAAGCTTCTGGCCGCGTGGTTCAACAGCAGCATCCTCGTAGCGCTTCTACTGCTCGTAGGCCGACGGATCTCAGAGACCTGGACGCGCTTCTTGGAGGAAGACTACCTGAAGCTGCCGGTCGTGAACCTCAGCAGGCTGAGTGTTTCAGCCAAGAGCAGTATACGGTCCGCGTTTGAGAGGCTCCTGAGCATGGGAACTCTTCCTCCGCTGAGGGACCAGTTCACGCGAGAGTACCGTTTCGAGTTAGACGCGGCGTTCGCAGAGGCCTTCGGCCTCCCAGAGCTGAGGCTAACGGTTGAACGTTTACACGCAGCTCTCATGGAGCATCTCGACCATAAGGTACCGTGACGACCGATGCTCATGTAACTCTTTTTCCGTCAAGATTCGGCTTCTAGTGTCCTGAGATCAGTTCACTCCCTACGGGAGAAGGCTCGCTTCTCCCAATCCATGGAGGAGTGCGTAAGGTAGTATAACGAGCTGAAACCCCACCTAAGCCTAGACTTGGAAAGGGCCGAGACGCCGAGGCCCACGTCAGAAAGATGCTAAGAAGGTGAAGCAGTATGACCCCAAGACATCGCCCAGAAAGGTCTAGAGATTCCAGGACGCTACAACTGAGCCCTTCGCGCCTACTCCTTAAATAGAGCTTAGAGGGGTGCTGACGGAGTGCTCGCATCGCCGTCCGTAGGGAACTCCTCTTGCAGGCGGAGATAATTGTCTCCGGGATAGTTCAAGGGGTCGGTTTCCGTCCCTTCGTCTACCGGACTGCCGTCAACCTGGGACTGAGAGGGTTCGTGAGGAACAGGTCAGACGCAAGCGTTCAGGTCGTCGTCGAAGGCCCAGCTGAGAAGCTACGTGAGTTCGTCTGTCGGCTTAAGGACGAGAAGCCGCCCTTGGCGAGGATACATGACCTCACCGTGGTTGAGAGGGGTTCAGCCGAGAGTTTCCAGCGGTTTGAGATCCTCGGTAGCTCCGAGACCTCCCAGCTGCAGGGTTCGACGGTGCCTCCTGATGTCTCGATCTGCGAGTCCTGTATCAAGGAGCTGCGAGAGCCCAGCAACAGGCGGTTCGAGTACTTCTTCATCACGTGCACTGATTGCGGCCCTCGCTTCACCATCATCGAACGCCTCCCCTACGATAGAAAGAATACGACGATGAGTGCCTTCGAGGCTTGCCCTCGCTGTGAACGAGATTACCGAGACCCCCTCGACAGGAGGTTCCACGCTCAGACCGTCGCCTGCCCGGATTGCGGCCCTAAAGCCGAGCTTTTCAACTCCACAGGAGAGGCTGTTGAAGCCGAGAATCCCATAGTGGAGGCGGGTATCCTACTGGAGGAGGGCAGCATCGTCGCGGTGAAGGGAAACGGGGGCTTCCACATAGCCGCCTCAACGACGAGGGATGAGCCTATAGCCCGACTGAGGCAGACCAAGAGCCGGAGAGAGAAGCCCTTCGCAGTAATGGCTAGGGACTTGGAAACAGCGAGGACGTTCGCCGAGGTCTCCGCCGTGGAAGCTGAGCTGCTGACCTCCTACATGAAGCCTATCCTCCTACTGACGAAGAGTCCTAGTTATCATCTTTCCCCCCTCATCTCGCCGGGCCTCCACAACGTTGGCGTGATGCTTCCTTACACCGGGCTCCACCTGATGCTCTTCGACCAGGTTAGGGAGCCTGCCTTCGTGATGACGAGCGCGAACGCCCCAGGGGAGCCCATCATCGCGCGAAACGAGGATGCGTTTAAGAGGATGGCTTCATACGTGGACTACTTCCTAGTCCATAACAGAGAGGTCGCGCATCGCTGCGACGACTCCGTCATCCGCCTAGTCGCCGGCGAGGAGGCTATCATCAGGCGCTCCCGCGGCTACGCCCCTGCGCCCATCACTTTAGGCTTGACCGCCAGAAGAACGGTGCTCGCGTTGGGCGGCGACCTCAACGTGACCACGTGCGTCCTCATGAAGGATAAAGCGTTCCTCTCGCAGCACATCGGCGACATAGAACGGCTTGAGACGCTCCAGTTCCTAGAGAGCGCCGCGAGACACCTACTCGAGCTCACGAGGGCGAATGTGGAAGTGATAGCCTGCGACCTCCATCCTGGTTTCTTAGGCTCAAGGCTCGCTGAACGGCTGGGGGAGGAGTGGAACTGCCCAGTTGTCAAGGTTCAACATCATCACGCTCACGCTTTATCCCTTATGGCTGAGCATTCTTTAGACGAGCTAGTCGCGGTCGCATGCGACGGCGTCGGGTACGGAGCTGACGGTGAAATCTGGGGCGGCGAAGTCCTCTTCAGCGACGCTCAGGGGTATCGTCGCCTCAGCCATCTAGAGTACCACCCGATGGTTGGAGGAGACCTCGCGGCAAGGTATCCGCTTAGGATGGCCGCCTCGATGCTTCGAGTCGAACCGAGGGTGAACGAATGGTTGATGGATGAGGCGGAACACCTCCCTCACCGCTCAGCTGAGGCCCAGGTGATCCTTAGAGGTCTCAAGCTCGGGAGATGGCCCCTGACAAGTAGCTGCGGCCGGGTTCTCGACGCAGTCTCCGCCCTCCTAGGCGTCTGCTATGAGCGCACCTATGAGGGTGAGCCTGCCATGAAGCTTGAATCCGTAGCTAGAGGCGGTCACGATACGTTAAGGCTGCGACCGGATATCAGAATCAGAGATGGGTTGATACTGACTGAGCCCTTGGCCATGCGTATCTTTGAGGAGAGAAGGCGTCTTTCAGCCCGCGACCTCGCCTACTCAGCCGAGGAGTACCTGGCAAGAAGCTTGGCTGAGGTCGCCATCGACGAAGCCTCCAATCTAGGATGTAAGACGGTCGGGTTTACAGGCGGTGTTGCCTACAATGAGCACTTCGTGGGAGTGATACGTTCTATGACTGAGAAGGCCGGGATGAGGTTCGTGACTAACCGTCTCGTCCCCAGGGGCGACGGCGGGGTCTCCTTCGGACAGGCGGTCGCCGCCGCGTTCACGTCTAGGTAACCAGCAGTCTCAACGCGACTCCTTTTTATAACACAACTGAGGCTAGTAGCAAGGTGCCTGGGGTCGATGTGCCTCGCTGTGCCTGCAAGGGTGGTTGAGAAGAACGGCGACGTGGCGAAGGTTGACTTCGGGCAAGGTACAACTCGCACCGTGAACATATCCTTGGTCGACGTGAAAGTAGGCGAGTACGTCATCGTTCATGCCGGCTTCGCGATACAAGTGATGGACGTGAAGGAGGCGGACGAGGCGCTTCGCCTCTGGAGCGAGATACTAGGCCTAGACGAGAAGAGCTGAGGCCGCTCCTTGAATCTCCTGCTGCTTATAGCTTACCATACGGGGCGACGGTTCCATGAAGAGGGTTGAGGCGAAGCCTGGCGAGAGTCTAGACATCGAGCTTGACGCGGATATTCTCCGCGCGAACAGGGAGCTGGCAGAACGGAACAGGGAGCGCCTACGAGCAAGAGGGGTAACGGCAATAGATGTAATGGGCTCAACAGGCTCGGGGAAGACGACGCTCATCGAACAGATGGTTGAGAAGCTGAGGAAAACCCGCAAAGTGGCAGCTATCGACGGAGACCTCACAACAACGATAGACGCCGACAAGATTGCTCGGCACGGTGTTGAGGTCGTCCAGATCAACACTGGGAAAGAGTGTCACTTAGATGCGCAGCTTGTGAGCAGAGCCCTCGACGAGCTCCATGTAGAAGGGCTTGACGTTCTCTTCATAGAGAACGTCGGCAACCTTATCTGTCCAAGCGAGTTCCCGCTCGGCTCGGAGAAGCGGGTCGTCGTCATAAGCGTGACTGAAGGCCCATACACCGTAGTGAAGCATCCCTACATGTTCATGAACGCAGACGTGGTCGTCATCAACAAAGTAGACCTGGCCGAAGCTATGGAGGTTGACCCCGAGAAACTCGAACGAGACATACACGCGGTAAACCCACGTGCGAAGGTCGTACGGACCGTCGCGCGGAAGAGCCAAGGGGTTGAGGACATCCTCCAGGCCCTAGGACTGAGCGCTACGCCCGCTTCCGTCGGGAAGAGCGCGCCTCGGTGAAGCGGGTTGCATGAGTTCTCAGCGATGAACCAGGTCGTAGAGACCGTCCAGCGTGAAGCTGAGAGGCGCGGCGCTAAGGCGGTGGCTGAAGTACGGCTCACCATCGGTAAGCTGACAATGCTCAGCCCTGTCCAGATGCGTTTCGCCTACGAGCTGCTCGTAAAGAACACCCCCTTGGAGGGCTCAGACCTGGTGATCCGGGAACAGGACGCGGCCGTCAAGTGTCCCAGCTGCGGCTACAACGGGCCTATGACGGTTGAGGAAGACCCCATCTACCACATCGCCTTCCCCACCCTCTCATGTCCCCGCTGCCAAGAGGTCGTCGAGGTCGTTGCAGGCCGAGAATGTACGGTAGAGAGCGTCAAACTGCTACTGTGATGGGAATGTTCAGGTACAGGGATAGGGAGATAGCGGGAACCATCGTCGAACGACTGAAGACTATGCGGCTGAAGGTAAGGCTGATGCACGTATGCGGGACCCACCAGGACACGGTCATGAGGTTCGGACTAGACTCGCTCCTCGCAGACTGCGGCGTGGAGGTCCGACAGGGACCAGGCTGCCCCGTCTGCGTGACGACTGACGCAGAGTTTACAGAGGCAGCCCAGCTCGCGAAGAGGGGGAAAGTCTTAGCATCCTTCGGGGATGTGCTCCGCGTCCCGACTCGCTGGGGCTCTCTCCTCAACCTGCGAGGGAGAGGCGCGGATGTTAGGGTCGTCTACAGCATCGAGGACGCGGTCACCGTCGCCAAAGAGACGACGAGGGATGTGGTGTTCTTCGCGGTGGGCTTCGAGACGACAGCCCCGTGCACCGCAGCCACGCTCCTCTCCGACCCGCCTCGAAACTTCTCAATCCTCTGCGCCCATCGATACGTGCCGCCTGCACTTGACGCTCTGCTCGGCATGGGCGAGGTGAAGCTTCAGGGCCTCATCGAGCCTGGCCATGTGAGCACAGTGATAGGCGTGAAACCCTACGAGGAACTCTCACGGAAATATAAGCTTCCGCAGGTCGTCGCGGGGTTTGAGCCGCTCGACCTTCTCGTCGCCGTCTACATGCTTACACGGCAGATCAAGGAAGGCAGAGCTGAGGTGGAGAACGAGTACAGGCGTTCCGTCAGATACGAGGGGAACCCGAAGGCTCTCAGAGCGCTCCGCGAAGTGTTCGAGCCGTGCGACGTCGCATGGCGGGGATTCCCAACGGTCCCCTCCTCGGGAATGGCTCTCCGCAAGAGTTTCGAGAACCGCGACGCGAGACGCCTCTTCGAGGACGACCTTGAGGAACTCTTCGAGGCAGGCCGGGCGGAGTTGAAGGCCTGCAGGTGCGGCGATGTCCTGAGGGGGGCCATCGAGCCTACGGAGTGTCCGCTCTTCGCTAGGAGCTGTACGCCCCTGGCGCCGGTGGGGCCCTGCATGGTCAGCGTAGAGGGCTCATGCCAGATCCAGTACAGGTACAGGCCTATCCTGGCAGAGTAGGCCCGTCACCGCTAGCAGATCCTGGGGATTGGGTCGCCTAGAGGCGGCAGCATCACTCTTCGCCCGCCGACGCGCGTCGTCAGTACTACCTCTTTGTAGTCGTTCGTCGCCTCGCCGATTATCGAGGCATAGCCCTGAGCGCGGAGAGGATGTCCTCAGCCCTCTCTGGAACTACGGCTACGACTAGTTTCCCCTCGTTCCCTACCTCTAGGGGGTCTATGCCCAGCATCTCGCAGGCAGCTTGCACCCCCTCGCGTACCGGAATAGCTTCCTCGGATATTCGAAAGCCCACCTTTGACTTCTCGCTCCACTCGTTCAGCGTATTCGCCAAGCCACCCCTTGTAGGGTCCTTAATCTTTACCACTCCGCCTACCTGCAGGAGCTTTCTGACCAGACTGTTGAGCGGCTTCACATCTGAGATGACCTCGGCCTCGAAATCGTACCCTTCACGTCGCGAAAGTATCGCTAGGCCATGGTCCCCCACGGTCCCAGAGACGATCACCTTATCCCCGCTCCGAAGGTTCGAGTCTAGAAGCCACCGGGCCTCAAGGGGACGGTATTTCCGTACCTCTCTGAGGTTCGCGTCCAAGTAGGGGCTGCGCCTGCCGATCCCGGAAGTATTGATGATGCATTCATCGAGGGCTCCTTTCTCCACCACCTTCGTGTCGCCCGTTATCACCGGGACGCCGGCTTCACGGCATGTCTCCTGCATGCTTCGTAGTATCCTCTCAAGCTTCTCCATCGGCAGGCCCTCCTCAAGTATGAAGCCTGAGGCGAGGGCGAGAGGCTCGGCTCCCATCACCGCGATATCGTTCACCGTGCCTGAGACCGCCAGCCTGCCGATGTCACCGCCGGGGAAGAAGAGCGGCTTCACCGTGTGCGAGTCGGACTTCAAGACGATATCCTCGATGACAGCCGAGTCATCGAGCGCTTCAAGGGGAACCTCCGCCTCACTGCCGCCTAGAAACTTGAGGATAGAGTTCCTGATGAGGCTCTGCATCACGGCGCCGCCGGCACCGTGAGCCATCGTTATCCTGTCGTCCAGAGCTACGCCCTCCCTCAACCCAGCTGACGGGCGGTAATAAGGGCTTCTAGCTCTACGACGGGCTGTGTCCTAGAAGGTTCGCAGCTCTTCCTGAGTGCACGGGTACACACCGACCTGCAGTCGACCGGGCAGAGCAGGCTTTCAGGACACAACCGCTAGGCGCGAAACAGATTTATGGCCGGTAGCGGTACTCTCTGCGTGACGAGTTATGGTTAGGATGAGGTTTGCCGTCATCCTTCCAGGCGGCGCCTACAAGGTGGAGAACCTGATTCTGAGCAGGCAGCTCGGCTGCACGGACGTTATCGGTCATGGGCCTATGCTCCCTCCGGGCTCCGAGGTCTGGGAGCAGGGAGACCTGGCCCAGTTGAAGAGACATGTGGAAAGCTACGGGCTTAGGCTGGAGGTCCTCGAGGACGGCCCGAGGATCGAGAAGATAATCTACAACCTACCAGGCCGAGAAGAGCAGCTGGAGCATTTCTGCAAGTCGTTGGAGAACCTGGGCAAGGCCGGCATCAAGGTCATTAAGCCACAGCATATGCCTCCGGTGCCCCTTGCCATATGGCGGACGGAGTCAGACAAGCCTACAAGGGGCGGTGCGACCTCGACGGCCTTCGACTATGAACTCGTCAAGGATGTGCCTCCGACGACCAGGTTCGGCAAGTACGAGGAGGAGGACGTGTGGAAGAACCTGGCCTACTTCCTGAAGAACGTCGTCCCAACAGCGGAAGAGGCAGGGGTCGTCATAACCTTCCACCCTGACGACCCGCCCATCTCGCCGATACAGGGCTTCCCGAGAATACTGAGAAGCGTGGAGGCGTTCGACCGCATGCTTGACATAGTGCCCAGCGACTACGTAGGCATCAACTTCTGCCAAGGCTGCTTCGCCGAGATGGGCGTCGACGTGCCGGCGGCGATACGCCACTTCGGTAGGAGGCGGAAGATCTTCTTCGCCCACTTCAGGAACGTGAAGGGCACCGTGCACTCGCCGGGAGGGTTCCAGGAGATCTTCCACGACGACCCGTCCGGCCAGGTGGACATGTTCGAGGCGATGAAGGCCTACTACGAGGTCGGGTTCATGGGGCCGATGAGGCCGGACCACGCGCCGAAGATGGAGTACGACCAGCTCATAGGAGGCCAAGCAGGCTACCACATGCTCGGCAAGGTCATGGCGATCGGGTACATGGCCGGCCTCTGCGAAGCCATCGAGAAGACAGGTTACGGAACTCCATAACATTCGGAGAGGCCTCACCTCACTCCGCGGCTCTTGCTCGACGGAACCCTTGAATCCGGTCTTGGCTAGGTTAGGCTTAAAGCGATACTAGCGCCTTGAGCCCCGCCAACACCACGTTTCTTGAAGAGGAGTATGGTATGCCCTCTGCGCTGTTTCAACGGCTTGTCTCAGACCTGACCCGCGCGTTCGCCGAGATGCCTTGCATCAACGACCACTCGCACATCATCCCTGAGCGTGACTGGCTACAACAGGACCTAGACGCACTCGCGTACTTCCAGCACCCTTACCTCGCATCTGACCTCCAATCGGCAGGCATGAGTGCCGAAGACCTAGCCTTCGCCACAAACCCGGCGGGTCCGTTACAGGAGCGGTGGGCTAGGTTCGAATCGTACTGGCGCCGTATGAGGTTGACGGGGTTCAGCCAGTGCGTCCTCGAAGGCTGGCGTGCCACGTTCGGCATAGGCGAGCTGACAGCAGCGACGGTGGGGCCGCTCTCCGCCGCCATACGAGAGGCGAAGCGGCCGGGCTTCTACTACGACATCCTCCATGAACGAGCGAAGATAGTGGTCAGCTTGATGCAAATGAACGACCTCGTAGAGGTCGACCGCAGGCTCTTCCTACCGATGCCGCGCCTCAACCGTTTCAGCATGCTAAACTCGCGCGCCGACCTCAACGCGATCGAGCGTGACTACGGCTACAGGCTACGCTCCCTAGACGACCTCGTCGAGGCGATACGGCACACATGCATGCAATGGAAGGCTGTGGGAGCGCCGGCGGTGAAACTCTCGCAGTCGTACCGGCGGCGCATGGACTTCAAACAGCGAGAGACCGCCCAAGCCGAACGCATCTTCCAAACCGTCATGGATGGAACATATGCAGGTCTTGACTCCCCGGACGGCCGCCTTTTAGAGGACTATCTCGTCTTTGCCTGCTGCCGAGCCGCGACCGATGCGGGGTTAGCAATCCAGTTCCATGTGGGGCCGCGCGCCGGAACCTACGGCAGCCTTGAAGGCGCGTCGCTTGCGCCGATGATAGAGTTGTTCCAGGCGCATCGGGATGCGCGGTTCGACATCTCACATGCAGGCTTCCCCTACCTTCGAGAGGCAGGGGTCCTCGCGAAGACCTGTCCGAATGTCTACTTGAACATGTCTTGGATACACATCTACTCCCCACGGGCTTGTCAAACGGCGCTCCAGGAGTGGCTGCAGACGATGCCGACGAACAAGATCCTAGGCTTCGGGGACGACGTGAACTGGGTAGACGCCGTATACGGCCACCTTATCGTCGCTCGACGTAACGTAGCCGTCGCCCTAGCCGGGTTGATCGAAGAAGGCCTCCTGAACGAGTCAGAAGCCCTTAACATCGGCCGCGCCCTCTTCTACGACAACCTCGTGGCGCTTTATAGGCTCCAGCTCTAAGCCGAGGAGGGGAGGCTCCCGCCTTTAACCCTTATACGTCTTTCCACGACGACGAGGATAGGAGAAGGTGGCAGGACCCCGAGGCTATACTGAACGAGATAGGTTTGAGGCCTAGCCTCGTATTCGTAGACATAGGCCGCGGGGACGGCTTCTTCGCTCTCCCCGCGGCAAGACTCGTCGGTGGGAAAGGGATCGTCTACGGTTTGGACATAAACGAAACGGCGATATCTAGACTGAGAGAGAATGCTGCGGGGGAGAACCTGAAGAACATACGTCTCAGGGTGGGGAAAGCCGAGGAGACCGTTCTATGCGAGGGATGCGCCGATATCGTCTTCTTCAGCATCGTGCTTCACGACTTTGAAGACCCAGCTAAGGTTCTGACGAACGCTAGGAGAATGCTGAAGCCTACCGGGCGGCTGGTCGACATAGACTGGAAGAAGAAACCTATGGAGTTAGGCCCTCCGTTACAGGTAAGGTTCAGCGAAGAGGATGCGGCCAGCCGCATCAGGGCTGCAGGCTTCACGATAGAGGTCGAGGGGAGAGCGGCCTCTACCACTACCTGATAATCGCGAGACCGTAGCCTCGCCCTTTAACTCGAGAAGGCCGCTCAATTCATCTTCGCAGCAAGTGGCAGGCTGCCTCAACCTTATGGAGGGGCATGGTCCCACGCCGAACTCTCCCCCTATCCGTACTGACGTGAGCCGTGATGCCGGGGCGGCTTAGTGCCTTCAGGTCATGGTAGGGCTTAGGCTTGGTATGGTTCTCGCAGGGAGACGGCTCTCCGGAAGATCGCTTGAAGCTCCTCGTCTCCCGCGCCTTTCCGTAGAGCTGTGAGGGCGTCTACGAGGTTGTCATCCCTCATCAGGCAGGGCTTCACCTTCCCGTCGCTCGTCACGCGAAGCCTCGTGCAGTGGGCGCAGAAGTCGCAGTTGCCCATGAACCTGACGAGTTCAACCTCAAGCCCGCCTTTGAGCACGTACTTAGGCCTAAACTGCATATCTGTCCGCCGGACCACCTGCACAGCTGAGGCTTTCAGCTCCTTCTCGACCGCGTCGAGGCTAGCGTAGTGGCGTTTGAAGAACGACTCGTCCATGATCCCGTCCACGTAGTGAAGCTCTATCAGTTGAAGCACCGTGCCTGTCGAGGCGGAGAAATCCATCAGTTCACGTATCCCGTCCTCATTCAGGCCTTTCAGAACGACGGTGTTAAGCTTGATCGGCGCAAGGCCTGCCTCCTTCGCCTTCCTAATCCCTTCGAGGACCGTTTGAACGTCGCCGCCGCAGATCCGTCTGTAAACGTCAGGGTTCAAGCTTGCGAGGCTTACGTTAACTCTTCGAAGCCCTGCCTCTGCAAGGGCTTCGGCTTTGTCTGCGAGTAAGGTGCCATTCGTTACCATGGAGACCTCTGAGACATAGGGCAGAGAGGCAGTCCTGCGGACGACCTCCACGATGTCGGTTCGAAGGAGCGGCTCTCCGCCTGTGAGCTTCACCTTGCTCATGCCCAGCCGTGAGCCTACGTCGGCGAGCTTCACGACCTCCTCTAGGGACATCTCGTCCTCAGCGTTGTCTAAGCCCTCCTTGTCGCAGTAGACGCAGCGGAGGTTACACCTCTCCGTCAGCGAGATCCGCAGACGCGTCAGCGTTCTTCCGAAGGGGTCGGTAAGCAACGGTGGCACTGAAGAGGACCCGCCCAGGCTTGATTTAAGCTTTCGAGACGGGCAACACAAGCTGGCTTAACGTTCCCTGATGTGGTGGACGAGGTGTCCTACCTCGGGGAGAATTATCTTCTCGAACGCTAGGGCTACGGCCTGCGACGAGCCGGGCGTCACGAAGACAGCCTTCCCCGAGATGGTGCCTGCAACCGCTCTGCTGAGCATCGCTGCTAAGCCTACGGCTTCGTAGCTTAACCGCCTGAAGAGTTCACCGAACCCCGGGATGCTCTTCTCAAACATCGACTGCACAGTCTCGACGCTGATGTCGCGAGCAGAGAGCCCCGTCCCCCCGAGGACGACGATAAGGTCGACGCTCTCAGTTCTCGAAGCTTCTAGAACCGTTTTTCTCAGGTCTTCTGCCACGTTAGGAACCAGCACCCGGCCGACGACCCGGTGGCCGAAACGCGTCACAAGCTCCGCTGCTAGGTCGCCCGACTCGTCTGGGACCGCGTGCCCCTCGCGTAGAGCTGAGTACCTCGTAGAGCTGCAGGTGATGAGGAAGACCCCTACGCTCGACGGGGCTCTCCGCCTATGCTCCTGGACGCTCTGGCTCACGCCCCACAGCCTTCCATCATGACGCCAGCCTCGCTCCGTCAAGGCTAGGCTTGCTTAGCGAGTATGAGGTCTACTCTCGTTCGCGGCTTTCGTTCTCCTCTATGGGCTCCTTGGATTTCTCCACGACCCTTATCTCAGTGAAGAATGTCGTCGGGTACTGGCCTCGGGCGTCTTTCTCCAAGTACTTGCACATGTCAAAGACGTTCAGGAGGCAGGCCATGACGCCTAGGAGGGCTTCAAGTTCCACACCTGTTCGCGCGATGGACTTCACCTCGACGGCGGCCTTGACGCCGCTCCGCGCCTCGTCTAGGAAAAGGTCGACCTGCACGTCCGTTATCGGAATGGGATGAGCGAGTAGGACGAGTTCAGGCGTTCTCTTGACGGCCGTGATCGCTGCCAGCTCAGCGGTTGCGAAGACATCTCCCTTCTTCACCTTCCCTTCCTTTACCGCCTTGAGGGTCTCCGGCTTCAACCTCAGGAAGCCCTCCACCCGGGCTGATCTTCTCACGACGGGCTTCTCGCCGATATCCACCATCCTAACTGTCGAAGAGACGCTTATAGACCTCAATTTTATGCAGCCTCTCAGCCTTGCCGGAAGAGAAACGGGTAGGCTCTTAAGCCTTTAACCCCCAACTAGGAGCAAACAGGGCCGGTCTACGCTAGGATTCGGCTGAATTAGGGTTAGAGACGCGGCCCTTTATGCCATTAACCCACGGTAAGCACGCGGGGCCTAAGGATCCCTTCAACCCGGTCGCGGTCATCTCCAACACGCTCGCGTGGTTCAGCGATGAACCCCGGGCCTGCATAGAGATAACGCTCATGGCCGCCGACCCAGGCCTCCTGCCTCTAGACGCGGATTGCATCGCGATCCAACGCCGGGTAGGCGGCGAATCGAATATGCCCGACGCCGCCATGGTGCTCCGTCCGACGAGGACGCAGGACATCTTCAAGGGCTAACCCTGCGTAAAGGGCCTCATGTCACTCCAAAGCCCGAGGGATCACTGTTTCAACAACGGCCCCTTATGGGTCGGGTAGAATACGCCAACGGCGAGAACAGATGCTGCGCCGATATGGTAGTGTCCGCAGTGCCGTATCCTTGGGCTACTGTTCCGGGAGGGCGAATGCGGCTACTCGCCCGGGATTTGGCTCTTGCAGGCTACTCATACGTTCTGGTAGCGGTCCTATGTTTCGTGATGTAGTCCCAGTCGTGTTTCTCGCCTAGGCCTGGCTCCTCCGGGACCTTGATGCAGCCTTTGCTGTCTACGGCATGCAGGAACTCCGGGTTCAGCTTCGGGTGGACTAGGCCCCACTCGAGGTAGTTAGTGTTCCGGATCGCGGCCATACATTGCTGGCAGGCGATGCCGCCGCCGTGCAGTTCAATATCGAGGCCGAAGCCCTCCGCCGCATGCGCCACTTTCATCACGCCGGTGATGCCCCCGTCCTTCTCGATGTCTCCTCGAACGAAGTCTGTGCCCTCGGCGACGATGAAGTCCACCTTAGGATAGACCGTGCGCAGATGCTCGCTGATGAGCAGCGGCGTCTTGATCAGCTGGCGGAGCTTCCTATGGGCGAAGGCGGAGACACCGCCGTCTCTGAATGGGTCCTCGTACCAGAAGAAGCCCTCCTCGTCGCAGGCCCGCCCGACCTCTAAGGCATTCGCGAATGTCGGATACTCGCACGCCGGGTCGATCATCAGGTTCATCTTGTCCCCTACGCGTTCCCTGACCGCGTGGATCGTGGCGACCTCCTGCTTGATCCGCGCCGGCGTATCGAAGCCCCAGCCGTGAATCTTAAACGCGGGGTAACCGATCTTCAGACATTCCTCGGCGAAGTCAGCGTACGCCTCAGGGCTGGACAGCCCGTCTTTCACGTCGTCCGCATGGTAGGTGCTCGCGTAACACGGCAGCTCCTTCCGGTAATAGCCAAGAAGCTCATGGACGGGGGCGTCGTAGTACTTCCCGGCGATGTCCCAGAGCGCCAAGTCGATCGAGGCAAGCCCCGCCCCGGCGGAATGCCGCAAGCCACGCCAGATATTCGACCAGAGATACTCCCGGGCTAAAGCATTCTTCCCTAGGAGGAAGTGGGCTAGGTACTCATTAACGGAGCCGCCTACCTCCCCGACGGGGCCGCCCTCAGTGAAGATGCGGAGGACGCTCCCCCGGCCCTTCATCACGTTACCCGGCCGCCAGACCATGTTGAAACCATAGTCCCAACCCAGGTCGCGCGTCTCGTACTCGAACTCGTCCACGACGAGCTTCTTTATCACAAGCTTCTCTTCCGTCAAGAAGACCACGCCCGCCGGCGATCGCTTCATCGACCACTTATACCTTATGGCCCCGTAGTCGAGGCTGGCTTAATGCTCGTATCTGGGTCTCTCGGAAAGGACTCTGTTCTTCAGGACGTGTATGCCTTCAGCCTCGGCCTTGAGCACGCCGCCTTCCGGAGCCACTTGCTGTCAGTCCCGGCCGGTTCTCAGGATCTGGTCATGCCGCAGACTACCAGGGATGCTTCAGTCGTTTCATACGGCTTCTCTTCCTCGCTCAAAGGTTCTGACTCGGATCACGTCTGCGACGGGGAAGACGAAGACCTTCCCGTCTCCTATCTCGCCTGTGTACGCTTTTTCACGGATAACTTCGACGCGCTCTAGGTCGGCGTTATCTACGACCAGCTCGACCTTTATCTTCGGCAGGAGGTCCACTCTATGGGTTCTTCCTCTGAAGTTGAGCTCGTGGCCCAGCTGTTTGCCTCGTCCCTTCACGTTGTAGGCGGTGAGGCTTTGGAAGCCGGCTGCCGCCAAGGCGTCTTTGACCTCTGGGAACCTCTCGCACCGCACTATGGCCTCGATCTTCACCATCGTTCCAAGCTCCATAGGACGCGCCTCCTGCTACGCTACGACTTCCGCGTAGGCTTCTTCCCCGTGCTGCGCGACATCTAGCCCTACGGCCTCCTCCTTCGGCTCCACCCTTAGCCCGAGGGCTCGGTCTAGAAGCTTCAGAAGAAGGAAAGAGACGGTGAAAGCATAGAGCCACGTGGCAACGACCAAGATGGCCTGAACTATGAGCTGGCCAGCATTCCCATAGATAAGCCCATTCCCGCCGGCGGGGGATACTGTTACCTTTAGAGTGAGCCTTAGGGGGGCCTTCGATGGGGTGATGCATGGATAGGCTCCTCGAAGGCCTTCAGGTAAGCGGCCTCTTCCAGCCTAACAGGGTTGCTGTCCGCGTGAAGCTCAGGGCCTGCCTCCTCTACCTGGCCGGGCTACAGGGAGGCTGCCTACGTCTGCAGGGCTGTGGAGGCG
>JAWCPE010000008.1:0-25357 GCA_038870415.1 Bathyarchaeia archaeon
GAAGGTCAGTTTCACGAAGAAGATCGAGGTGGAGGCCAAGACTACCGCGGAGGCTGTCGAAGCTACTCGCGCGCGTGCTGACATCATCATGCTTGACAACATGAAGCCCTCCGAGGCTGCAGAGGCTCTCCGCGCTCTGCGAGAGGAGGAGCATGGAAAGAGGGCCCTCGTCGAGGTATCCGGCGGCGTCGCCGAGGAGAACATCCTCGACTACGCGCGCTTAGACGTAGACGTGATCTCCATCGGTGCACTGACGCACTCGGCTAAGGCTATCGATTTCAGCCTGGACATCGAGCCTGTGAGAGCAGGAGCTGCCTAGGCTCAGCTTCGAGGCTCTTTCAAGCCTTAAATAAGCCTCAGGGCGGTTTTGCCGATTGCGGGCCCTGCGGTATGGTCAACTCAGAGATCGCGGCGCGACTGTTAGAGTTGAAGAGGGAGAAACGGGCCCTCATTCTGGCGCATAACTACCAGCGGCCTGAGGTTCAGGACGTAGCAGACTTCGTAGGCGACAGCGTGGAGCTCAGCCGCAAGGCGATGAACGAGCAGGACTCGCGGATCATCCTCTTCTCCGCGGTAGACTTCATGGCTGAGACCGCCGCCATCCTTAACCCTACGAAGAAAGTGCTTTTGCCCAGCCTTGGGGCGCGCTGCCCTATGGCTCACATGCTCCCGGCTGAGACGGTTCGAGCCTGGAAGAGCCGCTATCCTGGAGTCCCAGTGGTTCTCTACGTCAACACCTTGGCCGAGAGTAAGGCTGAAAGCGACGTATCTTGCACCTCGGCGAACGCGGTGAAGGTCGTCGAGTCCCTAGACAGCGACAAGGTGCTCTTCGGGCCTGACCGGCACCTAGCTCGTTACGTGGCTGAGAAGACTGGCAAGACCGTCATAGCCGTACCTGAGAACGGTTTCTGCCCTACACACGTCCTCTTCCTGAAGGAGGACGTGCTTCTAGCTAAGGAGGCGAACCCGGGTTCCATCGTGATGGCCCACCCCGAATGCGTAGAAGAGGTCCTCAAATGCGCTGATTTTATCGGGAGCACCTCTCAGATCTGCCGTTTCGCGAAGGAATGCCCGGCGAAGAGCTTCGTCGTCGCCACGGAGGTCGGCATCCTCCACAGGCTGAAGAAGGAGAACCCGGGCAAGAGCTTCACCCCAGCCTACGCGGGCGCTGTCTGCCCGAGCATGAAGAGGAACACCCTAGAGCTGATGTATCAAGTTCTCAGAGACGAGAGCAACGTTGTGAGGGTCCCACCCTCCATCGCGGCAAGAGCGAGGCGTTCTATAGAACGGATGTTCGAAGCCACCAAATAGCGCCGCTAAGACGAGACGAGAAGCGCGCCCATAGACGATTTCCCTTACAGGCTTAACCTGCGCCGGGGCTAGGGTTCTACCACTCATGTGCCGCAGGTGTGCCACGTTCAACTCTCTTGCCGCAGTAGGGGCAGAAGACCGCCTCATCTGGGATAGGGAAGTTACAGTTCAGGCATCTACCAGGGATGACTGCCCGTGGACGAGTTCGGCCCTTGATGTAGCCCCCCGCTACCCCACCTGCAGCTCCTAGGACGAGGAAGACCCCGAGCGTACCGAAGAAGAGCGCCCAGTACGTGTTGGGGTCGGGGGCTGGCACATCAAGCTCGATGAGACCTGCCTCAATCAGCAGGGGGACGATCGGGAAGTACGCGAAGAAGCTTAACAGAGCGACAACGCCCCCAGCGAAAGCCGTCCTTCTTAACGGTCTTATAATCATCTGCCCCGCTAGGAGCCCGCCTAGGAAAGCGCCAACGAACGTCCCCAAGTCGATGAGCTCAACGTTCACGATCGTCGTCAGAGTGCCAACGACTAGGGAGACGAGAAGCCCCGCCCCGACAGGGACCCACAGAGGCCTTCCCGGAGGCTCATGACGCGCCATACCTGTCCCGTCGCTTCGAAAGCCATCTCGGCATCTTTTAAGCCTTGAACCGCCAAGCGGAGGTTATCATCCATTTGGGCCTCTAGATGGAAGTGAAACGAGTTATTGGATACGCCCCGCGTGCGCCGCTTGGCAGCCGGTGATAACGCAACGCTTTATTAACGCTTTACGGATGGGTAGTCTCAGCCGCGTTCCGCGGCTTGCGAGATGATGACAACGGAAGAGGTTGGATCCGCGCCATCCAAGGAACGTTGGCCGGCTTTCGTCGCAGTGATTCTGACGGTGGGGGGCTTGGTGTCAATCGCAGCGTCAGTTGTCCCAACCCCCGTGATACCGCACATGGTAACGCTGGGTCTTCTCGCATTAATCTCGGCGGCTGGCCTCTACCGTAAGGCGCGGTGGGGGCTTGCGATCTCGCTCATAGCTATCGCGCTCTCTACGGTTGTCAGCCTCACTGAAGCATACGTGTTCTGGATGCTCTTCACGGCTTTCGGAGAGGTGTCCTTCGCCGCGCTCTCGGCTCTCCTATGGGCGATGACGGTTCTCGCCGCCCTGCTCTTCCTCTACGTCCTCTCCAAGCGCGTCGCTACTCAAAGCCGGCCACGTCAACCGCATTAAGAGCTGGACAGGCCGAGTTTAAGCCTGCGAGGTTAGCATGGAGGCGCTCAGCACAATCCTTTCGGGGGAGGTGTAGACGTTCATCCTCTGCCCTCTCGCGAAGCAGACGAGGGTCACGTTTGTCTTCTGAGCCGCCAGTATGCCGGAGTATATCGGGCCAGAGGTAGAGACGGTTATCGGTATCCCTGCCCTTGCGGCCTTAAGAACCATATCTGCGGGTTGACGCCCAGAGGTCACAAGGACAGATGTGGAGAAGTCTACGTCTAAGGAGAGAGCGCCTCCCACTACTTTGTCGACCGCATTATGCCTACCTACGTCCTCGGCGAAGGCTGCGAGCCCCCGCTCCGTGTAGAGCGCGGCTGAATGGAGGCCGCCGGTCTTCCGGTAAAGCTGCGCTCTCTGGTTTAACTCGTAGGCCATCTTCACGATCCGCTCGGCGGTAACCGTGTACGTGGACTCCACGTGCGGCTTGTCGAGGCGGTCTAGCAGCCTGAGGAAGTCCTCGATGGAGCCGCACGCGGTCGTGATGAGCCTCGTGGTCCTCGCCACCTGTATCCTCAGCCTAATCTCAGGCTTCACGGTAACTCGTACGTCGTTGCCGTCAATGGACACGTCGTGGATGTCCCTTAGGTCCCTGACGAGGCCCTCATCGACGAAGTAGCCGAGGGCCAACTCCTTTAGAAGGGACGGTGTCGCCATGAGTGTTGCTACATGCTCCTCGTTCGCGTACAGGTTTACAGGGGCCTCGATCGCCACCTCTTCCTCTGAGACCTCCGCGGCGCGAAGCCTCACGTTGATCTTGGTCAGGCGCACCTTTATGGTCTCAGAGATGGCTCCCGTCGACGGTTGCGCCTTCTTCATGATGGTTACTCCCGTAGACGCGTCTCCACGCTCATCGGGTTGGGGTTACTAGCCGTCTCAGGTACGCATAGTCGTGGGCTGCCGCTGCTCGGGGGTTCGTTTCGCTCACGAACTCGACGTCCACGAAGCCCTCATACCCCGACTCCCGGAGTGAAAGGAGTGTACCCGCGAAGTCGACAGTGCCCTCGTCGAGGAGAGGTAGGCGCCCTAGCTCATCACGTCTGTTCTTGAGATGGACCAACTCTATGTGAGGCCTAAGCTTGCGGGTTGACCCCAAGGGGTCTTCAGGCCAGAGGTTAACCGGGTCGAACAGAACTCGTAGACGAGGTGAATCGACTAGGGATACTAGCCGGTCGGTAGTCTCTGTTGTGTCTGCGAGTGTACCTCCGTGGGTCTCAACGCACAAGGTCACGTTCGCATCCTCAGCCGTCTCTGCGAGCGCCCGAAGCCCTTTTACGCAGAACTCCCAATCTCGTGCCGTCGCCTGGCTTGAAGCCTTCCTACCTCCGTAGACGCGCATCCTCGGCGATCCTAGTACCTCTGCTATCCGCAGCGAAACGAGCGCTGCCTGAAGCTCCTGTTCGGCTTCATGTTCGTCTAAGCCGATAAGCTGGAGGCCTCTGGCCGCGACCTGAGACTTTACAGCTGCAGCCCTATCGGCGTCGTATACCTCGCAGAGGTGGGGCTCCCTACCCCATACCTCTACGCCCTCATAGCCGACGCTGCGTGCGAGGTCTAGGGCTTCCTCCAGCTTCGAGTTACGGAACGCTATCGTGCAGAGACCGATCCTCACTTCAGGTAACCTACCTTCTGGATCGCGGCCTAGCCGCCTTTTATACTAGGCGCGAGTTCCCCTAGAGGACCTAGGCCTGTCGACAACAATACCATCCTTGGGAGCGCCCTGGCGTAGCGGTACAGCAGGAAGAGCTACGGCATTACTTGCCTAGGTTCAGGTAATCTTCTGGTCGGTTGGCCGACGCGTTTAGACCACACAAGGCTTAAGTTGCGGGGTCATGTACGCAGTCCACATGGCCGCCAAGGAGGTGTAGCAATGGCCACAGGAGAACAGTCAGGTGAGATGGTGAAGGTCGAGAAGCTTGAGCCTCGCTCAAGGCAGGTCAACACCGTAGTCAAGGTCGTCAACAAGGGCGCTCCGAGGGAGACCGTCTCTAGGACGGATGGAACCGTTCATAGGGTGAGCGACGTTCTCGTCGGGGATGAGACAGCCGTCATCTACATGTCCCTCTGGGACGAGAACATCGACCGCGTCGACGAAGGAGACACGATAGCCGTCAAGAACGGGTACGTCTCGCTCTTCAGGGGCTCTATGCGGCTGAACGTCGGCCGCTTCGGCAGCTTCGAGAAGGCTGAGACTGAGATCGAGCAGGTCAACACCAGCAACAACCTGTCAGAGCGACAGTTCGAGCAGGAGCGACGGTATCCTGTCTTCCAACCCCTCTACAGAGGTGAAAGGAGTGAGAGAGGAGAAGAGAGGGGGGGATACGGCGGAAGAGGAAGGAGAGGATACAGACCTCGAAGGAGATACTAGAGGCATCCTCGAAGCTGGAAGCAGCCCGCCCGTCGTACTCGCGGCCAGAAGCGTCGACTGACCGCGTGCCCGCATGGCTCTGGGCTTAGGACGAAGACCTCTGCTTCGTCCTCACGGTTTGTTCTAAGGAAGAACAGCGTCCTGGGCAGGTGTAGAGCCCCGCCTAGGCCTGACCGGTCTGGGATGCTCTTCTAGTTTCTTCACAGCATAGAGGAGGATCGTGACAAGTCTGACCATCGGAGCTGCGGAGCAATTAATCACGTGTTTCAAGTGCTTGCGATCCGGAGAAAGTTCGACAGAATGGCTCTGCCGTGTAGATGTGCCTTATCGAATCTCTCAGGATGGAACTGGAGGCCGTACAACGGTTCAGAGACATGCTTCATCGCCTCTACCTTCGTCGTCGAAGAAGTGGCCAGAAGCTTGAAACCTTCGGGGAGTCGGCTGACTTGGTCGTGGTGGTGCTGCCTAACGACCATGCTGTCCGGGACACCTTCGAAGATGGGGTCCCGTTCGACGACCTGCACGGTCTTGAAGCCTCTCACCCTGCGGCCTAGCCCCTCAACCTCGCCGTGGAAGGCGACGGCTAAGAGCTGGTGGCCACCGCACACCCCTAGCATAGGCTTCCGCAACCTACGGATCATCCTTAGCTCAGCTCGGTAGACCAGCCTGTAGTATCGGCGGGGTATCCACCCGCCGAAACCGCCGAGGACGAGCGCCCTAGCCTCCGAGGCCTCTTGGAGAACCTTACGGTAGGCTAGTTGGCCGAAGCTGACGGCTCTAACCTCTTCCCCTGAGAGTTGCCTGAGGAGCTTGCGGAACCTCTTCGCCGAGTAACGATAAGGCCCGAGAGGACTATTATCAACGAGTAGGATCACGGAGCGCCCCACCCCATAACCTCGCCTTCCGGTACAAGCATCACTTC
The DNA here is from genome assembly GCA_038870415.1 of Bathyarchaeia archaeon. Lineage (GTDB taxonomy): Archaea > Thermoproteota > CALKCG01 > B24 > JAWCPE01 > JAWCPE01. Next base: position 5,860 of record JAWCPE010000008.1, read on the forward strand.
CCGCCGAGATAAGGATGAGCCTCCGCAAAAAGAGCTCGAGGCCACGTGGGGGAAAGGGGCTGAGGACCTGAAGCCTGACGGACGCGCGATCTAAGTTAAAGGAGCCTTCAGCTCTTGCTTGTCGGTCGCGTACTCATTACCAGCTCAGTCCAGCAGATCAGGCAGCCGTGGATGCTCCACTGAGGGCGTCAGCCAAGTAGAGTTGGAATCTCCCAAGTTTGCCTCCGTAGTTCGCTGAGGTGATGACCTTTACGCCCGGCGAGTATAGGGCTGCTCGAATACCGGCGGCCAAGGCTTCCTTTATCCTCTCGACGGAGAGGCCGTTTATGACTATCTCATAGACGCTCTTCACGTCAGACGGGATAGGCGACCCCTCGATCTTCTCCCTCAAAGTGGGGCAGTAGAGTTCGTTCGTGGACGCAGGTAACTTCCCCCGTCTCGAGCCTACCTTCGACCCTGAACGGCAGATGCCGCCTGGGAAGGGCGTCACAACCTCTGGGACTGAGCTGATGGCGTCAACCGCCTTCTCAGCCGCAGCTAAGCCTGAGCTAGAATCGGCCGCAAGTATGAGGAACATGCCGCCCGCGATAGCTCGTTTCACGCCGAAGCCTTCCTCCACGATGAACTCGCCCTCCATCACGGGCACACGCCACACCTTCCGCCCTGCCAACGTCTCCTGCACTTGGAAGCCGTCGCCGAAGGCTGAGAGGCTCTTGCCAACCTTCGCGATGCGCTTTGCACCCTTGAGGGCGTCGAAGGCAGCCGTCGTGGGACAGGTCAAGACGCACTGGCTGAGCCTCGCAAGCAGCTGAGCCTTGAGAAGAATCCTATCGGTGTGATAGAACTGGACGAGTACCCCAGGCCGCCCGTCCGGCGTCTCAGTCGGCGGCACTAGGGCTTCGACCCCGGCTTCAGCCGGGGAGCCGATGATCGAGACTGCGAACCCCGTCGCCGCCACTCCAGCCCTTCGCGCCCACTTCTCGTCCACCGCTGTGATCAGTATCCGGCTGACCCACATCGGGAACATCTCGGTGAACTCGTTCACGAGTACGGGAAGGCTCGTGTCCGGAAGCGGCTCCCTCGGCTTGACAACGACGTATTCGCCCGCCATACTGGTCCGCCGCTCGATGAACAACGTGTAGCCTTAAATGTTTCCGTCCAGCTCGCCGCGAGGAGGAGAGTAGTAGGGCATACCGCGAGGATGAACTGTCCTCAGACGAACGGTAAGATAGGAGCGCTACTACCAGACGGTTGGAGGGAAGCTACCGCCCTTCAAGGGCCTCGAAGAGCCCATTGAACAGCATAAACCATAGGGCCCTACATAAGCCTCAACCTAGAAGCGTTAGAGAGACACCCCTCCAACCCCTCGAGAGGAAGCCTCCTCCACAACCGCACCAGCTCAGTGGCCATGAACTAACTAAAGTTCACGCAGCCTATAGTTCAAGCGAAGGGCTTTTATGACCCTTACGGTGGTCTTCCCTCGATGACTGGTAGAGGGGACTAGGCCTGCTTGATACGTTTCCTCAGGTCCGGGAAGGTAAAGGACCTTTACGACGTTGGTAATGGGCGCCTCCTGATGGTCTTTACAGACCGGCTCTCGTCGCATGACGTGATGCTCGCCGACCAAGTACCACATAAGGGGGAGGTGCTCTGCAGGCTCTCCGCCTACTGTTTTCAACGCCTCGAGCTGAATGAGGTGCCGACGCATCTAGTCGAGGTGCCGGACCCTGACTTGATGCTCGTCCAAGCTTCAGAGATCATCCCAGTCGAGGTCGTCTGCCGCAACTACATCTACGGTTCCTACTGGAAGAGGCTCCAGCAAGGGGCAGTACGGCTCCCAGAGGGCGCGGAGCCCCGGCTTGCTGCGAGGCTGCCAACGCCCATCATCGAGTTCACGACGAAGTTTGAGGCTAAAGATAGGCCCATTGACGAGGAAGAGATCCTCGTGAATCGTTGGCTCTCAACCTCGGAGCTCAGCTGGGTGAAGTCTACCACTGAGAAGGTGAACCGGCTCCTCTGCGGCATGGCTGCGAAGGCGGGCTTCCTCTTGGCTGACTTCAAGCTGGAATACGCGAGGCGACGTGACGGTAGCATCGTCCTCGCGGATGAGGTGGGCACCCCAGATGGATGCCGTTTCTGGGAAGCCTCACAGTACCAGCCCGGTCGTCTGCAGGATAGTTTTGACAAGCAGGTGGTCCGCGACTACCTAGAGCGAGTCTTGGGCTGGGATAAACGTCAGCCTGAGCCCGGCTCGAGGCTTAAGGAGCCTATCCTGCCTGAGGAGATCGTGACGAAGACAAGCGAAAGGTACGTGCAGGCCTTCGAACGGCTGACAGGCCTGAGCTTCTAGCCGCTGCTGCGAAGGCGTCAAAAACCGTTATATGCGGCACCTTTCCGTCTACGCCCTAGGAGGGTTGGCGGCTGAGAGAACGGTGCGGAGTCGTCGCGGCCTACGCGAAGGCCGAGTACGGTGTTCTCAAGCCGCTCTACGAGGGGCTCTGCGCCCTACAGCATAGAGGCCAGGAATCGGTAGGGGTCTCAACCTACCGCGATGAGCTTCGGACGGTAAAGAGCTTAGGCCTCGTCTCAGAATCGCCGGTCTTTTACCAGGCGCCCGACGGGTTCGTCGGGATAGGCCACAACAGGTACTCGACCACCGGGCAGAGCAGCCTTCAGAACGCTCAGCCCTTCGAGATGGCCTCGCGGAGCGGCGTCAAGTACGCCCTCGCTTTCAACGGCAACATCTCTAACTACTTCGAGCTGCGGGAGGAGCTCTCGAAGGGCCACGTCTTCAAGACGACCTGCGACGCGGAGCTACTCGCATATCTCCTAGGCCGCGAGCTGGGCGAGAAGCCTATCAGCGAGATCGTCAAGGAGAACGCTGGGAGGGTTCAGGGCTCATACTCGATCGTAATGCTCATAGCGGACGACTCTCCTAAGGCTGTGGCCTTCCGAGACCCTTTCGGCTTCAGGCCTCTCTGCCTCGGAGAGAACCAAGAGGGCTGGTACGCGGCCTCTGAGTCAGTCGCCTTCGCTGAATGCTATATAAACGCTAGGCTTGTACGAGACGTGGCGCCCGGCGAGCTCGTCGTGATCGACGAGGAAGGTTTCAGCTCCGAGCGAGTCTTCAACTCTCCCCGCCACGCACGGTGCATGTTCGAATGGGTCTACTTCGCGAGGCCCGACTCCGTGATCGACGGGGTCCCCGTCTACACGGTCCGCGAAAGGCTCGGCGAACTACTCGCGCAAGATTACAAGCCTGACGCCGACATCGTCGTGCCCGTCCCAGATTCAGGCAGGTCGGCGGCAACCGGGTTCTCCGCCGTCTCCAAGATACCGGTCCAGGAGGGCTTCCAGAAGGACAGGTACGCCGACCGGAGAACCTTCATCATGCCTGAGCAGAAGGAACGCGAATACACGGCCTCGAAGAAACTGAACCCGATCAGGTTAGCGGTCGAAGGGAAGAGGCTGGTACTAGTAGACGACAGCATCGTCCGCGGGACGAGCATGCGAAGATACGTTCAGGCGTTGAGGGCGAGTGGCGCGAAAGAGGTTCACGTGGCCGTCAGCTGCCCACCCCTGATAGATTGGTGCCCGTACGGCATCGACTTCTACGAGGGCGAGCTCATCGCCGCGAAGTACAGAAAGCCCCTAGAAGAGACATGCAAGCTCGTCGCGGAAGAGGTTAAAGCAGACTCGCTCCGCTACAACTCCGTAGATAGACTCGTGGAAGCGATAGGACTACCGAGAGACGAGCTCTGCCTCGCCTGCCTAACCGGAGAGTACCCTACCCCCGCAGCGTACAGGACGAGAGAGGAAAGGAAGAGCTAGCGAGGACCCCCGCCGTTACGCCACCCTGAAAGATCGAGGCCTCTTTTTCTCAACATCTGAGAAGCCTGAACCCACGGTTTGGCACGTTCACGGACCGTAGCCTTTCCTCACAACAGGCTGTTGATCGGTCCTCTGCGAAGACGTCTGTCTCCGGCGAGGTCGCAGCTGCGGCCCGAACGTGCTGTGACGCTAAGGTTTCTCCGCCACGTCCCTGACGAGGGATGACATGCCGCTCGGCTCGGAGCCTCCTAAGCACGAGGCGCATGTGTGGCCTCGCATGGCTGCAGGTAGCTAGGCCTTCCAGGCTTCAGGCCATCTCCTCACGTGGCTGAGGGGCTGGGGGCAACGGCAGGGATAGTGGAGGAAGCCCCCCAACCGCCTCTTCGCCTCCTTGCTTGACGCTCGACGAGGCTGCTCGAGTATGGGTCTCTGAGATGCCTCAGACCCATGCATCCTACACGGCTCACTGCACCATTGGGCTCCACCCGTTCGACGACCCTGACGCCATGCTTACCCCTCAAGCCCTTAAGTCGTAGGCCGACAGGCTCTCCCTAACCCAGCTTACCTCCAGGGCGAGCATACGCCTAGAGCCGGGGGTCTAGGGCCGTCCAGAGCTAGGCCTCTAAGCCCTTCACGTTCAGGAGACGCTCATCCACAACGGCCGTCCTGGCCAGGCCTGGGCTGAAGGCCTCGCCTAGGCCTCTGAAGCGGTGGAGCCGACGCCATATCGACTCTGGCTCCTAGCCGGGGAGAAGCCTACCGCCCTCGCATCCCTCCCTGAAGCTCAGCCCGGACAGGTATAAGCATAGGGCGTAGCCCACAACCCAGAGGGGAGCCCTGCCTCTGGAAGAGCTCGCCGCTCATAAGCCATCGAGGGAGATAGGGCTCCCACTAAACCTTAACGTTACAGCACGGCCTGGACCACCGCAACATATTTATCGGGATTAGAGGCGATTAACTGCGACCGTCACATATCTGCATAGCGATGTTATGGATTCAGGGATGGTCCCGTGGTAAAGACTCCCCTTTGCTCCTTCGATATTAAGAGCGGGATATTCTGCTCAAAATGTCAGGAGAAGATCCGTTCAGGGGAGGTTACTGAACGAGACATCGACATAGCAAGGCTCATGATGAAGCTGGAGGAGAAGTTCCCCGAACTCCAAGAGGTCACGTTGTACAAGACCGTCGAGGCAGGGGAGGTCCTCGCGATACTCGTTGACCACGGCGATGTCTCAAGGATGCTCAGCCACGGAGGCAAGATCATCAGGACGCTCAGCGACGAGCTGGGCAAACGGATCAGGGTGCTGGAATCCAAGGGCGACCTCAGGAGCTTCCTCGAAGACCTCTTCTTCCCACTAAGCATCGTCAGCATCAACACGATATGGGTCCCTGACGGGAGCACCGAGATCAGGGTCATACTCAGCGGCAGGCAGCGCTCCCTGCCCATCGACCTGAACTCTGTTAAGAAGCTGGCCCAAGAAGCCAGAGGCATCGTTCTACGCGTGGACTTCGAGCGAAGCCCGCAAAGCCGGCGTTTGAGGTAACGCTTAGAACCTAGAGAAGGACAGAAAGAGACCTAGCTCTCTCGGCTCTCCGAGGTTATTACGCTAGGTGTCCCCAGGAGCGGCAGCCTTAAGCTGCGGTAGGCTTATTCAAAGCCTGTAAGGAGGCTGGAAGACAACGTGTTGCGTTAGGCTTTCTGCGTGATCTGTCGAACTACGCCCGCTGCGATGGTGCTGCCCATATCGCGTAGAGCGAACCGGCCCATGGGCGCGATATCAGAGTAGAGCTCGAGGACGATGGGCCTCAAGGGTTCCAGCTTGACCAAGGCGCTGTCCCCGGTCTTGAGGAAGGCAGGCTTCTCCTCTAGGGTCTCGCCGGTCCGAGGGTTGATCTTCCGGATCAGCTCCGTTATCTTGCACGGTACCGTCGCTGTGTGGGCATGCAGCACAGGCGTGTAGCCTGCAGCTATCGCCGTTGGATGGTAGACAACGATGATCTGGCCTACGAACTCCTTCACCACGGTAGGCGGCTTATCGGTAGGCCCAGCCACATCACCGCGCCGGATGTCCGTCTTCGTGACCCCCCGGACGTTGAATCCGATATTGTCGCCTGGAAGAGCCTGAGGGATCCTCACGTGGTGAGTCTCGATAGACTTGACCTCACCCGTCTTGCCTGAAGGCTGGAAGATGACCATCTGGCCCTCCTTGAGGATGCCGGTCTCAACACGTCCGACTGGGACCGTGCCTATGCCTGTGATCGTGTAGACGTCTTGCACAGGTATCCGTAGAGGCTTATCTATCGGCTTCGGGGGGACCTGGAACATGTCCAAAGCTTGAATCAGCGTAGGTCCCTTCCACCAGGGCATGTTCTCGCTGAGCTTGGTCAGGTTGTCACCTTTCCAACCTGAGACCGGGATTATCGGTGTCTTCGAGACATCGAACCCAACAGTTCTCAGGAGGTTTGAGACCTCGTCCCGGCAGCTCTCAAACCGCTTCTGGCTCCAGTTGACGCTGGCATCATCCATCTTGTTGATCGCGACGACCAGCTGCCTAACCCCGAGTGTCATGAGGAGGAACGAATGTTCGCGCGCCTGCCCTCCTGGGGCCACGGCGACCTCGTACTCCCCCTCCCTTGCCGAGACGACCAGTAGAGCAGCATCAGCTTGGCTCGCCCCGGTTATCATGTTCTTTATGAAGTCTCTATGGCCGGGCGCATCGATGATGGTGAAGAAGTACTTGGGCGTCTCGAACTTCAGGAACGAGAGGTCGATCGTTACGCCTCTCTCCCTCTCATCCTTCAACGTGTCGAGAACCCAGGCGAACTTGAAGGTGTCGCCCATCCCCGTCTTCTCAGACTCAGCCGCATACTGCTGGATCGTCCTCTCATCTACGTATCCGGTGAGAGTCAAGAGGTGACCTGTCAAGGTGCTCTTGCCGTGGTCTACGTGGCCGCAGATCACGAGGTTGAGATGTGGCTTTTCACTCATGGGCGAGTCACTCAGTGCCTACGGTTTAGGTCCCGTTTATTTTAAGCTTTCCCAGCCTACTGCTGTGTTGCATAACTTGAGTCTCTGGTCTAGGGGCTTGTGCCGAGCTGGTTGAGTGGGCTTCGCTCGGTCCGGCTTGCCATGGAGGGCAGGGACTGGCCTGGATATGACGAGGCCCTGGCGAGGCGTGGTGAGGCCCTCCTCGACCTAGACGTGCTAAAGGACTGGGAGAGGGGGGAGAGGGGATGCCCGCCTCCAGTACCATGAGGGCCACGTGAGGCTGCTAGGCTTCATCCACGCCTACCTCCACCCGCCCTTACAGGCAGGCGGAGGGCTTCACCCGGAGCCCCGGCCAGGCTCCTGGAGGGGCTTAAGGGCTCCGGGCTGCTCAACCATCAAGAGGCCACACGTGGAGCTGGAAGCCCTAGGCCTCAACCCTTATGAGCCGGTCGTCTCGGCCGTAGACGCGTCAGGCATCAAGGTCTCGAATCGAGGCGAATAGATAGATGGATGCGTAGGCGTTGGAAGACGAGGAGGGGCTACCTGAAGGCCTGCCTCGCCGTGGATGCGCGGGACGAAGCGGATACCTGCCATGGGCGTGACGAGCGAGGTGAGCGATGGAGGGAGGCCTCAGCCCCTCCTAGAGGGTTGAGGCCTCAGGCCGAGGCCGGGTGGTGAGGGCCCCCGCCGACGGAGCCTACGATTCGAGGAGGAAGTACGCCTACCTGGCCGGGAAGGGCGTAGAGCCGGCGATGAAGCCTAGAGGGGCAGCTCCGGGAAAGCCGGGGGCTGCAGGCCCCGGAACGGAGGCAGGCCGCCGCGGGGTTCCTTGGGGCCTTGAGGCTTGGAAGCGCCGGGTAGGCTACGCGTGGGAGAGGCTGGATGGTTGAGGCCGCCTTCAGCCGCGTCGAACGGCTCTTCGAAGCGCGCCGCCGAGTACGCGAATATGGCCTAGGGGATGCTCCTCAAGGCCAGCCTCTACAACCTCCTCACAGCCATCACCTACGACCCCCTAAACCGGAAGCAGACCGACGGCGAAAAGCTGCCGCAAACCCCAGGCTATGCAGCACAGCACTTTTCCGAAACTGGAACTCCACGCCTCAGCATCTCTCAGGCTGCTTCCTCGTCATGCTTGGCTTTCCCGCGCGCCGGGTTACTATGAGCTGGTTCACGACCTCCACGAGGGTGTCGACTGCCCTCGTAAGCTCCTTCCGTGTTTCAAAGGATTCCCTCTGGGAGGCTTCGAGGAGCTGGCTGAGCCTCGCAGAGATATCGCCGTACTTCTGGTCGAGCACCCTTAAGCTCGTCAGTCCTCTCGGCGAAAACCCTGAACTCCTACCTGTAATCCCTGAACTCGCCTATGAAACCCTTGAACTCTGTCCGGTAGTCTCTGAATTCTGCCTGCATGGCGCCGAAGCCTTCTTGGGGCTCTTCGGCGAGAGGACCGTAGGCTCCCTGGAAGTACCTGAGGTTGGGGTCGGGCTGGGTCGGAGTTTCCTCCAACCTCCTTATGGCTATGGGCGGTGGAGGGGTCTTGATCTGGGCTAGGAACTCTTGGAGGTGGCCTTCACTGTCTTGGGCGAGGACAGTGATGGATCCGTCAGGCTCGTTCCTGACGAGGCCTTCAAAATCCCCGCTCCTGGGCAGATTCCTGGATGAAACGCCTGTAGCTAAGCCTATGAACCCTCCCCCTCAACCCGGAGGGTGAAGGCTCTCTTCGGCTCCATGCCCTACCTCCCTTACGCCGTGGCTTAAGAGGGAGCCGATTTTAAGAGCTTACCTGTCCTTTTCAGAGGTTAGGGAACGCTCCTTTAGTTTTTCGTTGCTGTTTAAGTGACGTGGCTCTTGAAGTGCCACTGTCCTTTTTCTTCGAGCAGAACAGAGTCTCCGTTCCCTGATCCAACTAAACGTTTGTACGCGCCTTACATGCTTCTCCGCTCAGGCGAAGGCTTTAGGCCACGTCTACGTGGAGGCGTCATTCTACGACCCAGTAGAGTACGTGGAGTAAGTAAGTCCAAAGGAAGCCATGTATTGAAGAGTGTTAGAAGGATGTGTTTCAAGGCCCTAGTAGGTACCGGCGCCACGTTCACAGCGCTGCCCGACGATAAAGTGGAGGAGTTAGGCCTGCCGGTCATGAAGAGGGCGAAGCTGAGGTGGCAGCTAGGAAGGAGAAGGTGAAGCTCGCCTTAGATGTCGCCCAGATAGAGGACAGAACCGCTGTAAACTACATAATGGTAAGGCCGAAGAGCACAACCCTACTAATCGGTGTTGTAGCACTCGAATAGATAGGGTAGAGCGCGGACTCAGCAACAGGGGAAGCTGATCAAGGGACTGCCACTGATGCCTCGACCTCTCGGCCAGCGGATGAGCCTAGATACTCGACAAGCTTCATTTCTCCAGCACCAACACTAGAGCCGAGCCTACAAGGGCAGGCCATCCACCGGGACGCCGCTCAACCCGCCTCAGAGGTAGCTGCCTACCGAGCGGACGTTCGCGATGCCCAGTTCCGTGATGAGGTAGACCTCCCCCCTACGCGTGGTGGTCTTCGAAATCCACTTCCGCGACTCCAGCTTCCGCAGGATCCGGCGCGCCTGCACCGCCGTAAGAGAGGTCCTGGCGATTATCTCTTCTAGCGTCCGCGGGTTCTTCGAGAGCGCCTGAAGCACCTTCAACTGATCCGGTCTGAGCGACACCACAAAGGCCTACTAGGTAAGAGCGCCGCTACTAGATAAGAGCTTTACGAGCCGCTCAAAGCCTCAGCCTCTCACTCAGGTATCGCTGGCTGTGGGCCATGCTCTCCCTTGGGGTCTTCGCCGTACGGTCTTGCTCCACGACTAGCCAGTCCACATTCCCACCCTGGAGCGCCTTAATGACCGCCGGGAAGTCTACCGTCCCCTGTCCCAGCTCTAGGAACGCCCGGTCCCTGCCATCCTTCAGGTGCAGGTATGGAGTCCGAGCTAGGTTCTGCTTCACGTACCACGCGGGGTCCGCGATGCTGGTCCATGCGGAGGGTCGAGTAGGCTGGCGAGAAGACATCCGTTCGTCGCTCCGTTGGTGTGTTAATGGAGCCCGATCTCTGCGAGCATCTGGCAGGGCATGCAGAGCTCCGCTATAGTGGGGTCTCCGCAGCCCTTGCACGCGTTAAGGCGTGGGGCTCTCTCCTGAGCCTCCGCGATGGCGGGTCTGACCTTCTCGAAGGTTCTCAAGAGCGTGAACTTTACGCCGGGATGCTCGGCCTCCATCCGGTTGACTATGGCTCTCATCTCCGTCCTGAGCGATGAGCCCGCGTAGGGGCAGGGGCTTCTCTGGAACTCGATGTCTCGCAGGTAGGCGTAGAGGGCGACCTCGTTCTCAGGCATCTCGTAAAGCGGCTTTATTCGCGGAACGAAGCCCTCCTCAGGGCTGCTCGTGACTGGTTCAACCCGTGAGAGGCGCCAGAGGTCGCCGTGGAAGAGGTTCAAGACGACCGTCTGCACCATATCGTCTAGGTTATGCGCCGTAGCCAGCTTCGTCGCGCCTACCGCGGCGGCTTCGCGGTTTAACGCCTTCCGCCTCAGCACGCCGCAGTACGTGCACGGTGTCAGCCGCGAGCCTCTCGCTCGAGCCTTCTCGACGATGCTGTCCAACGTGAAGCCATATAGTTGAAGGAAGGAGACTAGCCTATGCTCAACGCCGAGCTTTGCGCAGTTTTCAGCCGCGATCCTGACAGCTTCGTCCCGGTAGCCTTTTATGCCCTCGTCAACCGTCACAGCGACGAGCCTAGCCTTTGGGAACCTCCTCTCGATCTTCACGAGCATATGCAGCAGGGAGGTGCTATCCTTTCCCCCGGAGAGGGCTAAGGCGATGGTCTCGGTCGGCGTCAGCATCTGATGCTGCTTCACCGTCGTGTAGACACGGCTCTCCACCGAGTTGAGGAAGTGGCTCCTGCAGAGGCCCTCGCCTGAATAGGCCCTGCGGAAGACCGCGTCTAAGCCGCATCTCAAGCATCTCAAGGTTGACTCGACCTCAACTCGTCTCTCCTATAACTGATGATGCGTGGCGCTACAGGCTTCGCCTCTGCGGTCTTGCGGCTTCACCTTCGAAGCGTGAGGAAGAACCCCCAGTAGAAGAGGGAGAAGCCTATGTTGGCGAAGAAGATCGAGGCGGCGATAAGGTTCACAGCTATCCTCAGGTATCTCTCCTTCTTAGGGCTCTTAAGCAGCTGACCCGTGAGCGTTGCAAGGAAGACCCCGCCGTCGAGAGGGTACAAAGGCAGCATGTTGAAGATGGCAACCGCGAGGTTCAAGGCCTGCGTCCCGGCGATCACGGTGAAGAGCGTGAAGGAAAACTCCGCGTCAGGGTATGGCCAGAACCTTATGGGAAAGTAGGGTTGGACGAAGAACGATGCCCCTATGCGGTAGGCCTGCCCCCTCGCGGCCTGGACAGAGAGGTCGCCGCGGCTCGTTCTGAGCAGCAGTACGTCGCCTGGCTCTACGTCCTTCAGAAACGCCTCCAGTTCAGGGACGGAACCTATCGGCGTATCGTTGACCGCATAGATGATGTCCCAGCGTTGAAGCCCAGCCTCTGATGCCGGCCCGGTCGCGTTGACGCCGTATATGACGATCCCTTCCCCGCCTGTCGGCGGAAGAGGCCTCAGGCCTCTGCCGAAGTAGACGCTTGCCGTGTAGGGGATGGCTGCCTCGGCGCCTTGGAATACTCCTACGAGCAGAAGCAACGTTATGAGGGAGACGACTATATTGGCTTGGACGCCTCCCGCGAGGACTCGGAGCTTCGACCTTGCAGGGGCCCTCTTCAACTCTTCCTCGTCAGGCTCGACGAAGGCCCCCCAGAGGATGAATGCGAAGAGCAAGCCTGAGGACTTGACCGTTATGCCTTCACGCCTCGCGATGACACCGTGCGCAAGCTCATGGCAGACGAGCACAATCCCGAGCGGGATCAGCCAGTATAGGACGAGTTCAAGGTCGACCGTTATGCCGGGTACGAAGGGAATGACTGCTCCTCCGCCGCCGGGCTCCTGCACGAAGTACCAGAGGTTCGAGGCTAACAAGTAAACGGCCAGAACCATGTGAAGCCCAGCTACGGGTATCGCAACGTTCGAGAAGGCTCTCCAGAACTTCGGATAGCTCTTCGCAGCCCTATCGAGCCAGTCGTTAAACCTGCTCGTCCTGAACATGAGAACGAGCGGGTTCATCTCCAACCCGTACTTCTTGAAGGGAAGAACCTTGGAGGCCGCGTACAACGCTGCCCACACTACCGCTGCGCCGATGAGGAAGACAACCTGCCTCGGAAGAACGACCGACGTGTATGCAGCCTCCGAGCCGAGATAGCCTAGCTGAAATGTGAGGCCGCTCTCTGAAGCCTAGAATCTCTTATGAAGGTTACGGAGCAGACCGTCTACGAGCAACGTGGGGCTGAGGCCGCCTATCAGCCTCGTGCGTAGCGACGCCTCAAGACAGGATTACTGTCGGCAAGGCGTTTCAACGCCCCCTCGAAGGTCTCCTCTTCCGCTAGGGAGACGTTGAGGTAGACTCCTGTCCGTCCGACCTCGTCTCGTCGCTTCAGGACCCTCACCCTTTCTTGGACGGTCTCCAAGGCGACTCCCACGACCCGGGCGACCTCAGACTCTCTTCCCTCGATAGGCGACTCGATGTGGCCTCTGGGCGTCGGCTCGATCAAGGTGAGCCTCTTCGTGCAACCTGGCACTCGCGCCTCGGCAGCGACCTGTTCGGGGTTGAGCATCCCGCCGAACTTGTAGAAGTCAAGTTCCCGGGGTTTGAAGGCTAACAGCGGGAAAGTGACGGTATGATACCCTTCCAAGTCCAGCGATAGCTGGGCTTTAGGCGAGAGCCCAGGCGTGGCTTGAACGATCCGTCTTGAGTAAGGTTTGAAGCCCGCGTTCGTCAGGGCGAGCTCCACCCTGTGGCTTGGAGCAACGAGCGGGATGACAACATCCACGTCGCTCCTCGTATCGACGTCGCCCCTCGCTACGCTGCCGTGAACGATTGAAGGCAACGAGCCTAGGCTCAACGCCTTCATCGTGGCCAGAGCTAAGCCTCGCAGCCTTACGAGCAGAGACCAATGCTTCTCGCTGTACTCGACAGCGACACGGTCCCTGGACCTAGTAGGCTTCTCCGCCAACCTGCCGCTGCTCCCCCCTAGAAAGCCGCGGAGCCCCTCCTAGTCCACGTCTAGGCACGGTAAAACGGTTGCCTATCGATGGAGGGCTTCAACGAGCTGGCTTCAGCGCAGGCTGCGGAAGAACAGGGTGCAGGCAAACCTTATCTGCCGTGCAAGGAAACTAGCCAGCGGTGCCTAGATGGCAGAGGTTAGAGTCGGCCTCGTCGGCGTCGGAAACTGTTGCTCAGCCCTCGTTCAGGCGGTCACCTTGTATGGCGGGCCGAAGGGGGCCAGTCTTGAAGGGATCATGCACCCGGAGCTGGGCGGCTACAAGGTTTCTGACGTACGGTTCGTCGCAGCCTTCGACATCGACTCTAGGAAGGTGGGCAGAGACCTAAGCCAAGCGATCTTCTCCCCGCCGAACGACGCGCCTCTGATCTCTGAGGTCCCCGCTCTGGGGGTCAAGGTGGTCAAAGGCCCGGTTCTGGACGGGGTCGGCCCCTTCTCGAAGGACGTTCTCGAGGTTGATGCCTCGCCTCCCGCCCAGGTAGCGGAAGAGCTGAGACGCAGCCGCGCAGATGTCGTTGTCAACATGACGCCGAGCGGCGCGGTGAAGGCTACCGAGTTCTACGCAGGTGAGGCGGTTCGCGCCGGATGCGGCTTCGTAAACGCGACGCCGAACCGGATAGCCAGCAGAAAGGCTTGGGCGAAGCGTTTCAAGGAGGCCAAGCTGCCTCTGGTGGGGGACGACCTCATGGACCAGGTTGGCTCCACGATACTCCACAGGGCTATCTTCGAAACCCTCAACAGGCGTGGCGTACACGTGGACAGGAGCTACGCTCTGGACGTAGGCGGCGGCGCGGAGAACCTGAACGCCCTAGACCGAGATAGGAACGTTCTCAAACGTCGGATAAAGGCCGCCTCGATAATGTCCAGCCTCCCATACCCGGTGCCAGTGACTGCGGGGACGACGGACTACGTCGAGTTCCTCCGGAATGAGCGGACGAGCTACCTCTGGATCGAGGGCCACTTCCTAGCTGGAACCCCCGTCGTGATAGATGCGAAGTTCACAACTGCGGACGCCCCGAACGGGGTTAACCTCCTCCTAGACGCCATCAGAGGGGTCAAGATAGGCCTCGACCGAGGCCTCAGCGGGCCCCTAAACGAGGTTTCAGCCTACGGGTTTAAGAGCCCACCTAAGCCGATGGCTGAGGCTGAAGCCCTCGCAAGGTTCAACGCCTTCGTCAAGCGACGTTAGCCCCACGGCGGCCACGACACGCTTAGCTTATATTCCCAGCCGGAAAGGTTGTTGCGGTCGGCTTCATCTTGAAGAAAGCTGAGCTGGAAGAGGTCGCGAACGACCTGTTCAAGCTTGCGAGGCGAAGGCTGAGCTACGACTATACTGGGCTCTTGATATACGAGTCGCTCGACTCGGTGGGACAGGACGAGGAGATAGGGGACGAAGAGGCGGCTGAGAGGCTCTTCGCCGCGTACGACAGGTACATGTGCAGCCTAGACCCTGCCAGCCAGAGGGCGCTCCAGATACTCAAGTACTGCCTGCTGCTCGACCTCGCCGACCTCAGGCCGAAGACGGCGGGGCCTGAGAAGAGAGCCGCCTTGAAGACACGGCTGACCACTCTCCACGTCTCCTACAGCAAGGAGCCTGCGGAGTGACCTCTCCGACCGGCGACCAGAACCTTTCCGCTCGCTAAGCCCTGGTGTAGACACGTACGCCATCCCTCGACCCTACGATCAACCTGTCGATCATCTCGGAGAAGAGGCCGACCTCGACGACGCCCGGGGTCATCTTCACCCTCGCCTCGAGAGCCCGCACATCGCGTATGGGGCCGAAGTCCGCGTCTAGGATGAAGTTGCCGTTATCCGTCACCGTGGGGCCTACCTTCCCGCCGGAGGTCCGAAGAACTGGGGAGGCGCCCATCTGCTCCAGCCTCTTCAAGACAGGTGTCACGGCGAAAGGCAGAACCTCCACGGGAACAGGCCTGTTCTGCCCGAGCGTCTCGACCATCTTCTCCCCATCGACGACGACGACGAACTCGCGGGCAGCGGACGCGACGATCTTCTCCCGCGTGAGGCAGCCGCCGCCTCCTTTTATCGCGTTCCAAGCCCTGTCAACCTGGTCGGCGCCGTCGATCGCCAAGTCGAGTACTGGGTGTTCGTCTAAGGACGTTAGCGGCACACCTGCCTTCGCCGCTGCTAGAGCTGCCTGGTATGAGGTGGGCACTCCTAGGACCCTCAGCTTCTCCGAGGAGACTCTTCGCCCCAGCTCCTCGATCACCAGGGCGGCGGTCGAGCCGCTTCCTAAGCCTATGACTGAGTTATCGTTCACGAGCTTAGCGGCCTGAAAGGCCGCCTTTCTCTTCGCCTCCTCTCTCCAGTCAGGTGTAGTCAAGTCTTCAGCCCTCTAGCTCGATCTGTTCAAGCTTCTCTAGGGCCTTTCTCACCTCTTCCTGCAGCCGTTCTATCTCCATCTCAGCTTTGCTCTTCGGAGGCTCATCTCTGGGGGGCCTCGGCGCCCTAGGCTTCCTTCCCGCCGGGGACTCAGGCTCAGGCTCCGCAGCCGGCTTGGCTTGAGCCTGGGGCTCCTGCGGCGCAACCGTGTACCCGAGCTTGACCCTGATCGCTTGGATTCTCCTATCCAGCTCGTTGAACTTCTCGTCAAATATCTTGACGAGTTCCGACTGGCCCAGCTCCAGCTCGCGGAGTTCGACCAGCATCTGTTCGCGGCCGATCCGTTCCTCCAGCATCTTCATCTCGCTCTTGTACCGCTCCGCGAGTCTGTCGCGTTCCTCCTGGGTTATCTGGCCGCCCGCTTCGGCCTCGAAGATCCGTGTCAAAGCGTACTGGGCGACGTCTCTCTGCACTTCTAAGAGTCGCAGCTCCCTCCTGGCGCGGTCAGCTGCGGTCTGCGTCACCGTCAGCTGGACCCTCGACGCTGGGGGCTGCTCAGCTTTAGGCTGGTCCCCGGGGGGCTCCGCTCTCCGCTCCTTCTTCTGGCCGAAGAGTCTCACCATGAGCGCCACCCGGAGGGACGACGGAACGATTCCATCAGATTCCCACGCGTGGGATATATAACTTAACTCGGCGAGTCCAAGTCCGGCTTAGATTCATCCATCCTGCCGGGCAGCCGCTCTCCTGAAGGGCGAGAGGCCGCCAAGCCTTGGGAAGAGACGAGCATCGCGAGAGGCATGCGAGGGTCTAACCGTGCCGTCTGCGGCCTATCGCTGAGCCGGCGGCGAGTCCGATGACGACGCTGATAAGCCCGGCGACGAACGGGTAGACCGCGGCCTCAGCTTTAACCTTCGAGACCGTGCCCTGCAGGTCTGTAAGCTGCTTCTCAAGGGCGCGAATACCGTCTAGGGCCACTATGCCTTGGTTTACAACCGTCTGGTCCCCAACCTTAACCGTGAAAGCCGAGGAGAGGGGCCTGCCATCGTAGTCGTCCGTCCACTTCAGTCTTAGGAACGCTGTTAGGGTCGGCCGCACATCGACGACCTGCGCCTTGCCGAGCTGCCGGTTCGTCACGTAGGGGCCTTTAATCGCGATGAAGCCTTCGGCTCCGTCATGGATCGGGTATAGGCCTAGTTCCCCCGTCAGGTACGGCGGGCTCTGGGCGGTAGTCTCGTTGCCGCCTAGGGCGTCGCTTAGAGCCCAGCCTGAGGCCGGGACCAGAGCGAGGTCGCCCGCCCTATCGGTTCCAAGCCCAAGCAACCCCATCGAGGAGGGGGACACCACGAGCGCAACAGGCGCGGAGGTCAACGCGCTCGACAACTCCGCGATGAAAGAGGGATACTCCGATACTGGGACTGTGCCGTTCACCTCTCGCCCTGCGAGGTTGACGAAGAGCTGGCCGTCACCGAGGTAGTAGGCCCTCGTCAGGCTCCAGTCCACTTCGCCCTCCGCGGTTGTGGCAAGCCATCCCCGGTCGCGCAGCCAACGGTTGACATAGCAGACCCTGGCCACCGGCGTTGAGCCACTAGGCGAGACCAGTACCAGAAGCGTATTCTCGTCCATCTGTGAGAGGAGTGAACCGACGAGCGCGTCTAGGCGAACGTAGGCTCGTCCTATGCGGTTGAGATACGCATCTTTCACGCCTGCCTGGTAACGTGGGTGACCTGGGGTCACGTAGCCTAGGAAAGCCTCCTGCAGCTCCGCGACTAGGGGGTAGGAGGCCACGAAGGCCTGCCACAGCGTCTTGTTCAGGCAGTAGGCGGTCGAGTTCAGGTACCAGTCGGCGGCCATCTCGAACGTCTCCATATAGACGTCTTCGCCGAACCAGCCTTGGGAGAGACCCTTCCAGTCGGGCGACTCGAGTGGCAACAAGGTCTGGTTCATCAAAGCTGACGATATCTCGCTCGGCTCGGCGAAACCCGTCGCAGCTCTTACCTCGGTCCTGTAGACCGTCACTCTCGCCGCGTCTGCTGAGACTTCCAGCAGCCTCAGCTTGAAGACGGCTTCACTCCCCCCGACGGGAACTCGGATAGGCGGACTCCACGGTGCGTCCGTGGTCAACAGGGCCAAGGCGGCAGAGAGGCCCCTCGTCTTGGAGATATAGAGGCAATCGTAGACGCCCTGCAGCTTCGAGTCCACAACTAGAGCGTATAGGGTTTCGTTGCTCCCCTCTATGGTGAGCTGGGTCTCCTTCGGCGGCGGCTCTCGGGGGTCTCGTAACGTGTAGCCCCAGAGCGTAAGGTCCGCTTGAAACAGGCTGATGCCGGTCTCCCCTGCGAGTAACTGACGCGTTGTGTAAAGCCTAGAAGGCAGCAGTGAAGCTGCCGACACATCTACTACGGTCTCGTTCCTACGCGCCGGCCAAGAGAAGGGGAAGTTTACGAGCGTCACGTTCAACCCCTGCTCCTGAGCGGCTAGCCAGAAAGGTTCCGCGGGTGGCAGGATGCTCGTCGAGTTGACGCTGGGAACGCGATAGCTTAGAGGCGTCTCTCTAGCATGGTACTCCCCGCCTAGCACTCCATGCGTCTTAGGATAGACACCTGTCACCAAGGAAGCCTCGGAGGAATACTTATTCGAGGGGTAAACACCGGCTAAGAGGCCTACGCTCCCCCCCTCAACCATGCTCTCGATGTTCGGGAGTTCCCCTTGCGCGATGAGGGCGTCAAGAAGGTCTTGACGGAGCCCTGGAGCTGAGAGGAGTATCACCCTAGGCTGCTGTGATGCTTGAGCCTCGACAGGAGAGACTAGGCCTAGCACCAGAGGAGCGAGAAGGACGACCGCTACGACGATAACTGCAAAGCCTGATCTCATGGTCAAAGCGTAAGCCTCGCCGATCGAGCAGCCTCTATCCATTTAAGCTTTGAAACACGGACGATGCTGAGACGCGCCGCGCACGTAAGCTCGCTCAGGCAGGCTTCGTTGCTTCAAGTTTGACTCAGCACACTATGGGAGAGGGGACATGCCCTAGCTCGCTGGGGTGCTTCCTAGATGCCGTAGCCTAGTGCTAGACCTCGATCTTAACCTCGTCTGCGGCGAGGCCGACGGTCTGTCTTCGCTCTATGCGTTCTATCTGTCCGTCTCGGATCCAGGCGATCCTGTCGGAGACATCTATCATCTTCAGGTCGTGAGTTGCGCAGATGACTGTGGTCGTCCGCTCCGTCTTGAGCCTATAGAGAAGCTGCACGATGGCGAAGCCTGTGTTCAGGTCTAGGTTACCTGTAGGCTCATCCGCTAGGATTATGGCCGGGTCGTTCGCGAGCGCCCTAGCTATGGCGGTTCTCTGCTGCTGCCCGCCACTCAGCTCCGTAGGCCGATGGTGGAGCCTCTCCCCCAGCCCGACGGTTGTGAGAAGCTCCGCGGCCTTCTTGTTCCGCTCCTCCTTCGACATGCCCGCGAAGATCATGGGAAGCGCCACGTTATCCTGAGCCGTGAGCACAGGGATGAGGTTGAAGGTTTGGAAGATGAAGCCTACCCTGAAGCATCTCAAGGCGGCCTTCTGTCTTCCGGACATCTTCGCGATATCTATGCCCTCGATGAGAACCTCTCCGGAGGTAGGGTCGTCGAGCCCCCCGATCATGTTGAAGAGCGTCGTCTTACCGCTTCCGCTGGGGCCCATGATGGAGAGGTACTCGCCCTTGTCTATGGTGATATTGACGCCCTTAAGCGCGTGGACGACCTCGCCACGCAGGATGTACTGCTTCGCCAGGTCCTTCGTCTCTACGACGACAGACAAGCCCTTGCAGCTCCACCTGAGACGCGATACAGTCGAAGCCGTTTAGACTTAAGTCTTTCCCCTAAGTGGAGGGGCTCTAGTGTCCCCACCTAAGCCTAGACCTCGAAGGGGCCGAGACGCCAGCAGAAGCCCATCTTCGAAAATTGCCGAGAAGGGTGAGAACATATGCGTGAGAAAACCTCCAACAAGGGGGGAAAGATTCCAGGACACTACATCTATCTAGGCTCGGCTCCTTTAACTTAAGGGATTTGGGTTGGGAGGTCCTTGCTCACGCATGATGCGGCTTGGCCGGGCTCATCATGCGTGAGAGGACCCTCCCTCCGGCTGATGCTCCACGGGGCGTATCCCTACTACCGTTG